>CAJWQP010000004.1 GCA_913045445.1 uncultured Nitrospina sp. | reverse complement strand
GCGTAACCCGTGCGCTCAACGACCTCATGAAAAAAGTCGATCAACGCGCCGTCTTCATAGACCGCGCGTAACCCATCCATTATCTCCAGGAAATGTGAAATCTTATTCGCCGCCCCAGATGCAACCACTCGAGCAGGGCCCGCCTGCCGGAGTCCGTCCATAAGAGTCAGCCCCCTGCCCTCGCTGTATGCGGCTACCTTTTCCAGAGAAGTCTTACCAATCCCACGAGTGGGCACGTTGATGATACGACGGAGCGAAACGGAATCCGAGGGATTGATAATCACCCGCACAAACGCGAGCACATCTTTAATCTCCTTGCGCTCATAAAAGCGGAATCCGCCAATCAGCCGATAGGGAATATCCGATCCCCGCAAAGCCTCTTCCATAACACGGGACTGCGCATTGGTTCGGTAGAGTACGGCCATGTCGTTGAACAAAACACCTTCCTCCTGATTATGCTTCACAATGCGCTCGCATACCGAGCGGGCTTCATCTCCCTCGTCTTCAGCACGATAGTAGATAATGGGTTCTCCCTTCCCGTTCTGAGTCCACAAGGTTTTTTCTTTACGGTTATGATTTTCCGCCACCACCCCGGCGGCGGCTTTCAGAATACTCTGGGTCGAACGATAGTTTTCCTCCAGCTTGATCACGCAGGCATTCGGAAAATCCTTTTCAAAATTTAAAATATTTTCAATATCCGCCCCACGCCACCTGTAGATGCTCTGGTCATCATCGCCCACCGCGCAAACATTCCCATGTTTAGACGCAAGCATTCTGACCAGTTCATACTGCGTTGCGTTAGTGTCTTGAAACTCATCAACCAGAATTTGCCGGAACTGATTGCTGTATCGGTCCAGTATTGGCTCCGATTCCTTAAGCAGGCGCACCGCCATGATCAGCAGATCATCAAAATCCAACGCATTGCTTTTTCTTAATCCCGCCTGATAAAAAGGATACACTTCGGCGGCTTTCATTTTTGCGCCAAAAGGAAGGTCGTCCGTATTGATATCAGCGGGAAAAAGAAATTCGTTTTTAAATCCGCTAATGTGATTGAGTAATGATTTGGGAGTGAACGCATCCGTGTTGATATCAGCCGATTTCATACACTGCTTGATCAGGGATAACTGGTCACCCGCATCGTAAATTATAAATTCTCTGGGGTAGTCAAGCACATCGATATGTTTTCTTAGCAGTCTCAGGCAAAAAGAATGAAATGTACTTATCCAGGGAGAAAACCCACCACCCCCCGCGAGCATATTTCGCACGCGCTCCTTCATTTCACCAGCGGCTTTATTGGTAAAAGTGATCGCGAGAATGTTATCAGAATGCAAACCCTGTTGTATTAAATACGCGATACGCGATGTGATGACCCGTGTCTTTCCCGAACCCGCACCCGCGATAACCAGCAGGGGGCCTTCGTTGTGCTGCACCGCTTCTAATTGTTGAGGGTTTAATGATTCAAGATTCATGAACGTGGATCTACTTTTTTATAGCCGATTGAAAAAGGAACGGCGCTCTTTCGAACGCACCGAAAAAACGCCGCTCAACAACCGCTACAACTTACCCTGTTTTGCAGATGAGGAAAAGGTCAAAATTTTTCCCCTAACCCTCTCTTCGGGAAGAGAAAGGGCTATTTTCTCCCTCTCCCCATTGAGGCTGGAACACCCCCTTCAGGGGGGAGAGAGATGGGGTGAGGGAAATATATACGGCCGAAGGCCATTCTTTGCCTTTTGGTTCATACCCCTATCCAAGCTAACTCATCACTTGCTCTGGAAAAGGTTCGAGAATCACATTTATTGACAAAGTTTCTCCTCCGCGCACCAACGTCAGAGATACCTTTTCACCTGCGGGAGCATAAACGACCTCCTTGGGAAGTTTTCTCGAACTGCTGATCACCTGACCGTCGAACTCAACGATCACATCGTTCTTTTTCAGTCCCGCCTTGTAAGCCGGACTATCCGCAACCACCTCCCTGACCAGCGACCCCCGGTCAACCATCAGGTTCAGCGATTCCTTATTCGCCAGGGTGATATCCTGCACCGACACCCCAAGCCAACTGCGAGTCACCTTGCCATTCGCCTTAAGCTGAGGCACCAGTTTTTTCGCCAGGTCGATGGGCAGTGAGAAACCTAGCCCCTGCCCCATCTGCAAGACAGCCGTGTTGATGCCCACCACTTCGCCCTGAGTGTTGATGAGAGGACCACCACTGTTGCCCGGATTGATCGGTGTATCGGTTTGAATGAAGTCATCATAAGGCGTCGCGCCTAGCGACCGGCCTTTCGCGCTCACGATACCCACAGTCACCGTGAGGTCCAGTCCAAACGGACTCCCAATAGCCATCACCCAGTCGCCCGGCTTCATATCTGCCGACTTCCCAAGTGGGAGCACCGGCAGCGGAACAGGCGCGTCTATCTTGATGAGAGCCAGATCCGCCACGCGGTCCAGCCCAACCAACTTGCCCTTGAACAGTCCACCACTGGATAACGCAATCTGTACAGAATCTGATCCCTCAACCACATGCGCATTGGTCAAAATATAACCATCTTCATGAATGATGAATCCCGATCCTTCACCCCGTTGCCGGAACTTGTCAGGGCCCTTGGGGTTCATGCCATGAGGTCTCATTTGTGGAGGAATCCCAAACGGTGGTGCAAAAGGAAAATCACCGTACATTCGAGTGACTTTTTTCAAAGACCGTACATTCACCACAGCCGGACTCAACTGCTCTGCCAGATTACGGAACAATGTCCCCCCCATCGGAGAAATTTTTGAACTGGTGACAGCCGATTTCTCAGTCCACAGTTTTCCCACGCTGGCAATGCCAGAGTTCGCCGCGCCGGAACCAGCCATTACAAAAACCACCGCTAGAATTGCCACAAGCAACAGACTACTTTTGATCCAGATACGTACATTCTTCATTACAATTTTCCTCAATAAATTAGACAAACAAATTTTGCGTGTAAAAAAGAATAACATCGCGATCCGCAATCTGAATTAAAGGTAGATTAAAATTAAATTAAGAAATTTTTATCTAAAAGAGGAGTGACACTCATGAAATGCTAAACCAAATGCTCCCATACGACAGAGGCGAGAGCTTCTATGAAAAGAGGTGAGTGGTTGAGTGACTCGGTGCGGAACAGTTTTAACTTTTTGGATTCTGCGTGTTTGGTGAATTCAATATCGATATCATATAAAATTTCGATGTGGTCGCAGACGAAACCGACTGGAACAATAAGAACGGGTTTGGAACCGAGGCGGGCGATACGGTCGAGGGTGTCTTCCACAGTCGGACCCAGCCAGGGGACCGGGATCATTCCCTGACTCTGATAAGCCTGATACCAGCGGAAGGGTTTGACGCGCTCTACAATCGCTTTAACTGTGCTGTCGTATTCTTTATCATAAAAATCGCCGTACTCAAGCGATTCGGCGGGAATACTGTGAACGGTGAAAATAGTGTGGACCTTGTCGTGTCCCTGCGCGCGCATTTTTTCCATGGCGCTGTCATACCGATCCACAAACGCATCAATGAGGCTGGGCTGATTCGCCCAGGTCCCTATGAACTGAACCGGCAGGGATCCTGCTGAATGTTCGTCCAACGCGTTGTTGAGCGCGTTGAAATAAAGTTTGGTGCTCCAGGTACTGTACTGAGGGGCAAGGCACATAGCAAGGACCCGCTCGACACCGTCTGCCACCATTTGCTTGACGGCATCTCTGATATATGGACTCCAGTTTCTCATCCCGATATAAACTTTAAAGTTTCCTCCATCCTGATTGAGAAATTTCTCCAATTCCGCGGCTTGTCCCGTGGTGATTTCCAGCAAGGGGGAACTGCCGCCGATGGCTTCGTAGCGGTCGCGAATTATCTGGATGACTTCGGGAGAGGATTCGGTGCCACTGCGAATATTTTTCAGGTAAAGAGGAATGTCATCGACGCAGGTGGGTGCGCCGTGAGCCATGAGGATGACCGCCGTTTTACCGGTGGATTGAAAGCTTTCACTCATTGCTATATTCGTGGACCATATCGACTACTGCTTTAACGTGGTCCACTGGTGTGTGTTGCAGAATGCCGTGTCCGAGATTGAAGATATGGCCAGGTCGCCCATTCGCCCGCTTCATAACATCCATCACCCGCTCACGGATGACAGGTATGGGCGCGAACAGAAGTACCGGATCGAGATTGCCCTGGATCGCACGGTCATGCCCAATCTGGTCCCACGCGTCATCAAGGTTGATTCGCCAATCAAAACTGACAACATCGCCACCCGCTTTGGAAACAATATTTAAAAGCGTTGAGGTTCCCGTGCTGAAATTGATCACCGGCACACCCGTGTCTTTCAGTCCGCTGATAATCCTTTTAGTGTGTGGCAGAATATATTTTTCGTAATCCTGCGGACTCATGCATCCGACCCAACTGTCAAAAATCTGCAAAGCCTGCGCTCCCGCCTTGACCTGCATCTTCAGATAATCGATTAGCATGGTGCATACCTTGTCCATCAACAAATCCCACATCTCAGGCGCTTCAAACATCATAAGCTTGGTGTCTTTAAAATCTCTCGACTTGCCTCCTTCGATCATGTAACTGCACAAGGTAAACGGAGCGCCGGCAAATCCGATGAGTGGCATTTTCCCGGAAATCTGCTTTCGCACTTCATGAATCGCATCGCCGACAAATCCTAGATCTTCCTCAGCATTGACCGGGCGCAGATTTTCAATATCCTTCATACCTTTGACCGGACGCGGAATGACGGGTCCATCCCCAGCCGTAAACTCCAGCCCGGTTCCCATCGGCTCAAGCGGCAACAGGATGTCTGCGAAGATGATCGCCGCGTCAACGCCCAGAACATCCAGCGGTTGCAGGGTAACCTCTGCGGCGAGTTCCGGATTTTTACACATTTCCAGAAACGTGTATTTCTCCTTGAGGTCGCGGTAAGCTTTCATATAGCGTCCCGCCTGACGCATAAACCAGATGGGGGTTACATCGGTGGCTTCGCCACGGCATGCCTTCAAAAACCTAAATTCGTTTTCTTGTGTCATGTTTCTCTTATAAATGGGGTGGAATAATCCGTTGATTATAGGCAGGTGACCGGCGATACGCAATTGCTTTTTACTGCTCCCGTCAACTATAAGCCTCACGTACCAGCCGAATCTCGTTGATGACCCAATCTTCCGTTTCGTCCGCCAGATTCGCGTCAAGAACTGCCAGGGCCTGTGCGCCAAGCAGTTCGCCCAGGGCCCACACAGAGTGGGCGCGAATGAGCGGTTCATGATCGGCAAGCGCGTCTGTCAGCGGGGCGACGGTAGAGGGATTCCCAGAGTTTCCGAGAGCCACCGCCACATTTCTCAACAACCCTCTACGCTTGGTCCGCTTGACCGGACTCTTCCTGAACCGTTTGCGGAATGCCTCATCATCCATACATAGTAGCTCAATGAGCTGGCGGGTTTCCGTTCGCTCATGAAACGCCTCTTCATCGGTCTTCACCGCGAACGAATTCCACGGACAAACGATCTGACAGTCATCGCATCCATAAATATGGTTGCCCATGGCTTTCCTGAACTCCAGCGGAATCACACCTTTCAACTCGATGGTCAGATAAGAAATACATTTCCGCGAATCCAGAACATAAGGAGCCACTATCGCGTTCGTGGGGCAGATATCGATACAACTTCCGCAAGTTCCACAATGGTCCAACGCGGGTTCCGAAGTTTCCAACACGGCATCCACCAGAATTTCAGAAAGAAAATACCAGGAGCCCGCCCCCTCGGTGATCAAATTTGTGTGTTTACCAATCCATCCCAGCCCCGCATTCTGTGCCAGCGGTTTTTCCAGAACGGGACCGGTATCGATGTAAACTTTGGTCTGGCACCCATCAAACTCTTCCTTGATTTTCTGTTCCAAAGCGCGATGCCGTTGGGCCAACACATCATGATAATCTTCATTGAGCGCGTAGAGCGAAATGTCACCCCGGTTGACATCATGGGTAAATGCCATGTCCTTGTCGGCAGTGAGGTAATTTGTTCGCAAGCAGACAACCGACTTCACACCGGAAACGATCAAATTCATATCAGATCGCTTTTCCACATTGCGGCTCAGGTAGGTCATTTCACCTTCATAGCCCTGATTGAGCCACTCTTTATACCTTTCCGCAGACTTGCCCGTTCCCGGTTCAGTCACACCGAAACCATCGAATCCCAATTCGCGTGAGAAACGTTCTATATGCAGGGTTTTTTCTTTAATTGACGACATGGCGCAAATTTTCAAGTCTGCTTTTAGTGGTCATGGACTTTGGTCCCTATTCACACTATAATTTGATTATCGGAAACTTTATTACAAATCTGGCGTACTGAGCCTGTCCAAGTACACCCTTCGACATACCCCTTCGGGGCAAAAAGGCTCGTGCTGGATAGCCAGTGCAAAGGTCAAATACCACTAGCTCAGGGCGACACTATATACAATCCCATGAACAAAACTGGATTCATTTCTCATCCTCAATATCTGAAACACGATACCGAACCGCATCCAGAAAATCCCGGTCGACTGGAAGCCATACAAAGAAAAATCGAATCCTCTAAAATACATCCACATCTGATTTTTCCGGAACCGAGACGTGCCACCGATGATGAGCTTGCCGCCAACCATGACTCCGGCCACATCGACCATGTGCGCGACAGTTGCCAAAATGGGACACGCAATCTGGACGGCGACACAGTTATTTGCCCTGATTCCTGGGACGCCGCACTTCTCAGTGCGGGCGCTGGCATAACTGCTGTTGACCAGATTATAACAGGGCAAGTGGATAATGCGTTCACAGCAGTCCGCCCACCGGGACACCATGCCGAAAAAGATCGGGCGATGGGATTCTGCCTGTTCAACAATGTCGCGGTCGCCGCTCGTTACGCGATTAAAGAACACAGACTCAACCGGGTATTCATTTTTGACTGGGACGTCCATCATGGCAACGGAACGCAAAATTCTTTTTACTCTGACCCATCCGTCTATTATAGCAGTACCCACCAGTATCCGTTTTATCCAGGTACCGGGAACAAAGATGAAACGGGAACCGGGGATGGCCTGGGTTCAACGCTCAATTTTCCTCTCGATGCTTTTAACGGCGACCAGACCTATCTGGATATAATAGAAAATAAACTTATACCAGAAATTCAAAGTTACAAACCCGACCTGATTATCATTTCCGCCGGATTCGACGCGCATGCAGACGACCCGCTCGGACAAATGAGAGTTTCTTCGGAAGGTTATGGTAAAATGACTGCGATGATACTAAAAGTAGCTAAAGAAGTTTGCGGTGGCAGACTCCTGTCCATGCTGGAAGGCGGATACAATCATACAGCCCTGGCTGAGTCCGTTCACGAGCATGTCAATGTTTTGTTAGGAGAATCCTGAGGTCATGTTACAGCAGTACATTCGCTATTTCACAGATAAGGTTATTGAAGCCTTGAATGTAGGATCGGTCGAAATGGTAAACCTGCACCAGAACCTCCTCACCCCGGACTTCATCCTGATCGGATTACTCGAACAGGAAGGCTCGATGATCTCCAAACTTATCGAAACGTCTTACCCGGAAAACAAGAATCTAAGCATCCAGATTCTTGAAAAAATATTTGCCGACCAGGAAAACCAGGCGAAGTTTAAAGGAAACACCATCCAGCAAATTCAATTATCTGCCGAAACAAAAGCTTGCTTCAAAATCGCTCTTCAGGAATCGAAAAAACTGGAGGACAAGTTCATCGGCCTTGGTTCCATGTTCCTTGCTTTATTTGATAAGCGTGCGGGGCACGTCTCGGATGTTCTCGCAAAATTCGGACTCGAGTATTCCAAAGTTCGCGAAGAGTTTGAAATCATGCGTGGTGGAAGAAACATCAACGAGAAAGATGCCGAGGGCAAGCTGGATATTCTTGGTCAGTACACCACCGACCTGACCGACCTGGCCCGACGTGGAGACCTTGACCCGGTTGTCGGACGAGAAAAAGAAATCCGCCGCATCATTCAAATCCTTTCCCGCCGAAAAAAGAATAACCCGGTACTCATCGGCGAACCGGGTGTGGGGAAAACCGTCATCGTGGAGGGACTGGCTCAGCGAATTGTAAAAGCGGAGGTCCCAAACTCTTTGATGAATAAACGGGTCAAGATGCTGGAGATGTCGGAGATAATCGCTGGCGCTAAAATGCGCGGCGAATTTGAAGAGCGTATGAAAGCCGTTAAAGATGAAATCATATCTGCTCATGGCAGCATTATTCTTTTCATCGACGAACTTCATACCATCGTCAGCGCAGGTGCGGGAGCCGGAGGCGTTGACGCATCCAATATGCTCAAAGCCGCGCTGTCAAAAGGACAACTCCAATGCATAGGGGCCACCACCCTGGATGAATATAAAAAAAATATTGAAGAAGACAAAGCTCTTGCCCGCAGGTTCCAACCCATTCTGGTTCAGGAGCCTTCCATTGAGGAAACACTTAACATACTTACCGGACTGCAACTAAAATACGAGCAACATCACTCTATCAAATTCCAAAACGAAGCCCTTCAGGCGGCGGCAAAACTTTCTGAAAAACACATCACCGATCGAGCGCTTCCAGATAAAGCGGTTGATCTGCTCGATGAAGCGGGGTCTGAAAAACATCTTATGCTAAGCCACATCCCTCCCGTCATTCGTAAACTCGAAAACAAGAAGAACGAGTTACTCCAAAAACAAAAAGCACTTTTCACCGAACAAAATTTTCAAGAAGTCGCACAAATCAGGCAGGAAATCCTTGAAATTGAGCAAACCATCGCCAGTGAAAAAAATCAATGGCGAACGGATATGGCAGATGTTGATGTGTCTGTCACGCCGGATGACATTGCCAAAGTCGTTGCAACATGGACGGGTATACCGGTCGATAAAATCATGGAAACAGAAGCGGAAAAACTGACACAGATGGAAGACAACCTGCATAAAAGGGTTATTGGTCAAGATAACGCAATCATTGCTGTGAGCAACGCCATCAGGCGCAATCGGGCAGGCCTTAAAGAAAAGCACAAACCCATCGGGACATTCCTCTTCCTGGGGCCAACAGGTGTCGGCAAAACAGAACTCGCCAAAGCCCTTGCAGAATTTTTGCTGGATGACGAGAACAGGCTTATCCGACTGGATATGTCGGAGTATATGGAAAAACACTCTGTTTCAAAAATCATAGGTTCACCACCCGGCTATGTGGGTTATGACGAGGGAGGACAGCTCACAGAAAAAGTTCGACGCAATCCCTACACCGTCATCCTGCTGGATGAACTGGAAAAGGCTCACCCCGATGTTTTCAACATCCTGCTTCAGCTACTTGACGATGGACGATTGACAGATGCGCACGGGCGAGTAACGAGCTTCAAAAATGCCATCATCATAGGCACATCCAATATCGGGTCGAAATCCATTTCGGAAAAAAATACAGCCATTGGATTTTCATCAGATAAAATGACAACAGATTACAGCAAAACAAGAGATTTGGTCCTGAGCGAATCAAAGAAATTTTTCAAGCCTGAATTTCTTAACCGACTTGATGACCTCATAGTCTTTCATCACCTGACTCCGGAAGAACTGCGTCAGATAGTCGATCTGATGATCAATAACCTCAACAATCGTCTCGAAGAAAAAAACCTGAGCATAGAAGTTTCCAACAAAGCCAAAGATCGCCTCGCTAAAGACGGATTCAGTGAAATTTACGGGGCGCGTCCGCTCAAACGCCTGATCGAAGACCAGATAGAAAACACGATCTCATTAAAAATAATATCTGGTGAACTTGCGTTGGGAACAAAAATTGTCGTCGATTTCGTTCGAGGTAAGTACACTTTCAAAGAATCTACCTGACCCTTTGAAAATTCCATTGCTATTCCGCAACATATTCAACCAGGAGGAGCAGGTTTCCTTTAAATAACTGCCAACCCCCATTAGAGCGTGGCCTGTGAACCCTATGGCAGGCAATGGACTTTAGACTCTCAATAATGTAAAATCCACAGCGATATACACAGGAGATTCAGTGGAAGACCCTACCAAACAAGAGAATAAAATTTCCATACTTTCCGAGTTCTGGGATTTTCTAAAGACCCGCAAGAAATGGTGGCTGGGTCCAATCGTGTTCCTTCTTCTAATGATGGGCTTGCTCATTGTCATGACAGAGGGAAGCGCTGTGGCGCCATTTATTTACACCCTTTTCTAGAGTTCAACCCACCGTGAAACTGTCCATCGTTATTCCAGTTTATAACGAAAAGGGAACACTTTGCGAAGTCACCCGTCGCGTGAAAGCGATGGACATGGAAAAAGAAATCATAATCATTGATGACGGCTCGACCGATGGCACCCGAAACCTTCTCAAAGAATATGAAGAACGGGAAGGATATACAGTCGTCTACCAACCTGGAAACAAGGGAAAGGGAGCGGCCCTGCGTGCGGGATTCGCCAAAGCAAAAGGCGATATCATAATCATTCAGGACGCTGACCTGGAGTATGACCCTAAAGATTATCCTGCACTTTTGGAACCCATACGTGATGGCCGTGCCGATGTCGTCTATGGTTTGCGTTTTCTAGGAGAGCCGCATCGCGTACTTTTTTTCTGGCATTACCTGGGCAATGTGCTCCTGACCACCTTGTCCAATATGTTCACCAATTTGAACCTGTCGGACATGGAAACCGGCTATAAGGTTTTTAAAAGAAGCGTCCTCGATTCTATTACCCTTAAATGCAACCGCTTTGGTTTTGAACCTGAATTCACAATCAAAATCGCACGCAACAAACTTCACATTTACGAAGTTCCCGTTTCATACAGCGGCAGGGACTACTCGGAAGGAAAAAAATCAACTGGAAAGACGGTGTCGCCGCGCTCTGGTTCATCTTCCGCTTTCGCTTCTTCAGCTAACGGGACGATTGGAATTGGAACAGGAAGTACCAGCACCT
Source organism: uncultured Nitrospina sp. (assembly GCA_913045445.1). Lineage (GTDB taxonomy): Bacteria > Nitrospinota > Nitrospinia > Nitrospinales > VA-1 > Nitromaritima. Next base: position 55,064 of record CAJWQP010000004.1, on the reverse strand, counting down.
AATCAAACTCTCCACCGCAAAAATCACAGGTCGTGTCCTCAGCCGAAGCAACATGTCCGCAGTCAGAACACGTGGCAAAATTTTCGTGATCCTCAACCAAATGGCGAACAAATTCGACATCTTCTTTTTTAGTCCACAACCGCACCTTCGTCAACTCTCCCACAGGCGCAGGACCCGCATGAAATGAAACGTTCTCCAACTGACAGGGTATGCCCTCACTCTCCAGAAAACCGCGAATGATATAAGCATTCTCCTCCTGAGTCACCGTCAACGCAACTCCAAGAGTTTCTTCTTTAACCGGATCATCAGCCAGCTTTTCCTGAAGAGTCACCTCGCATTCCGGACAGGTCGCCATCTCTGAACGAAACTCCCCCCTACACTCTGGGCAATAAGACATAAACTCACCTCTATTGATCGAAACTTCCAGGATTAAAATAGGTCCAATAAGGTTTGAACGCAAACATTCTGTAAGAAATTTTTGAATATTTTTCAGGAAGGATAAATGATTTTTAGTTCAATAAAGCCTTAATCGGATACCGAAGGCATCTTGAAGCGTCATTTTGACTCAGCTGCACTCATTAGTCAACAGGAAGGAAACCTTTGTTATCGCAATTGCAGGCGCTTGACGATGCGTTCGACCGCCTCGGAAACATCTTTTACGCTGATATCTTCCAGACAATAGGGTTTGTGATGAGGCGAGGGTTTGCACTCATTGAAAAATCGTTGACGACAGGGCGAACAGGGATAATTGCGGGTGACCGTTTCATGTTTCTCGGAAGCGAGAAAAGGCCCTGTCGTTTCTGGATGCCCCGGACCAAATATACCGACCACCGGAGTTCCCACGAGCGATGCCAGATGCATCATCCCGCTGTCATTACCAATGAACAGCCGACTCACAGCTATCAGTTGAGTGATTTCGTGAAGATTGAGTTCTGGAACTATGGTTGTCATCCCTGCGGGACAAAACTCGCTGATCTTTTTAAGCAATGGCCTCTCCTTCTGAGTGCCGAGAAGGACGATCTTCATACGATGCTGTTTGATGAGTTTCTGGCAAAGTATGCCAAATCGTTCTACATGCCAGGCGCGTTCAGGTTTGGAGGTTCCTGGATGAAGGGTTACCAAAAAACCATTATTATCCACCCCCACTTTAAACAAGGTCTCCTCTGTATCTACCCCGTCCTCCTGCTTCCACATGGGGTCATAATGACTGGATACAGGGTCCGGGTTCAACGGCGAAAGTATATTATGAAAATAATTGACGCGGTATGAGGTTTTTCTTTCCTTCTTGGTGACGGGCAAAGTATGGGTGAGAAAAGGCCAGCGTGCGTCAGTTGAATAGCCCACACGAAACCTGGCCCCTGCGAGCTTCATCATCATGGCGCTGTGCAGTGAATTGGGAAAAATAATTCCCAGGTCAAAGCGATATTTCCTCAGTCCGCGTGCGTAATTACACTGCTTGACATATCCATCTCCCTTCTTTCTGGGAAACTGGATGACACTGTCCACCGCCGGGCAACCCGACAACAACTCGTCAGACGGAGCTCTGACGATAGCGGTGATTCGGGTGCCGGGAAAACGTGTGCGCAAGCTTTGTAACGCAGGAAGGGATAAAATAACATCGCCGATCCAGTTGGGCATCCACAGCGCGATATGATAGATCTCTTCTTCGTCCAGCGATAGTTTGGTGTTATCTTCCATGGCCCTCAGGTTCAGGGGTGGTTTTCTCTGGGATAATTTCTTTTATTTTTTACGGCGGATTTTAGCGCCTAACCGTGAAAGTTTTTTTTCCATGCCAAAGTATCCGCGATCAATATGATAAACACGGGAGATGATGGACTCTCCTTCGGCCGCCAGCGCCGCCAACACAAGTGAGGCGCTTGCCCGCAAGTCTGTTGCCATCAGAGGCGCTCCGCTCAATCGTTTGACTCCGCTCACAACAGCTGTGTGTCCCTGAACGGTTATGTTCGCCCCCATCCGGTTGAGTTCCGCCGCGTGCATGAACCTGTTTTCAAATACGGTTTCCAAAATAATACTCTGTCCCCGCGCCAGTGTCATTAGAGCCATGAACTGAGCCTGCAGGTCGGTCGCGAATCCGGGGTGAGGTTGGGTCTTTAAATTGACCCCGTTGAACGGTCCATCGCCAATCACACGGATGCTTGTCGCGGCCTCTTCTACAATAACCCCTGCCTGCCGAAGCTTAAGAGTCAAAGTTTCAACCTGAGACGGTATACAGTTAATAATATTAACATCACCTCCCGTGATTGCGGAAGCGATCATGTAGGTACCTGTTTCGATTCTATCCGGAAAAATTCGGCATTCAATCGGTTTCAGTGCCGAAACTCCCTGTATAACCATGATATCTGTACCCTGACCTTCAATCTTTGCTCCACACTTGTTTAGAACATCAGCAAGAAATACCACCTCGGGTTCCTTAGCAACATTTTCCAGAACCGTCTCGCCCTCGGCCAGGGTCGCGGCCATCATCAGGTTGGCAGTGCCAGTGACAGAAACAGTATCAAAATAATATCTTGTCCCCTGAAGGCGTTCCACACTGCCATAAATATAGCCCTTCTCAAGCTTGATCTCTGCCCCCATCGCTTCCAATCCTCTTATATGAAGATCCAGAGGCCGCGCGCCTATGGCACATCCTCCTGGAAGCGAAACTTTGGCTTTGCCCAATCGTGCGAGAAGCGGACCCAACACGAGGCAGGACGCACGCATGGTAGACACAAGGTCATAAGGCGCTTCGTAATTGTTTATATCTGTCGTATCAAGAGAGATGCGGTCCTCTTCAAATTCTTCTGTACGACCGCCAAGGTCGTTGAGCAAATGGAGCATGGTAGTCACATCGCGAACACGGGGAACTCCGGTGATTTTATTCAAACCGGCGGTAAGAATCATTGCCGCCATGACGGGCAGGACCGCATTCTTAGCGCCGCTGATTTCCAACTCACCCTTGAGACGTTGGCTTCCTTCTATAATAATCTTATCCATTCGTTCGTTTCCTTGCGAACACAACGCGGTCATACCCGCTATAGTCCTTTGTCACATTTACGGTTTCATATTTATCTTCAGCGCAAAACAAACGGCTCACCGCTTCGGCCTGGGTTTCACCGATTTCAAAAACCAGCCCACCTCCCTCTTTGAGATAATCCGATGCCTTGGAAATTATACGCCTGTAAAAATCCAATCCATCCACACCCCCATCAAGCGCGGCAGTTGGTTCGAAGTTGCGCACATCCGGCATGAGGTCTGGCAGGCGTTTGGTTTCTATATAGGGCGGATTCGATACAATAAAATCATAAAGCGTTTCAGGGACCTCGGCAAACAGGTCGCCCTGTATAAAATTGATTTGATCGGACACATCATGCGTATCAGCATTTTCTCTGGCCACGACCAGTGCGTCCGGTGAAAGGTCAGTCGCCGTCACCCGGCAATCGGTAATTTCCCTTGCCGCTACCACAGCAATGATACCTGATCCGGTTCCTATGTCCAGCAAACGCCTTACTTGACCTGTCGAAGCTTCGGCGTTCAACTTAGCTTGCAACTTCAGCAGGGTTTCGATCAGGGTTTCTGTTTCCGGGCGGGGAATGAGAACGTCTGGTGTGATTTTAAAATCGAGAGACCAGAACTCCCGGTGTCCAAGAATATGTGCTACCGGTTCCCGCCGCACACGACGGCCCACAAAATCGCGCGAAACAGATTTTTCATCTTCATTGAGAATTCGCTCCGGCCTACGGTAAATTTCTTCGCGACCAAATCCCAAAGCTCCAGCCAGAAGCACTTCAGCCTCCATTCGTGGCGAATCGACCCCCGCTTGAGTCAAACGATCTATCGACCATTCGAGAAAAGCTTTCATGGCTGGCTCCTCTGCTGTATTGGTTGTCCTGGGTGGTCAGTTGCTTTTTTTAAGAGCTTCTGCCTGATAATGAACTATGAGCGCATCAATCATTTCGGTCAGGTCGCCCTGAAGCATCAGGGTGAGTTTATGCAGAGTGAGTCCTATGCGGTGATCTGTGATTCGCTCCTGGGGAAAGTTGTAGGTTCGAATTCGTCCACTGCGGTCCCCCGACCCGACTTGTTCTTTTCGCTCACGAGCCAGTTCATCCTGTTGCTTGCTTTGCTCAAGATCATACAGGCGAGCGCGAAGAACTTTCATCGCTTTGTCCCTGTTTTTATGTTGTGACTTTTCATCCTGACAAGTAACGACCAAACCGCTTGGCACATGGTTGATGCGCACCGCTGAATCAGTGGTATTGACACTTTGGCCACCCGGACCTGAGGAGCGAAAAACATCGACCTTAAGATCATTCGGATTGATACTGATATCCACCTCATCCACTTGCGGCATAATGGCCACCGTAACCGCCGAGGTGTGCACCCTTCCCTGGCTTTCTGTTTCTGGAACCCGTTGCACCCGATGAGTTCCACCTTCATATTTTAATTTGCTGTAAACTCCCTTGCCCTGAATATTGAGGATGACTTCTTTGAATCCACCTTTGCCCGTTTCGTTCTGACTCAGAATTTCTGTTACCCATTTTTTAGACTCTGCATAACGAGAGTACATACGAAACAGGTCGGCGGCGAACAGCGATGCTTCGTCTCCCCCTGTCCCGGCACGAATTTCCATAATGACACTGCGTTCATCGCGGGAGTCTTTTGGCAAGAGCATTATTTTGATCCGTTCCTCCGACTCAGCCATCTGCTTTTTTAGTTTAGCAGCCTCTTCGTTCGCCATAGCCAGAATTTCTTCGTCTGTTTCCTCTTCCAGGATTTTTTCGTTGCCCTCCAGTTCATGCTGAAATTTTTTGTAACGGCGAAACTCGCCGACAACCGGAGTCAATTCAGATTGCTCGCGGGCGTATTGCTGGAACTCTGGCTGCCTGGCGATGACTTCAGGGTCACTCATCCGTTCGTTCAAAAACTCATATCGTTTTTCGACTTCTTCCAGTTTGGCAAACATGAGAGGGCGGTGGTTTTAGAGAGTTAGTCTTGTTTGGATCATAAGGAGCTTACCGAAAATGACAAGCTCATCGAAAGGCCCGGAGTGGGCGGGAGGGAAGCTATTCGGGTGCGGCGGCTTTTTCTTCTGCTACTGGAGCCTTGGTCTTGCCGTATTTGCGGTTGAATTTTTCAATACGTCCCGCAGTATCGATAAGTTTCTGTTTCCCGGTATAAAACGGGTGGCATTGTGAACAAATATCGATATGAATATCTTTCACGGTAGAGTGAACCTGAACCTCATTCCCACAGGCACACCGTACACTGGTTTCAAAGTAATCTGGATGAATATCTGCTTTCATAGTCTCTCTCGTTATGAGTTCATAGTCGACAAGAACTCTGAATTGGTTTCTGTTTCCTTCATCTTTTGCAGGAGGAGGTCCATCGTATCATGAATGCCCATAGGGAGCAAAACTTTTCTCAGGAGCCATATTCTCTGTAAATCTTCCGGGGGTAGCAGGAGTTCCTCTTTCCGCGTTCCAGACTTATTGATGTCAATGGACGGGAAGGTTCGTTTTTCGGCCAGTTTTCTGTCGAGAACGATTTCCATGTTACCTGTGCCTTTGAATTCTTCAAAAATAACATCGTCCATCCGACTGCCGGTATCGATCAGTGCGGTTGCGATGATGGTCAGGCTACCGCCCTCTTCAAGATTTCGGGCCGCGCCAAAAAAGCGTTTGGGACGTTGCAGGGCATTGGAATCCACACCACCTGAAAGGACTTTGCCGCTTGGCGGCACGATGGCATTGTAGGCTCTGGCCAGTCGCGTGATACTGTCCAGTAGAATGACAACATCCCGCTTATGCTCGACCAGCCTCTTTGCCTTCTCAATCACCATTTCCGCAACTTGAACGTGTCTCTGTGCCGGTTCGTCGAAGGTGGAACTGATGACCTCGCCTTTCACTGAACGGCTCATGTCCGTCACCTCTTCAGGCCGCTCGTCAATCAACAGAACAATGAGAACGACTTCCGGGAAATTGGTGCTGATGCTGTTCGCGATCGACTGCAACAGCATGGTTTTACCGGTTCTCGGCGGAGCCACTATCAACCCGCGCTGTCCTTTCCCTATCGGCGTCATCAGATCCATGATACGCGCGCTGTAATCCTTGCCATTCGGCGTTTCCAGGCGAATACGCTCTTCAGGATAAAGCGGGGTCAGGTTATCAAACAGAATCTTATCTTTTGTTTTTCCCGGATTCTCAAAGTTAATGGCCTCGACTTTGAGCAGGGCGAAATAGCGTTCACTTTCCTTCGGCGGACGAATCTGCCCGGAAATCGTGTCCCCGGTACGCATATCGAACTTTCGAATCTGCGATGGCGATACATAAATGTCATCCGGACCCGGCAGATAGTTGTAAGTCGGGGCACGGAGAAAACCAAACCCGTCAGGTAAAATTTCCAAAACCCCCTGCCCAAACATCAAACCGTCTTTTTCGGTCTTGGCTTCAAGAATCTTAAAGATCAGGTCCTGCTTGCGCAGTCCACTGTGCCCTTGAATTTTGAGTTCTTTTGCAATGTTAGTGAGTTCGGAAATGGTCTTGGATTTTAAATCTTCAATATTCATGGACGTGGTTTTATTAGTGGAGAGTTGATAGTTGGGTTGGATTTAGATTTTTATGCGATGGTTATTTCGTTCGATTTTTTTAAAGAGGATAGATTCGCAGTTTCTGGATATCTTTAATATTATGGAATCAGTGCAGGACACTGAGGCGTGCTAGCTTTTCTAGGTGTTTTAGGGATTTAATTATTAGGAAGCTTTTGGAGTTCTCCGACAATGTATCGGTTGCCCATTGAGTTGTCAATAGTTTTTTCTTGCACCCTGGCGGGGATTTCTCCATCTTAAGTAATCCGCCTAAACCTATAAACTTCTCCCCCGGCTTGACCCCTGTCCGATTCTAACGTATGATTGGCTAACCTCTGTAAAAACAACTGAGGCCATTTTTTTTGCCTCATATTTTCGCTATTTATTCGCCTATGTTTGTGCACCTGAATTGCCACAGCAACTACTCTTTTCTCGCTGGAGCCAATCGTATTGAAGACATCATTCGTGCGGCAGTTGATGTGGGATGCTCCGCTCTGGCACCGCCAGCTCTGGCATTGACGGATACCAACGGACTCTACGGCGCGGTCGCATTTTATCGAGCGACCCGGAGCGCGGGTATCCGGCCCATCTTCGGCGCAGAACTCACAGGGCTACGCCCTGAGGAAATAATGAGAAAGATACCGGAGCTCAACTTGCATCCTCTGGGTGAGTCCGCCCTCCGCACAGGAGTGCTAGCGAAAAACCTCGCTGGATTCGGCGAAATCTGCCGTACCATAACCGCCCGTCAGCTTGACCCTGACTTTTCCCTGGCTGAACAGCTCGCAATGTTGAGTGACAACGTTATTGTACTTTGCCCGGACCCGGGTTTACTGAACCACATCGCCCGGAAACGCGGCGGCCAAAACCTGTATGCCGAGCTTACGTATTCACCAGACAGACATATTTTGCGGTTTGCCCGCGACAATAATCTGCCGGTAGTCGCTACTAACCGCGTTTTTTTCCGTCAGCCAAAAGATCGGGAAACACATCTCCTCCTGTCAGCGATCCGGACGAATACGACCATCCACTCTGTGCCGCCGAACGAAATTGCTTCTCCGGATGGATGGATGAAATCACCTGAACAGATGGCCTGTTTATTCCAGCACGTTCCTGATGCCATTCGCAACACGCTCACAATCGCGGAGCAATGCGATGTTACACTCCCAATCGGCACCGCAAGTTTTCCTCCGTTCGCGTCACCTGCCGGGGAAACACATTCTTCCTATCTTGGGAAACTGGCCCGTGCTGGAATCTCCCGGCTTTACCCTGGCCCCGTGCCGACAGAGGTGGCGCGGCGGCTCCGTTACGAATTACGAATCATCAACCAGCTGAATTTTGCTCCCTATTTTTTAATTGTCTGGGATATCGTTCGCGAAGCGCATGCACGCAACATCCCGACTGTGGGTCGGGGCTCTGCCGCCAACAGCCTCGTGTGCCGCGCCCTCAACATAACCGAGGTTGACCCAATACGGCACAACCTCTACTTCGAGCGATTTTTGAATCTGGAACGAACCGACTACCCGGATATCGATATCGACTTCCCCTGGAATCGGCGTGATGAGATATTGGATTATGTGTTCGAAAAATATGGCCGCGACCATGTGGCGTTGATCTCTTCACACATTCATTTCCGGGGTCGATCGGCACTCCGTGAAGTGGGAAAAGCCATTGGCATCTCTGCGGGAGAAATCGACCGTTTCACGGCCCTGCTCCCGCACTCTGCCGAAATTTCCCAGCTTGATGAAATCCGGCAAACCATTCCCGAGTGCCGCAACTTGCCGCTGGAAGACGAGCCGTATCGTTCGATGGTTGCTCTGGCTCAGCGTGTCGAGGGGTTCCCGCGCCATGTGTCGGTTCACTGCGGCGGAATTGTGATCAGCCCGTTTCCCATCACCGACCGCATTCCACTTCAGAAAACGCCAAAAGGATTTGTTGTGACGCAATACGATATGTACCCGGTCGAGGATATGGGACTGCTAAAAATAGACCTGCTGGCGCAAAAGGGACTGGCCGTGCTCGCGGACACATTGACCGCCGTCGAAACGAAGAACGGCGCACGCATCGATTTTGATCGCATTGATTCGACACAGGATGAAAAAACACACGAACTGATATGGAACGGAAATACGGTCGGCTGTTTTTATATTGAGTCGCCGGGGATGCGCAACCTTCTGCAAAAACTGGGAGTGCGAGACTTCGACATGCTGACCGCCGCCAGTTCTATCATACGACCCGGCGTCGCGGACAGCGGTATAATGAAAGCCTTTATCGACCGCCACAATGGCAAAGAACCGGTAACTTACCTGCACCCGAAAATGGAAGCGATACTCAAGGACACTTTTGGCGTGATGATCTACCAGGAGGATGTGATTAAAGTCGCTCACATCATCGCCGGGATGAGCCTGGGCGAAGCCGACAGTCTGCGTAAATGCATGAGTAAAAAACGCGACTGGGAAAACATCAACACATACCGTCGGCGCTTTCTCTCCGGCGCGGCCGACAGCGGGGTGGCAACCGGTACCGCGCTTGAAATCTGGCGGCAGATCGAAAGCTTCGCGGGTTACGCGTTCTGCAAGGCGCATAGCGCATCGTTTGCAATGGTATCGTACCGCAGTGCCTGGCTGAAAACACATTATCCGGCTGAGTTCATGGCGGCGGTGCTGTCCAACCGGGGCGGATTCTACGACACTTGCGCATATGTTGAAGAGGCGCGGCGTATGGGCATCGGCATCCTGCTACCGCATGTCAATCACAGTCTTGATGAATTCACCGCACACGGTGCGTTCATCCGCATCGGACTTTCGCAAGTGAAGGGACTCCAGCAAAACACCATCGACTCCATCCTGAAAAACAGACGGGAAAAACCATACGCTTCTCTTGTTGATTTCCTGTCACGAACCGATATTGACGAACCAGGAGCAGTCGCCCTCATCCGTTGCGGTGCGCTGGATGGGCTCGACTCCTCTCGCCCGCAAATGCTTTGGACACTGAAGGTATTTTTGAAGAATGGGAAAATGCCGGGCCACGCCCGGAAGAAATACTGCCTCGCGCTTACGCCGAGGCAGAAAATAATCCCGCAACCAGAGCTTCCTCGCGTTTCCTTCAAGTTGACTGACTACGGTCTCCGGGAAAAACTGCTGGCCGAGCTGGAGCATCTGGACCTGACGGTATCGGACCATTTGCTGGCCTTGTATGATATTAATGGCAAGGACGTGGTCCATGCACGGGAACTTACGCGATCCGCCGGACGCATCGTGACTCTTGCGGGCTGGCTCGTTACCGCAAAGCGGACACGCACGGCAAAAAATGAACCGATGAAGTTCATGACGCTGGAAGATACCACCGCATCGTTTGAGGTGACACTGTTTCCGAAAACCTACAAACAATTCGGTCCATTACTTTACGACCGCGGCCCCTACATCGTGAAAGGGCGGGTAGAAAAGGAAGGCCGCTCCCTGAGCATAACCGCATTGTGGATCAACAGGATATAAAAGTGTTATTGTTAACTATAAACCATTTGCAATTATAAAGACCATGTCCAAAGACACACCCGCATTCACCATCCGGTCTGAGGATTTTGAACCGGCCTACATGGAACTGTTCCGAACGGGTGAGTTGTATCGCCGCTCACGGGAGGCCATTAGACTGTTGCAAAACTGCAAGGTCTGCCCCAGGGACTGCGAGGTTAACCGTCTGGAAAACGAAATGGCGCTCTGCAAAACGGGACGCCACGCCATTGTCTCATGCGCGTTCCCTCATTTCGGGGAAGAGGATTGTCTGCGAGACACTAATGGAAGCGGCACGATCTTTTTTTCGATGTGCAACCTCAAGTGCGTGTTCTGCCAGAACCATGACATCAGCCAAGAGGGAGAAGGAGTCGAGGTCACACCGGAGCAACTCGCGTTAACGATGGTCGACCTGCAAAAACAGGGTTGCCACAATATCAACTTCGTCACACCGGAACATATCGTCCCGCAAATTCTGGAAGCTTTACCCCTGGCGGTGCAGTTGGGACTGCGCATTCCGCTGGTTTACAACACTGGTGCGTATGATTCCATGGACAGTATGCGCTTAATGGACGGGGTGGTGGATATATACATGCCCGATTTCAAATACTGGTCTGCTGACCTTGCGAAAAAATACCTGATCGCGAAAGACTATCCGGATGCGGCCCGACAGGTGATCGGAGAAATGCATCGGCAGGTGGGCGATCTGGTCTTTGACGAAAATGGATTGGCCAGGCGCGGAGTTCTGGTCAGGCACCTGGTGATGCCCGATGCGGTAAAAGATGCCCACCACATTATGCGTCATCTCGCACAGGAAGTTTCTCCACATACCTATATCAATGTCATGTCTCAGTACCGTCCGGCAGGCAAAGTGGGCACAGAGAAATATCCTGAAATAAACCGCAAGATCACCCATGAGGAGGTGGAAGCAACTATCACCGTCGCTCAAAAGGAAGGCCTGTACCGATTCGATAATAGAGAATCCATGTACAAAATCTTTCGTGAGCAATAATTATACGTTCACAATTGACTTGCTGATGTTTTGACGGCAAAATGGCTTTCCAATCGGTAGAGGACCTGCATGGCTACCCGTAGCGATGACAAATATCTGGAGTCCGTTTAACAAATCACAAGGAATCATTCATGGCAAACAACAACAATCCGCGAGACGACACGCATCAGTGCGAAAAGTGTCTTCCTGCATTCTGCTGTAACTATTTTGCTTTTGGAATAGACGAGCCTGAAGACCGGAAGGATTATGAATGCCTGCTATGGAAACTGGCTCACGATAAGGTGTCGGTCTATGTCTATCGCAACCAGTGGTACATCATGATCCATACCCGTTGCAATTTCCTGACCCCGGACAATAAATGCGGGATTTATGAAACCCGTCCCTACTTGTGCAAAGAACACAGTGTGGAAAACTGCGAGTACACGGGGGATGATTATGGATTCAGCGATCACTTCAAGAGCTATGATGATCTGCTGGAATACATCAAGGAGAACACAAACTTCAGGTTCAAGCAAGACCCAACGGGCATACGCCCGAATTGTGTGTGATGTTTTTCAGGTGAGATTTTTGCTGCCAACCTAAGGCAGGCTTACTTTTTTTCGTCTTTGCCTTTTTTCTCTTCTTTTTTCTTTGCAGGAGCCTTGGTTTCCTTTTTCTCCTTTGTGGGAGCTTTTTTCTTTTCTCCCTCATCTTTCTTCTTAGCGGTATCCGCTACTTTCTTTTTCGCATCGCCGGATTTTTCAGCAGTGGCTTTCTTCGCAGGGGCCTTGGCTTGCTTTTTCCCTTTTACAGGAGCCTTTGGCGCCGCTTCGCCTTCGCGATCCACTAACTCAATAAATGCCATGGGGGCGTCATCCCCAAGCCGATGCCCCAGCTTAATGACACGAGTGTACCCACCCGGACGGCTGGCATATCTCTCGGCAAGAGGACCAAATATTTTTTTCAAGGAATCCTTGTCGGCAACCAATTTCATAGCGTTACGGCGAGCATGTAAGGTTCCTTTTTTTCCGAGCGTAATGGTCCTTTCGACCTTTCCACGCAACTCTTTGGCTTTGGCCAAAGTGGTACGAATCCGCTCCCGCCTAATCAGGGCAGTCACCATATTCCTGAATAACGCTTTTCGGTGCGCTGATGTACGATTTAGCTTTCTGCCAGCTTTTAAATGACGCATGACCCTGGATCACTCCTGAAATTAATGTTTCTTTTAAGCTCGGTCAAACCTCGACGTCGGCTTCGACTTCTTTTTTCTTTCTGGCCTGGGTGATTTGCTTCAGGTCATCTTCCTCGAGCTTGATACCCAGATGCAAACCCATATCTTCGAGAATTTCCTTGATCTCGTTCAGAGATTTGCGGCCAAAGTTTCTTGTTTTAAGCATTTCCGAATCTGTTTTCTGAACCAGTTCGGCAATGGTTTGGATATTGGCGTTTTTCAAACAGTTGTATGAACGAACGGACAGTTCCAGCTCTTCCACACTCTTGGAGAGGTTGGATAAAACTTTCTGTTTCTTTTCGTCTATCTGCGGCTGAACCGGTTCCGGTTCTTCATCAAAGTTGATGAAGATCTGCATATGATCTTTTACGATCTTCGCGGCATGCGCGACACCATCTTCCGGTGTGATTCCTCCGTTGGTCCACATCTCCATGACCAGCAAATCGTAATCGGTGGATTGCCCTACTCGTGTCTTCTCGATGTGATAACAAACTTTTTCAAGAGGAGAAAAAATTGAATCGACAGGAATCATTTGCACCGACTCCCCCTCTATCTCCTGCTTTTCTGCAGGAACATAGCCCCTGCCATTACGCACGATCATCTCCATATCGAGCTTACCGTTCTTATCAAGTGTCGCAATCGGATGATCGGGATTAAGAACTGTAATTTGCGAATCGCTGGTAATGTCTTTAGCGTAGACCTTACCTGGTGTATCTTTCTTTAAATGAATTCGTTTCTCCTGAGCTCCATCAGCCATCTTAAGGTTGACTTGCTTGAGGTTAAGAATGATCTCGGTCACGTCTTCAACAACTCCGGGAACGGATGAAAATTCGTGAAAAATTCCCTCGAATTTGATGGCAACGATAGCGGCTCCTTCTATAGACGACAGGAGCATTCTTCTAAGCGAGTTTCCTATGGTGACTCCGTACCCTCTTTCGAACGGCCCGGCAGAAAACTTGCCGTACACATCGGTCTTCGTGTTCTTTTCGAATTCCAAGCGTTTGGGTTTAACGATTCCTTGAGCGTTAAACATATAGCCTCCAGCCCTCCTGGTAAGTGGTCAATAAAATACGTTTGTAATAGTTTTCAGGAACAATAAGGGCCATTATCGAGAATAAAGCTCGACGATTAACTGTTCCTGGATGGGAATGGTAATGTCCTCTCTCGTTGGCAGGTCCTGCACAATACCTTTTTTACTCTCCACATCAAATGCCAACCAGTGAGGCTGATTTTTATCTTTCATATTCTGCAACGCGGTCTTGATCGGAAATTTATCAACTTTCTTCTGGCTAGGCGCTATCTCATCGCCTTTACTCAAAATGTAAGAAGGAATGTTCACCTTCTTTCCATTGACCGTGAAGTGATTATGTCGGACCAGTTGCCTTGCGGCATTTCTGGACGGAGCCAATCCCATTCTGAAAACTACATTGTCCATACGCAGTTCAAGACTTTGCAAAAGGTTCTCACCGGCAATACCTTTTTTGCGCTCAGCATGGGCAAAGGCGGTACGGAACGGCTTTTCAAGCACTCCATAAATTCTCTTAACTTTCTGTTTCTCGCGAAGTTGAAGACCGTATTCAGAAAACTTTTTACGACCCTGACCGTGTTGACCTGGAGCGTATGCACGCTTCTCAATCGCACACTTTGCGGTCTCGCATCGGTAACCTTTTAAAAATAATTTCATGCCTTCGCGTCGGCACAAACGGCAAACAGAACCTGTATATCTTGCCAAAATCTTACTCTCCCAAATTGAAGATTGACATTAAACTCTCCTGCGCTTTCTCGGCCGACAACCATTATGAGGAGTTGGTGTTCTATCCCTAATGACTACAATCTCCATTCCCGTGGCCTGCAGTGATCGAATGGCGGATTCGCGTCCGGAACCCGGCCCCTTAACATGAACTTCCAGTTTTTTCATTCCCATATCCTTAACTTTGATTGCCGCCTTCTCCGCCGCAACTTGAGCCGCGAAAGGGGTGCTTTTTCGGGACCCTTTAAAACCCTGCGCCCCTGCACTGGACCATGACAGGACATTGCCCGACAAGTCAGCGATAGTCACAATGGTATTATTAAACGTCGCCTGGATATGAGCGACCCCCAATTCGGGAGCGTTTTTACTTTTCTTCTTCCCGCCTTTTTTACTCTTATCTGTAGCCATAAATCATTTTCCTCAGTTATTTTTTCGTACGGGCACCAACAGTCTTTTTAGGTCCCTTCCGGCTTCTCGCATTGGTATGAGTTCGTTGGCCACGAACGGGAAGCCCTCTACGATGACGCAAACCCCGATAGGCCCCGATATCCATCAACCGCTTGATATTCATATTAACCGAACGGCGGAGGTCCCCTTCCACTTCATAATCTTTATCGATAATTGATCGGATGCGTGAAATCTCGTCCTCTGTCAAATCCTTGATACGGGTGTCTTCGCTGATCTCAGCCTGCTTCAGGATTTTGCTGGAAGAGGATTTCCCGATTCCGTAAACATAGGTCAGCGCAATGACTGTCCTCTTGTCTCTTGGAATGTCTATACCGGAAATACGTCCCACGATTTCTCCTTTTCAAAACCTCAGGGGAATACTTATCCCTGCCTTTGTTTATGCTTTGGATTCTCACAAATCACCCGAATGACTCCTTGTCTCCGGATAACTTTACACTTTTTACAAATTGGCTTTACTGATGATCTTACTTTCATAATCTCTTCCTATTTGTACCTGTAGGTAATGCGCCCCCGGGTCAGGTCGTAAGGCGACAGTTGCACCTTGACCTTGTCTCCGCTGAGTATTCGGATGAAGTGCAATCTCATCTTTCCTGAAATATGAGCAAGTATTTTATGCCCGTTCTCAAGCTCAACCCTGAACATCGCATTGGGTAAAGGTTCTAATACGGTACCCTCAACTTCTATCGAATCTTCCTTGGTCATATTTCAGACACCATGTCGCAAACCCTTGAGAAAATCTCCTCCACCGTCCCATAACCCTGGGCAGTTTTCAGGTTGCCTTGTTTTCGATAAAACTCCTTCAGGGGAGCCGTTTCGTCCTGATAAACCTCAAGCCTTTTTTTGATCGTTTCCTCCTTGTCGTCATCCCTCTGGTAGAGCGATCCTCCACAACCATCGCAAATACCACTCTTAACAGGCGGGCGAGACGTTTTGTGAAACATGGCCCCACAATCAGGGCAGGTACTGCGTCCGGTCAACCGGTTGACCAATTCATCGTTATCAACTTCGAAGTCAACGACCGCGCCAATCGACAAGTTCATTGCCTTCAAGGTTTCCGTCAGCTTTTCAGCCTGAACAATGGTTCGCGGAAACCCGTCAAGGATAAACCCGCCTTGACAGTCTTTCTCTACAATGCGTTCTCTGATCAAGCCAATAACAACATCATCTTGAACCAGTCTCCCGGCATCCATACAAATTTTTGCCTGTCGCCCAAGTTCGTTACCTTCCTGAACCGCTTTCCTGAGAATATCTCCTGTGGAAATTTGCGGTATCTGGAATCTTTCCATCAACATCTTGGCCTGGGTTCCTTTGCCCGCCCCCGGCGGACCGAGCAGGATAAGCCTCATGGATCAACCCCGACGGCCTTTCAGCTTCCCTTTTTTCATAAATCCGTCATAATTTCTCATTACGAGATGCGACTCCATTTGTTGCATGGTATCCAACGAAACTCCCACTACAATCAAGAGACTGGTGCCACCAAAATAAAACGGAATGTTGAAATATTTTATCAGATAATCCGGCAAAATACAGATCAAAGAAAGGTAGATCGCACCGTAAAAAGTTATCTTCGACAAAATATCATCAATGTAATCTGAGGTTTTTGCCCCCGGCCGAACACCCGGAACATAACCTCCATACTTTTTCATATTGTCTGCCACGTCAACCGGATTGAAAATGACTGCCGTGTAAAAATAACAAAAGAAAAATATCGCCCCGACAAAGATCAAACTGTAAACGATCGTACCTGGCGTCAGCATCGCGGATATATTTTGCATCCACGGATGGGTAATAAACTGAGCAATGGTTGCCGGAAACATGATGATGGAGGAAGCAAATATTGGCGGTATAACTCCCGACGTATTCACTTTAAGCGGCAAATGCGTGCTTTGCCCTCCATACATTTTTCGTCCCACCACACGCTTGGCGTACTGAACGGGAATCCTTCTCTGACCGCCCTCCGTAAACACAATCACACCAACAACTGCGGCCATAAACACCAGCAAAAAGAGCATGACCAGCACAGACATTTCTCCGGTGCCCATCAGGTCCATCGACTGAAAAATAGCGGCTGGCGTTCCTGCCACAATACCGGAAAATATAATCAGCGAGATTCCGTTGCCAATGCCCCGCTCCGTGATCTGCTCACCAAGCCACATCAGGAAAGCGGTTCCAGCGGTCAGGGTTAAGACCGTCATCACCCGAAACGACCATCCCGGCATAGGAACAATCGGGTTACCCGTTGGGCTTTTCATCGCCTCCAACCCTACAGCGATACCAGAACTTTGAACCATACTGAGGACAATGGTTCCGTAACGCGTGTACTGCGTAATTTTTTTCTGTCCCTGCTCTCCCTCTTTTTTAAGACGCGCCAGATAGGGAGAAACCATCGTCATCAGCTGAATGATGATGGACGCGCTGATGTAGGGCATGATACCCAGAGCAAATATCGTCAACCGACTGAGTGCTCCGCCGGAGAACATATCGAAAAAACCTAAAATAGTTCCCTGCGCGCGGGCAAACATCTCTGCAAGCGCCACGGAATTAATTCCCGGTGTGGGAATATGGGCTCCAATTCGATAAACCACCAGCATTCCCAGCGTAAAAAAAATCTTCTTTTTAAGCTCGGGAACCCTGAATAAATTTCCAAACGACTCAGCGCCACTCATCTAAACGGTTACGGCCTTTCCACCAGATTTTTCTATCTTCTCTACTGCCGATCGGCTGAATTTATGAGCATGCACCGTGACAGCACCCGACAATTCGCCATTACCCAGAATTTTCACAGAACCCAACTTACGGATCAGTCCCTTTTCTTTCATCACCTCCGGAGTCACAGGATCGCCAGCACCCAAGCCTTCCAACTGGCTGACGTTGACAATCACGTACTCCTTCCTGAATATATTAGTGAACCCTCGCTTAGGCAATCGCCTGTACAAGGGCATCTGCCCTCCCTCAAACCAGGGGTGAGGATTTCCGCCAGATCTGGACTTCTGACCTTTTTGGCCCTTGCCAGAAGTTTTGCCCGTTCCAGAACCAGGACCGCGTCCTATCCGCTTTCTATTCTTGCGACTGCCTGGAACTGCTCTCAATTCAGATAATTTCATATAACCTCACTCACGAAGCATCCGCTTTCATTTTTTTGCCTCTCACGGCAGAATAGTGTTTGGAGTCTCTTAGCTTTGTCAGCCCCTCAATGGTGGCCTTGACTACATTATGAGGGTTGTTGGTTCGCAAACTCTTGGTCAAAACATCTCTGACACCAACCGCCTCCAGCACCGCGCGCACAGCACCGCCCGCGATCAATCCCGTTCCTCTGGATGCCGGACGCATGACAACCCGCCCCGCACCGTAAGCTCCGATCACTTCATGTGGAATGGTAGCTCCATCCAGTGAAATCTGGATCATGTCCCGCTTGGCTCTCTCAACACCTTTACGAATCGCCTCCGGCACTTCGTTTGCTTTACCAAGTCCCCAACCGATAGAACCTTCGCGGTCGCCAACCACAACAAGAGCGCTAAAGCTGAACCTTCGTCCGCCTTTGACCACCTTCGCCACACGGTTGATCTTGACTACCTTGTCAACATATTCTTGCTTAACTTCCTTTTGCTCTCGCAATGATCGCCTCCAAGATGCTGTCCGGTCGAACCTTCCAATGAGATCGACATCTCAACAGTTTGATTTAAAACTTAAATCCGATTTAAAATTTAACGCCCTTTTCCCTCACACCATCGGCCAAAGCCTTGATCCGACCCGCGTAGAGAAAACCATTTCTATCGTAGTAAACTTCCTTAATCCCTTGCTGAACCGCTTTTTCTCCAAGCATATTTCCCACCAGAGTCGCCGCCTGGGTATTGCCCCCGTTCTTCATTTTCTCGCGAAACGCCGGTGTCATCGTGGATTCAGACAGCAAAGTTTTCCCGTCTATGTCATTAACAATCTGTGCGTAAATATGCTTGGCACTTCTAAACACGGTCAAGCGAAGCTTTTCCCTGTTCCTTTGCACACGGTTTTTAACGCGCCTCTTGCGATTAATTCTGAGTCTTTCTCTATCCAAGGTCTTCATATTTTTTTCAGGTTATCCTCCACTTGCCGCGGTCTTACCTGCCTTCCTACGGATTTTTTCATTGGCGTACATAACCCCTTTACCTTTATATGGCTCGGGAGGCCTTATCTTTCTAATTTCGGCGGCCGCTTGTCCAACCGCTTCTTTATTGATCCCCTTAACGACAATCACATTCTTCTTACTGTCAACGTCAAACTCAACTCCATTTGCCGAAGGGTAGATAACAGGATGGGAAAAACCCAGACTTAGGTTCAAGTCCTTACCCTTTAAATCCACCTTGTAACCCACACCAACAATATTGAGAGTTTTTGAAAACCCCTCAGTCACCCCAACGACCATGTTGTTGATCAGGGTGCGTGTCAATCCATGCAGAGATCGATCGATCCGCCCATCTGTGGGACGCGTCACAGTGATCACATCTTTTTCAATCGTGATCTTCATATTCGGATGAAGGTCTCTCTGGAGCTGGCCCTTGGGGCCCTTCACCTTCATGACCACACCATCTAACTTACACTCGACTCCCGCAGGAACCGTTATTGGTTGTTTTCCTACTCTCGACATAATGCCCTTCTCGCTACCAGATGTAACCCAGAACTTCACCGCCGACACCTTTTTCCCGACATAATTCATCGGTCATGACACCGGAGGATGTGGTTATGATTGCAATTCCGAGTCCGTTCAAAACCCTGGGTATACCCCTCGCAGACACGTAGGTTCTTCGTCCCGGTTTACTAATTCTTTTAATTCCCCTAATGGCGGCATCGCCATCATGATATTTCAAATACACTTTCAACACGCCCTGTTTATCATCCTCGCGGACGCGAAAATTCTTGATGAAACCCTCATCCCTCAAAATCTCAGCGATACGGGTTTTCATTTTCGAATTTGGCATTATGACGGCATCATGTTTCACCATAAGACCATTTCGAATGCGCGTAAATAGATCAGCTATAGGATCTGTCATCATAACAAAACTAAACTCCTAAACTTGGATCAGTTGTTCACCAACTGGATTTGGTAACTCCAGGAACCTCGCCCAGCAATGCCCTCTCCCGGAAACATATTCGGCACATGCCAAACTTACGCAGGAACGCCCTTGGGCGACCACACAGCCGACACCGACTGTACTCCCTGACCTGGAACTTCTGTTTTCTTTGCGCTTTAGCAACCAGCGATTTTTTCGCCATAATACCCTTCCTACCTGGAAACGTCTCGCGAGTTTCCGTTATTCAAGTTATTTCCGCAATGGCAATCCCATTTGGGTGAGCAGGCATCTGCCTTCTTCATCCGTTCTTGCGGTGGTGCAGATCGTGATGTTCATTCCCTGAATCTTCTCGATCTTATCGTAGTCAATCTCAGGAAAGATCAACTGCTCTTTCAATCCAATCGAATAGTTACCTCGTCCGTCAAAAGACTTTTTAGGCAGACCCTTAAAATCTCTTTCGCGCGGCAGAGCAAAACTGACCAGGCGTTCAAAGAAATGGTACATGCGTGTTCCCCGCAAAGTAACCATGACCCCTATGGGTACGCCCTCGCGCAATTTGAAATTGGCGATTGACTTTTTAGCCTTGGTCACCACAGGCATCTGCCCTGTGATCAATTTCAACTGCTCCACGCTGGACTCAATCACTTTCCCATTCTGCAAGGCTTCGCCCAGCCCCACATTCAAGACAATTTTGTCCAGACGGGGAACCTCCATCACATTTCCAAGGCCCAGCTCCTTCTGAATCTGACCTTTGAGCTTTTCGTTGTATAACTTTTTAAAATTTGCCATATCAGACTCTGTCGATGACCTCTTCGCAAGTTTTGCAAACACGCACACGTTTGCCGTCTTCAAGTTTTTTGCGTTTTATGCGAACGCCTTTTCCACATTTGTCACAAACAAGGAGAACATTCGACAAGTGGATAGACCCTTCTTTTTCCACAATGCCGCCCTGCCGTGACTTGCCATCGGACTTCGTATGCCTCTTGAGCATATTAAGTTTTTCGATAGTCACCCGGCCCGACTCAGAAAAGAGAGCCAGAATCTTGCCCTTCTTTCCTTTTTCCTTGCCAGAGATAACCTGAACAATGTCGTCTTTTTTAAGACTGAATTTTTTTTGGGCGACTGACATCACAGTACCTCGGGGGCTAGGGAAAGAATTCTCATGAATCTCCTGGCACGCAACTCCCTGGCCACCGGACCAAAGATACGGGTTCCCAGAGGCTCGCGACTATCATTTATCAATACAGCTGAATTGGTATCAAACTTGATGTAGCTGCCATTGGTTCGCCGGATTTCTTTTCTCGTTCGCACAACGACCGCTTTTCTGACCTCACCTTTTTTCACTGCACTACGCGGATCGGCCTCTTTGACAGCCACTACTATAATATCGCCTATGCGTGCGTACCTTCTGCCCGAACCACCCAGCACTTTTATGCACTGAATCTTCTTGGCACCGGAATTGTCAGCAACATCTAATACCGTTCTTAACTGAATCATGACTGCGCAACCTTTTCATTTTCCAACGATTTTTCTCTGGTGATAACATCAAGCAAGCGCCAACGCTTCTGCTTGCTGAGCGGACGGGTTTCCTGAATACGAATGAAATCCCCTTCCAGACACTCATTTTTCTCGTCATGCACCTTATACTTTTTGGTTGTCTTGACCACTTTCTTGAAAACAGGATGCGAGAATTTGCGCTCCACCCGAACAACAACAGTTTTGTCCATTTTGTTACTGACCACAACTCCCGTCATGGTCTTTTTATTTGCCTGAATACTCATGGAACTCCTTGTTTACCAAATCGCTCATCAAGCGAATTCGATTAAGCCTTATCAGCACTTTCTTTAGTGGACTCCGCCGGTTTAGCCCCCCGACCAGCAGACTCACCGAGGATAGTTTTAAGCCTGGCAATATCCCTGCGGATAAACCTGAGCCGGCTCGGATTTTCTATCTTGCCGGTGGCTAATTGAAACTTTAGATTAAAAAATTCCTGGCTGAGATCATCTACCTTTTCCTGCCGTTCTTTTTCTGTAAGCTCTCTAATATCCTGCGCTTTCATAATTCCCTCTGCACCGCAAACGGCGCCTCAATTATTTTTTAGTAACAAACCGTGTCGCGATAGGCAGCTTATGCTGCGCCAGCCGAAACGCCTCTTTGGCGATATCTTCAGGAACCCCCTCCATCTCGTAGAGCATCCTTCCCTGCCTGACAACAGCAACCCAGTACTCCGGACCGCCTTTACCTTTTCCCATTCTGGTTTCAGCCGGTTTCTTGGAAATCGGCTTATCCGGGAATATTCGCAACCATATCTTTCCACCACGCTTTACGTGACGGGTCATGGCAATACGCGCCGCTTCAATCTGTCTATTTGTAATGCGCCCGCACTCCAGCGCCTGCAATCCAAAGGAACCAAAGTCCAAATTGCCACCGCGAAACGCCGTTCCACCCATTCGGCCTTTATGACGTTTGCGATATTTGACTTTTTTAGGCATCAACATGATGCAAATTCTCCGATCTTACAATTTTATAGTTGTTTCAACACACCCGCCAAAAAGCCGGTAAATTCATTATCGCTGTTTCTAGCTTCGCTTTTTTCCCTCTTTGGCACCGGCAGGAACCGCCTCTCCCTCGCTGGCCTTACCCGGCAGAATGTCTCCGCGATAAATCCAGACCTTGACACCAATCACACCAAAGGTTGTACTTGCAACTGCCGTCCCATAGTCGATGTCGGCTCGCAAGGTGTGCAGAGGCACACGACCCTCCCGATACCATTCACTTCGAGCGATTTCCGCCCCGCCCAAACGACCCGAAACTCTGATCTTAATTCCCAGCGCCCCGAATCGAAGCGAAGACAACACACTCTTCTTCATGGCCCGGCGGAAAGAAATTCGTTTCTGGAGTTGCAATGCTACGTTTTGAGCAACAAGATTGGCGTCCAATTCCGCCCGACGCACTTCCTTGATATTCAAGTTCACCTGCTTGCCGCTGATCATCTTTTGCAATTCTTCCTTGAGCCTGTCAACCTCCATCCCCTTTTTCCCAATGATGATTCCCGGTCGAGCCGTATGGATATTGACCCTGACCCGATTGGCGCTTCTCTCCACCTCGACCTTCGAAATACCCGCATGCGATAAAGTTTTCTTTATGTACTGCCGGAGCCTGATATCCTCCAACAATAAAACGGGAAACTCCCCACGAGCATACCAACTCGATGCCCAGGTTTTGTTGATTCCCAATCGGAATCCATATGGATGAACTTTTTGACCCACGCAAACCTCCTGTTTTATTTTTCGCCAAGTACCAGGCAAATATTGCTTGACCGCTTGCGAATTGTATTCGCTGTGCCTCTCGCCCTGGGCATCGTCCGCTTCATGACCACACCCTGATCAACGGTGACCTGCTTGACAAACATGTCATCCACATCCAAAACCTTGTGGTTTTCTTCCGCGTTGGCAAGAGCCGATTTCAAAAGTTGCTGTATAATCCGAGCCGCTTTTTTGCGCGTGAACTGCAAAATATTCATAGCGTCACTCACGTTTTTACCGTGAATCAGCTTGGCCACCAGCCGCGCTTTCTGCGGAGCCGTTCGAGTATGTTTTAATGATGCCCTGACATCCATTGATCAAATACCTGATAAACGTTTTATTTAGTAACCGCTTTTTTGGTTCTGCCGCCATGCGATCGGAACGTTCTAGTCGGAGAAAACTCCCCCAGCTTGTGTCCAACCATATTCTCAGTGACAAATACCGGGATAAACTTTTTCCCGTTATGCACCGCCATGGTATGCCCAACAAAATCCGGACTTATTGTCGACCTACGAGACCAGGTCTTAATAATTTTCCGGTCCCCCTGGCGATTCATCTCCTCGACCTTCTTCGACAGATGATCGTCAATAAAAGGACCTTTTTTCAGTGATCGCGACATAATTTCCTTAATATAATAAAAACAGAATTATTTTTTTCGCTTCTTACGCCGATTCAAAATAAACTTGTTCGAACTCTTGCGTGGCTTTCTTGTCTTAAGTCCTTTAGCAGGCTGACCCCAGGGACTACATGGATGCCGCCCTCCAGAAGATCGACCTTCACCACCGCCCATAGGATGATCGACAGGATTCATTGCTACCGCACGCACTCGGGGTCGCCGTCCAACCCAGCGGGATCTTCCTGCCTTACCGAATGAAACATTCCCGTGCTCAGAGTTTCCCACCACTCCGATAGTGGCTCGGCAATTCATGTCGATCAATCGAACTTCACCTGAAGAAAGCTTCAAGGTAGCATACGCACCTTCCTTGGCCATCAACTGAACCGATGCTCCGGCAGTTCGAGCTATCTGCCCTCCCTTTCCACAACGCATTTCAATATTATGCAAGAGAGTTCCCTCAGGAATCTTATTGAGCGGCAAACAATTTCCAGCCTTGACTTCAGCCTGATCCCCAGAGGTAATCTTGTCACCGACCCTCAATCCTTCCGGCGAAAGGATGTAGCGTTTTTCTCCATCAACATATACCAACAGGGCAATATTGGCCGAACGATTCGGATCGTACTCAATCCCCTCGACCTTGGCTTCGACACCATCCTTGTTTCTTTTGAAATCAATAATGCGGTACTGCTTACGGTGCCCACCCCCACGCCGTTTGGCCGTCAGTCGCCCA
The DNA here is from genome assembly GCA_913045445.1 of uncultured Nitrospina sp. GTDB lineage: Bacteria > Nitrospinota > Nitrospinia > Nitrospinales > VA-1 > Nitromaritima. Next base: position 30,836 of record CAJWQP010000004.1, on the reverse strand, counting down.
CGATTATTACGTCCACCCTTACGAGCAATAGAAACAAGCAGACTCTTTTCCGGCGTTGACTTGGTGATCTCATCAAATCCGGGAATGGTACGAAAGCGAACACCGGGAGATCGAGGTTTTAATTTTCTAACAGGCATTAAGATCAGGCTCCTTCAAACAATTCGATTTTGTCACCTTCCTTAAGGCGCAACATCGCTTTTTTCCATGACTTTGTGTGACCCAATGTCCGACCAAAACGCCGGTACTTGCCGGGAACAATCAAGGTGTTTACCTTTGTCACCGTCACACTGAATATTTTTTCCACGGCATCTTTAATTTGTATCTTGTTAGCTTGCGGGTTCACTCGAAACGAAACCCAGTTCCCCTCTGCAAGCATTTGCGTGCTTTTTTCCGTAACGAGAGGTTTTTGTAGAATTTGGTAATAGTCGCTCATCAGCCCAGTCGCTCCTCAAGTTTCTTCACCGTCTCCGGCGTACATACAATTTTTTCGTGAAGGAGAAGATCGTACACATTCAACCCCTCTACCGGAAGCACATTCACTGTAGGCAGGTTTCGCACAGCCAACTCAAGATTCTCATTTTTTTCTGAAACCAGAAACAGTGTCTTCTCAGGTAGCCCAAGGGATTTGATTATCCGAACCACTTCTTTTGTTTTTGGTTTTTCAAGGTCAATCTTATCAACCACAGCAATGTGGTTTCCCTGAAAGCAGTCCGTAAGCGCCGACCTGAGAGCCTGCTTCCTGGCTTTTTTATTCATCTTAAAACTGTAATCTCTTTGCGTGGGACCAAAAATAGTCAAGCCACCCCGCCAAATAGCCGATCTCGTTTTTCCGACACGAGCCCTGCCTGTTCCCTTTTGACGCCAGGGTTTTTTTCCACTGCCACTGAGCTGACCATAACTTGATTTCGTACAAGCCGTGCCCAAACGCCGACTGGCCTGCTGCAAGACCACATACTGCTTGATCAGGTGGTTGTTGACCTTGACATCAAACACACTGGTGGCGGCCTCGATATTCCCGACCTTTTTATTCTCAGTATCTAATACATCCAATTGCGGCATAATATTTCCGTTAGACGCTACGATTTAACAATTCTGACAATCCCGCCCGAAGCTCCCGGCACGGCGCCCTTAATAAGCAATACATTATTTTCTGTATCAACGCGCACAACCTTAAGGTTCTTGACAAAAACCTTTTTAGACCCCATATGCCCAGGCATCTTCTTGCCCCTGAACACGCGACCCGGATAAGTGTGCATTCCGATCGAGCCACCACCACGATAAATTTCGTGATGCCCATGAGACGCAGGCGCACCGCCAAAACCCCACCGCTTAAAGACCCCGGCAAACCCCTTACCCTTCGAGGTCCCGACAACGCTGACACTATCTCCCTCACTAAAAATATCTACCTTAAGAGGCTTGCCCATCTCCTCATCTGTAACACCCTGATCACGAAACTCAGCGAGCAACCTGGCCGGCTCAGCCTTGACCTTGTCATAGAATCCCTGCTCAGGCTTATTCGTATGCTTTGACTTCCTTGTGCCGTACCCTACCAGAATCGCATCATACCCATCCCGATCCTGTGTTCGCCGAAGCAAAGGAACACATTTTTCAACCTGAACCACGGTCACGGGAATACAGTTGCCCTCTTTCGAGAACACCTGCGTCATACCCACTTTTTTTCCAATCAAAGCATCCATTTATATTTACTCTATACCTGCAACTTAAAGTTTGATTTCAATATCCACGCCACCAGATAAATCCAGCTTCATCAACGCATCTACAGTCTGAGGTGTGGGTTCGTGAATTTCCATAATCCGCTTATGAGTACGAACTTCGAACTGTTCACGTGACTTCTTATCCACATGAGGCGATCGCAAAACCGTCCATCGGTTGCGCACGGTTGGCAAAGGAATCGGACCCACCACTTTGGCACCAGTACGTTTAGTGGTTTCCACTATTTCACCAACCGACCAGTCAAGCAACTTATGGTCGTAAGCCTTCAGCTTAATTTTTATTTTCTGATCGCTCATTATTCAGTGATCTCGCTCACGACTCCAGCGCCAACCGTACGACCGCCTTCACGAATAGCGAACCGAAGCTCCTTATCCATTGCAACCTCAGTGATCAACTCGATATCCATGGTGACATTGTCACCCGGCATAACCATCTCAACACCCGAAGGCAAGGTACAAACACCTGTCACATCGGTCGTCCTGAAATAAAACTGCGGACGATAACCGTTAAAGAAAGGCGTGTGGCGTCCTCCTTCGTCTTTACTGAGAACATACACTTCCGCCTTAAACTTTTTGTGCGGTGTAATACTCTTAGGCTTGGCAATGACCTGCCCACGCTCAATATCCTCGCGCTTGGTGCCACGAAGCAGGAGCCCCACGTTATCACCCGCCTGCCCATCATCCAGCAACTTTCGAAACATCTCAACACCGGTTATGGTCGTTGTCGTGGTTGGGCGAAAGCCAACGATCTCGACTTCTTCCCCAACCTTAATGATTCCCGTCTCAATACGCCCCGTAGCAACCGTGCCACGACCAGAAATCGAGAAAATATCTTCAATCGGCATCAGGAAATCCTTATCAACGGGACGATCCGGAACCGGGAAATAAGTATCCAGGGCATTCATCAAATCCCAGATACACTTTGTCTTCTCTTCATCTTCCGGATTCTCCAAAGCCTGCAAAGCACTTCCACGAATAACCGGAACATCATCACCAGGGAATTCATACTTGCTCAGAAGCTCTCTGATCTCCATCTCAACGAGGTCCAGCAATTCCTCATCGTCAACCATGTCACACTTATTCATGAACACAGTAATCTTCGGAACACCTACCTGGCGAGCCAGCAGAATATGCTCTCGCGTCTGCGGCATAGGACCATCGGAGGCGCTTACAACAATAACGGCACCATCCATCTGCGCCGCACCGGTAATCATATTCTTAACGTAGTCAGCATGACCCGGACAATCCACGTGCGCATAATGACGATTGTCTGTCTTATACTCAACGTGAGCGATAGCGATAGTGATACCACGCTCTTTTTCTTCCGGTGCCTTATCAATCTGATCAAAAGCAATTGTTTCAGCATATCCTTTCTTAGAAAGGACCTCTGTAATCGCAGCAGTCAGCGTCGTCTTGCCATGATCAACGTGACCAATCGTTCCAACGTTCAAATGCGGTTTGTCTCGGACAAATTTCTCTTTTGCCATCTGGGTTTACTCCAAGAATGTTTTAAAATCGTCTATCTATTTATTATCAACTATATCTCAACAGCTAATTTTTTAACCCCTGTCGCCTTTGCAACCAACTCCTCTGCAATCATTGAAGGGACAGGTTCATATTTAGAAAACTCCATGGAGAAGCTGGCTCGGCCCTGAGTAGCAGATCGCAAATCGGTTGAATACCCGAACATACCCGACAACGGCACCTCTGCTCGAATCACCTTCGCTCCCGCCCTGTCACTCAACTCCTTAACCTTCCCTCGCTTGGAATTCAGGTTACCAATCACATCTCCCATAAACTCATCAGGCGTAACAACTTCCACGTCCATCACCGGCTCCAGCAACACTGGGTCGGCCTTGGCACACGCCTCTTTAAACGCCATGGAACCAGTTATCTTGAATGCCATTTCAGAAGAATCGACCTCATGAAACGAACCATCCAACAAAGTCACCTGAATATCAACAACGTTGTAGCCACACATGATGCCGCGCTCCATAGACTCCTTAACCCCCTTTTCAACAGCAGGGATGTACTCCTTGGGAATCGCGCCACCCACAATCTTATTTATGAACTCAAATCCGGTCCCGGCCTCGCGCGGCTCTACCTTGATTTCCACGTGCCCAAACTGCCCTCGACCACCAGACTGCTTGGCATATTTAACTTCATGTTCAACCGTTTTCCTGATCGTCTCCTTATAAGCCACCTGCGGCTGAGAAACGTTCACATCCAATGCAAACTCACGACGCATCCGGTCAACCAGAATATCCAGATGCAACTCACCCATCCCGGAAATTACCGTTTGGCTTGTTTCTGCATCAACCTTGACGCTAAACGTAGGATCTTCCTGCAGTAACTTGACCATACAATCTGAAAGCTTTTCCTGCTCGGCTTTTGTCTTAGGCTCAATAGCCACCGATATAACAGGCTCTGGGAAAACTATCGACTCCAGAATAATCGGGTCTTCCTGCAAACAAAGGGTGTCTCCCGTAAATGTTTTCTTGAACCCAATAGCCGCGCCGATATCCCCCGCCTTTACAGAAGATATCTCTTCCCTCTTATTGGAGTGCATCCGAAGCAGACGCCCCACACGCTCACGCTTACCGGTGGTGGTGTTGTATACATAGGATCCGCTTTTCAGCTCGCCCGAATACACCCTCACAAACGCCAGCTGACCGACAAAAGGATCGGTCATTATCTTAAACGCTAATGCAGACAGAGGCTCACTGTCATCAGATTTTCTGGTAATTTCTTTTGCTGTATCAGGGTGGGTACCTTGCACGGGAGGAACATCTAAGGGAGAAGGGAGAAGCTTCACAACTGAATTCAGTAACTGCTGAACACCTTTGTTCTTGAATGCCGCGCCGCACAAAATAGGCGTTATCTTAAGTTCCAAAGTTCCCTTACGAATCGCCGCAATGATTTCCTCCTCCGGCACATCCTCCCCTACCAGAAATCTTTCCATAATGGAATCATCTATATCCGAGACAGCCTCCATCAATTTTTCTCTATACTCCTCAGCCAACTCCCGGCATTCTTCCGGAATGTCTACAACCTCATACGTCTCACCCTTATCATTTTCCTCGCTGTAGATATTGGCCTTCATTTCAATCAAATCGATGATCCCAACAAATTCGGCCTCTGCCCCCACAGGCAATTGCACGGGAACAGTATTGGCCTTAAGCCTCTCCTCCATCTGCCCGACACAATTCAAAAAGTCAGCGCCCGCGCGATCCATCTTATTGACGAATCCGATTCTAGGAACCTTATATTTAGTAGCCTGCCGCCATACCGTTTCAGACTGAGGCTCAACACCGCCCACCGCGCAGAAAACTCCGATCGCACCATCAAGAACCCTCAATGATCGTTCGACTTCCGCCGTGAAATCCACATGACCTGGAGTATCAATCACGTTAACCTGATGATCCTGCCAGAAACAGGTGGTCGCTGCCGAAGTGATCGTGATTCCACGCTCCTGCTCCTGTTCCATCCAGTCCATCGTAGCGTTTCCGTCGTGAACCTCGCCTATTTTATGGCTCCGGCCCGTGTAATACAAAACCCTCTCGGTGGTCGTTGTTTTCCCCGCATCAATGTGCGCGATAATTCCTATATTTCTAACTTTATCAAGATCTAACTTCTTACTCATTATATTCTCTACCACCTGTAATGAGCAAAAGCCTTGTTGGCTTCTGCCATTCGGTGGACATCCTCTTTTTTCTTAATGGCCCCACCCGCATTATTATAAGCGTCAACAATTTCACCCGTAAGCTTCTCGGCCATCGAACGACCCGACCGACCCTTGGCATTCTGGATCATCCAGCGTATGCTAAGAGCAACACGGCGGCTATCCTTAACCTCGACCGGCACCTGATAAGTTGCACCACCCACACGGCGGGACTTCACCTCCAGATGAGGCGAAACATTTTCCACCGCCTTCTTAAACACTTTGATCGGGTCTTCCTTGGTTTTCTCGCCCACTGAATCCAGGGCACCATAGAAAATACCTTCGGCAATGCTCTTTTTACCCTGCTTCAAAAGATTATTGATAAAGCGGGCAACCAAAAGATCGTTAAACTTGGGATCTGGTAAAATCTGTCTTTTTTCTGCTTCTCTTCTTCGAGCCATTGATTATTATTTCACTTATTTTTTAGGACGCTTAGTGCCATATTTAGACCGACTTTGCATACGGCCATCCACACCAAGCGTATCTAGACTTCCCCGCACCACATGGTACCGAACACCGGGAAGATCCTTAACACGGCCCCCCCGAATCATAACAATTGAATGCTCCTGCAAATTATGCCCAACTCCGGGGATGTATGTAGTGACCTCCATCCCGTTAGTCAACCTCACACGAGCCACTTTCCGCAACGCAGAGTTTGGCTTCTTCGGTGTCGATGTATAAACACGCACACAAACACCCCTTTTCTGCGGACACGACTTCAGTGCCGGGCTAGCAGTTTTCTTGATTGGAGCCTTACGCCCCGACCGGACCAGCTGATTTATTGTTGGCAAAGATAATACCCCCCCTACCAGGCAACCTATTGATTCTACAGGGCCTGTAGGAAACCAAACCAAAGTTTTTTGGGCTTGGAATGTTAATCAAACAAGATATGAAAGGTCGATAATTTTAACACCGATTCTGATGGAGTCAAGATAAAAATGCGCTTGATTAAATTTGTTTTACTCCACCGCAAGCGGGGTCTCCTCCGCCTCCACCTTCTTCTCTTCTTCCTCTATTTCCGGCTCCTCGATCCGGATCCCTGCATATGCCCGACATCCTGTTCCGGCAGGGATCAATCGACCCATAATTACATTTTCTTTCAATCCTATCAGGTTGTCCCGCTTCCCGCTCACACTCACCTCGGTCAAGACGCGGGTCGTCTCCTGGAAGGATGCAGCGGAAATAAAGCTTTCTGTACTCAGCGATGACTTGGTGATACCGAGTAAAACAGGTGCTCCCTTCGCAGGTTTTTTCTTGTTTTTAATCGCTTCCTGATTGGCTTCATTGAAAACTTTTTTGGTGACCTGCTCCCCTAACAAGAATGGAGTCTCACCGGGATCCTCTATAATCAGGTGGCGCAACATCTGCCGAACGATGACTTCAATATGCTTATCGTTGATGGCCACGCCCTGCAAGCGATAAACTTCCTGTACTTCATTGACGAGATAATACTGCAGTTCGTTCTCACCAAGTACGCGCAGAATATCATGAGGATTCGTCGCGCCATCCATCAAGGCTTCACCGGCAATAACGTCATCGCCTTCATGAACGTTGATGTGCTTTCCGCGTGGAATAAGATACTCACATTCATCACCCGAATCGCTCACAACAAACACCTGCCTCATGCCCTTGACGAATCCGCCAAACTTGACCTTACCTGAAATTTCGGTAATGGTTGCCTGCTCATGAGGTTTGCGTGCTTCGAACAGTTCCGCAACACGCGGCAAACCACCGGTGATATCTTTTGTCTTAGCACTTTCCCGCGGAATCTTGACCACTAGATCACCCGCATTGACCGCCTCGCCCTCGGAAACACCAATATGTGCCCCCGCAGGCAAAAGGTAACGCCGAACCGTTTCCCCTTTTTCACTCTTGATAGAAATTCTCGGCTGCTTTTTCTCATCCCGATGACTGACGATTACCTTGGTAGACAACCCGGTTATTTCATCGAAGTCTTCTTTCATGGTCAAACCTTCAACCACATCTCCGAACGCAACGGTTCCAGCAACTTCTGTAAGAATTGAATTTGTGTATGGGTCCCACTCAATAAGCGTTTGACCCGGCTGAACTTCCTGCCCGTCAGCCACCTTGAGGTGCGCGGCATAAACAACTGCGTATTTTTCTTTTTCACGGCCCGTCTCATCCTGAATAACAATGGCACCATTACGGTTCATCACGATAATTTCACCGCGTTGGTTTTTAAGAGTGCGCAATCCGGCATATTTCACAATACCGCCTTTTTTCGTCTGCAAAGTGGTTTGCTCAACCACGCGGCTGGCCGTTCCACCAATGTGGAAAGTACGCATTGTCAGCTGAGTTCCCGGCTCTCCAATGGACTGCGCGGCAATAACACCAATAGGTTCGCCAATTTCCACCCAGTCCAAGGTAGCCATGTTGCGTCCGTAACATTTTATGCACAACCCCTGCCTAGATTCGCAAGTGAGGTTGGATCTTATTTTAACCATTTCAATTCCTGCATTTTCTATCGCCTCAACGACTCCCTCGGCGATCATCTCATTCGCCTTGACCAGAACATCGCCATTGAATGGATCAATAACATCTTCCAGAGCAGTACGCCCAAGAATACGTTCGCCCAAGGGCTGGATGATTTCCCCGGCATCAACCAGAGACGTAAGATCAACTCCTCTCAGGGTTCCGCAGTCATCCTCCTGGATGATAATATCCTGCGCCACATCAACAAGACGCCGGGTGAGATAGCCTGAATTGGCAGTCTTGAGTGCGGTATCGGCCAAACCTTTGCGTGCGCCGTGAGTTGAAATGAAGTACTGAATTACCGATAAACCTTCACGAAAGTTTGCGGTGATTGGGGTTTCGATGATTTCTCCAGAGGGCTTGGCCATCAACCCGCGCATCCCGGCCAACTGACGAAGCTGTTGGGCGCTACCACGAGCACCGGAATCTGCCATGATAAAGATGGAGTTGAAATCCCCATCTTTCTCACCTGCCACGAGTTGCTCGTCCTCTTCCTCCAACTCCCTGAACATTTCCTCTGAAACGCGCTCGGTAACATGTGCCCAGATATCAATAACCTTGTTATAACGCTCACCGTTAGTGATGAGCCCGTCCCTGTACTGCTTGTAAACCCCGAGAACCTCATCATGAGTTTTATCAACCATCGGCACCTTGCTCTGTGGAATACGCATCTGGTCAATCGAAATGGTCAATCCTGCTTCCGTAGCATATTTGAATCCAAGAAACTTTACTGAATCCAGAAGACCCACTGTTTTTTCGCGACCCACAGCCAAAAAGGATTGCGAAATCAAATCGGAAAGCGCTTTTTTGTCCATCAGCTGATTCACATGAGAAAACGACAGTCCATCAGGCATCACTTCACTCATGATAACGCGACCCGTAGTTGTCTGGACAAGCTCTCCTTCCATCCTCACCATGATACGAGCCTGCAAATCCAGCTCATCAGCATCGTATGCCGAAACAACTTCTTTCGAGCAGGAGAATACTTTCCCCTCGCCCAGCACACCACCGCGAATCTTGGTCATGTAATAACATCCCAAAACGATATCCTGAGATGGAACGGCTATAGGTTTTGCATTGGAAGGAGAAAGCACATTATTCGAAGAAAGCATAAGCAACTTGCACTCAACCCGCGCTTCCATTGACAGCGGCACATGCACTGCCATCTGATCGCCGTCAAAGTCTGCGTTAAAAGCAGTACAAACCAGCGGATGAAGCTGGATCGCCTTTCCTTCGATAAGCACTGGCTCAAATGCCTGGATACCCAGTCGATGCAGTGTAGGTGCACGATTCAGCAGAATCGGATGCCCCTTGACCACCTCCTCAAGAACCTCCCAAACTTCTGAACGTTCCTGCTCAACCATTTTTTTAGCGGTCTTGATTGTGGTGGCGTATCCCTTTTCTTCAAGCTTGTTAAAGATGAACGGCTTGAACAATTCCAACGCCATCTTCTTTGGCAATCCACACTGATGAAATTGCAACTTTGGCCCGACCACAATGACTGACCGACCCGAATAATCGACACGTTTTCCCAGTAGATTCTGACGAAACCTTCCCTGCTTACCCTTAAGCATATCACTGAGCGATTTCAGTGGCCTTTTGTTGGTACCACGAAGTGTTCGACCTCTGCGACCGTTATCAAACAAGGCGGCAACCGCCTCCTGCAACATTCTTTTTTCATTGCGAATAATAATCTGCGGAGCCTTCAGCTCTTGAAGTCTCTTCAACCGGTTATTCCGGTTGATGACTCTGCGATACAAGTCGTTCAAGTCCGATGTAGCAAACCGACCGCCATCCAGCGGAACCAAAGGCCTCAACTCGGGCGGGATGACCGGCACGACCTTGAGGATCATCCACTCCGGCCTGTTCCCCGACTTACGAAACGCTTCAATTATTTTCAATCGTTTGGCATACTTCCGTTTATTCATCACCGATTTGGTGGTGAGCGATTCCTCTTTAAGGCGAACCGATTCAGCATCGAGATCCATAGACTTGAGCATTTCTTCAATGGCCTCGGCACCGATCATAGCCTTCAAGGTGTCAGGGAATTCCATTTCTGCCTCGCGGAATTCTTCCTCACTCAACAACTGTCCGGGCTTGAGTTCGGAATCACCAGGATCAATCACTACATAATTCTCAAAATAGATAACACGCTCAAGATCCTTAAGGCTGATATCCAACAAGTGCCCTATGCGACTTGGAAGCCCTTTGAAAAACCAGATGTGCGCTACCGGGCTGGCCAACTCAATATGACCCATCCGTTCACGACGCACCTTGGAGAGAATGACCTCAACACCGCACTTTTCACAAACCACACCCTTGTGCTTCATGCGCTTATACTTGCCGCAATTACATTCCCAGTCTTTAACCGGACCAAAAATTTTGGCACAAAACAACCCATCCCGCTCCGGTTTAAAGGTACGGTAATTGATTGTTTCAGGCTTCTTAACTTCTCCGTAAGACCAAGAGCGGATTTTCTCTGGCGAGGCAAGGCGAACCCGCATAGCATCAAACAAGATAGGATTTTTTGGCTTATCGAATAATGTCAAGCTATCCACCAGGGGTGTCTCCTTCCAATAGTGTTAAAGTTAAACTGCTTTGAAACGGTTCAGCTGTTTATCAGACCGAAAAGCAACTTACTTGGGAGATTCTATAAGTTCTACATCTATGGCCAAACTCTGCAACTCTTTGACCAGAACGTTAAATGATTCCGGAAGACTGGGGTTCAGGTTGGTATCGCCTTTAACGATGGCTTCATACATGCGCTTGCGTCCTTCCACATCATCGGATTTCACTGTCAGCATTTCCTGCAGGGTATACGCGGCACCATAAGCTTCCAGCGCCCAGACCTCCATTTCACCGAGCCTCTGGCCTCCAAATTGCGCCTTCCCACCCAACGGTTGCTGGGTTACCAGCGAATAAGGTCCTGTCGAACGAGCATGGATCTTGTCATCCACCAAGTGATGAAGTTTCAGAATGTATATATAACCAACCATCACTTTCTGACGGAAAGGAATTCCTGTACGACCATCATTCAACGCCTCCTCACCCGAAGGAGAAAACGCGGTCCCCTCAAGCAAGCCACGAACATCCGATTCCTTAGCACCGTCAAAAACAGGAGTTGCCATATGCCTGCCAACTGATTTCGCGGCCATACCCAGATTGGTTTCCAAAATCTGGCCCACGTTCATTCGCGATGGAACACCCAACGGATTGAGTATGAGCTCGATAGATGTTCCATCATCAAGGTAAGGCATGTCTTCTACCGGAACGATAGTTGAAACGACACCCTTGTTACCATGACGACCCGCCATCTTATCGCCAACCTGAAGCTTGCGCTTCATGGCCAGGAAAACCTTGACCAGCTTGATCACACCGGGCGACAAATCATCTCCCTTTCTCAACTGAGCCGCTTTATCCTTCATCATGGACTTGAGGATACTTACCTGATCCTTACAATTTTCCTCCAACTCCTTGATTTCTTCACTATTCACGTCCTTTGCCGGAATCTGGACCATATCCTTGGCGCTCAGCTTGGCAAGAACTTCTCCCTCAAGGACTTCACCTTTTTTGAAACTGTGACGCCCGATACTAGCCGTCTTGCTCGCTGTCTTTCCAGACAACAAGGACCGGATCCGTTTTTCCGTTTCACTTTTGACGATTCGAATTTCATCGTTGAAGTCCTTTTCAACGCGCGCCATCTCTTCCTCTTCAATGGCGAGAGCCCGGGAATCCTTATCGATACCCTTTCGGGAAAAGACCTTCACGTCAATGACCGTTCCATGAATACCCGGTGGAACCCTCAATGAAGTGTCACGCACATCTCCCGCTTTTTCTCCAAAAATTGCCTTGAGGAGTTTTTCTTCCGGACTCAACTGAGTTTCACCTTTCGGGGTGATCTTACCCACGAGAATATCGTTTGGTTTTACCGTAGCACCCACGCGGATGATCCCGCTTTCATCAAGGTTCTTCAACGCATCCTCACCCACATTGGAGATGTCGCGAGTAATATCTTCTTTGCCCTGTTTAGTATCTCTGGCCTCCACATTAAACTCTTCAATGTGAATCGAAGTATAAACATCCTCCTTCACCAACTTTTCACTGACGATAATCGCATCCTCAAAGTTGTACCCATCCCAAGGCATAAACGCGACAAGCACATTTCGGCCCAGGGCAAGTTCGCCCATTTCCGTTGAAGGACCATCGGCAATAACCTCACCCTTCGAAACTTTTTGCCCCGAAATCACGAGCGGCCTCTGGTTGACACAGGTGTTCTGGTTCGATCTTTGGTACTTGGCCAAAGTATAAATATCTACATTTGAATCGAGCAGGTTGCTTCGTTTCTGCTTTCCACTCTTTGACTTTTTAATATTACTGCGGACAACAATGCGTGTCGCATCGGCACTTATGACCTCACCGTCTCGTTCAGCAACGATCACAGCTCCCGAATCATGCGCCACAATCGCCTCCATACCCGTCCCCACAAAAGGAGCTTCGGGTTGAACCAGAGGCACTGCCTGTCGTTGCATATTAGAGCCCATCAAAGCCCTGTTGGCATCATCGTTTTCCAGAAACGGAATGAGCGATGCGGCCACACTGATAAGCTGTTTAGGGGAAACATCCATGAAATCAACCTTGTCACTGGGAGACAAAACAAAATCCCCGCCCTGACGGGCCGACACGATCGATTCTTTAAACTTGTTATTTTTGTCCAACTCAACATTGGCCTGCGCGATAACATATTTATCCTCAACTATCGCAGTATGAAACTCCACCTCGTTCTTGGCCGATCCCTTCGCGACTTTTCTGTAAGGTGTTTCAATGAAACCATAATCATTAACCCTCGCGTAAGTACTCAGCGAAGCGATGAGGCCAATGTTGGGTCCTTCTGGAGTTTCAATAGGGCAAATCCGCCCGTAATGAGTAGGATGAACATCCCGCACCTCGAACCCGGCGCGCTCTCGCGTCAGACCGCCAGGACCTAATGCGCTGAGACGACGTTTGTGGGTTATTTCAGAAAGCGGATTAGTCTGATCCATAAACTGAGACAACTGACTACTGCCGAAAAACTCTTTTATCGCCGCGGTCACGGGCTTGGAATTAATGAGATCATGCGGCATAGAAACATCCAGGTCCTGAATAGACATGCGTTCAACAATTGCCCGCTCCATCCTGACCAACCCAACTCTGAACTGATTTTCCAGCGATTCACCCACAGCCCTTACACGTCGGTTGCCCAAATGGTCGATGTCATCAACTGTGCCGATCCCATTGCGCAGGTCGACCAGAAATTTGACCACCGCCACCAGATCTTTAAGTGTCAACAGTCGGTTATTGGTAGGAATATCCAATCCAAATTTCTGATTGAGCTTGATACGCCCAACAACGGAGAGGTTGTACCGCTTGGGATTGAAGAAAAGATTCCAGAATAAGGATTTCGCTATTTCCGGCGTTGGCGGGTCCCCCGGTCGAAGACGCTTGTAAATTTCCCGGATCGCGTCTACCTGATTATCAATTTTACCTGCCGCCACCGTATCACGAATGGCTGTATCAAGAAGCTCATCATCTACATGAAGAATCTTGATCTCATTATTTCCATTTTCAAAAATAAGTTCCAGAATCTCTTCTGTTAAAGGCTGATTGGTCTCCGCAAAAACTTCGCCTGTTTCCTTGCTCACTATTTCATCAAACAGAAAACAACCTAAAAGACCCTCAGGGTCTATCTCCACCTTCATCGCCCTGGTAACACGTTTCAACTTACGCAACACGGCCGGAACAACTTTTTTACCCGCCTTGAGTATAACGTCATCGGTCTTTGGGTCTATAATATCCTCCAGAACCTTATAACCTATCAGCAGCTCTTTACTGGAAGCAAAGACCCTCTTATCCTTTGCGGACACACTGATCGTTTCGATCTTATAGAAGGTTTCAAGAATTTCCTTGACCGACATACCAAAGGCCTGCAACAAAATAGTCGCCGGAAGCTTTCTTCGGCGATCAATTTTCACATAAAGCAGATCCTTAATATCAAACTCGAAGTCAACCCAGGAACCTCGATCAGGAATGATTCTGGCCGAATAGAGAATTTTTCCGCTGACGTGAGATTTTCCCTTGTCGTGAGAAAAGAAGGCTCCCGGCGATCGGTGCATCTGGCTCACGATCACACGCTCAACACCATTGATCATGAAGGTCCCATTGGGACTCATCATCGGCATCTCACCCAGGAATATTTTCTGTTCTTTAACCTCACGGACTGTATTACTGACTATTTGAGTAACCTTCTCACTCTGAAGTGTTTTGATTACTTCCGGTGTGATTTGTGTGCGGGAAGGGAAAAGGATCTTACCCGTTGAAGGATGCTTCAAATCTTCAACAATATATTTTCCGGGTAAGTCTTTTAACGTCTTGGCATTGATATCAACCGCCTCACGGTCAAACAACACCAAATGCACCATTATCTTTATAGGATCAGCATAGGTCAGACCTTTCTGGCGACATTCGCTCAGCTTATGCTTCTCCTTACGAAGAACATCGTGTCCGCATTTATCGCAGACCACACCCAGGCCGCCCAACTCTCCATACTCGCCACAGCCACACTCCCAAATCCCGACCTCAAACCCGACATACTCTATTCGAGCATTGATATTCAGGTCTGAAATTGGAAACACATCAGCAAAAACTTCTTCCAGTCCTTTGAGCTGACGGTCCTTAAGAGGAACATCGTTCTGAACGAAGCATTCGAATGATTTTTTTTGAATCTCAATGAGATTCGGAATGTCTATGACTTGCGGTATACGGGCGAAATTCTGCCTGGTTCTTAAACTTCCTGCAACGCGTTGCTGGGAACCGATTTTTGACATGCTCATCCAACCTTATTTTGAAGGAGTGATAAAAGAAACCAATGGTTTTGCCAAACAGCAAAAGAAAGCATCCAAAAAAAGACGGCGTTATTTTACTTCTACTGTACCGCCAACTGCTTCAATTTTCTGCTTAATCTCATCGGCTTCTTCTTTCTTGGCACCTTCCTTGATAGGCTTCGGCGCACCCTCAACCAAATCCTTAGCGTCTTTCAATCCCAGTCCCGTAATCGCGCGAACCTCTTTGATCACCTGAATTTTCTTGTCCCCAACTGCTGTAAGAACAACATCAAACTCTGTTTTCTCTTCAGCAACGGCGGCACCAGCACCCGGCGCGGCGGCAACGGCTACACTCGGCGCGGCAGCGGTAACTCCGTACTTATCTTCTAATTCTTTAACAAATTCTGACATTTCCAATACAGTCATATTGTCAATAAACGAAACGACATCTTCCTTTGCGACGGCCATCACGACCTCCTTTCAAATAAAAAATTATTCTTATAAATTCGAATCTATTCAATTAAGTTATAAAACTGGAACGGCCTCATCTTGTTTAGCAAAAGGCACAATACGTCAACCGGATTCTTTCTTCTCCCGAATCGCCTCGAGAGTACCAACAAGTTTGCGCAGTAAGGAGGAAAACACTCCCGCGAAATTGGTTGTTGGCCCTTGAAACACAGATAGCATTTGAGAAATCAGTTCTTCGCGCGAAGGCAAGTCCGCAAGCGCCTGAACCTCGGCCGGTGAAACTTTTTTCCCCTCAACCACTCCGCAAATAACCTCGGGAGACTTAGGCGCATCTGACTTGGCAAAATCAGCCAGGGCTTTGGCGGGGGCAACCGCATCATCGAAACTGACGACCACAGAAACGGGGCCCTTAAAATCATCACCCAAAACCTCAAGGGTGGTATCCTTCGCGGCCCTGCGGGCTAAGGTATTTTTCACAACTCGAAAGTCCACCGAACGGCCTCTCATATGAGTGCGCAACGCCGTAATACCCGCCGCATCTATCCCTTGATAGTTGGCCATTACAACAGATTTAGCCTTCAAGAAAACATCGTGCAGCTCTTTTACGGCCTCAACTTTTACTGGATTTGTCACCGGACAACCTCTCTAAAAACCGGACGATTTAATCTCAAACGTAAAATCATCCCAATAAAAAATAATCAATTCAAACCCAACAACAAATTGGTCAGGCTGTATAAGCAACTCTGATTCCCGCCCCCATGGTAGAAGACACGGAAATGCCTTTCACATACTTACCTTTGCTCGATGATGGTTTCAATCGAACCACTGTCGCCATCAGCGCATCAAAATTCTCTACCAGGTCTTCTGCCGAAAAACTGGCTTTACCCACCGAAGCATGTACATTTCCCGCCTTATCCACTCGAAAATCCACTTTCCCCGATTGAATCTGGTCGATCGCATCTTTAATATCGAAAGTAACCGTTCCCGTCTTTGGATTGGGCATCATTCCACGCGGACCCAGGACTTTACCAAGCCTCCCCACCACGCCCATCATATCCGGCGTAGCCACAACCCGGTCGAAATCCAACCAACCGCCCTGGATCTTTTTCATAAGATCCTCGCCACCGACAAACTCCGCGCCAGCCTCTTTAGCCTCGGCCTCTTTCTCCCCCTTCGCGAACACCAGTATGCGAAACTTTTTCCCGGTCCCTTTTGGGAGCACAACACTTCCACGAATATTTTGATCTGCCTTGCGCGGGTCTACTCCCAAACGCACCGCAACGTCCACCGACTCATCAAACTTGGCCTGCGCTGTCTCCTTGGCCAACTTCACCGCCTCGAGAAGCTCGTATTCTTTTAAAGGCTCTACCTTTTCAAGCGCCGCCTTGATTCTTTTACCCGCCTTTGCCATACTCTCTTCTCCCGATCGTTTTAACCTTCTACTTTAAGTCCCATGCTTTTCGCGGAACCCTCAATAATTCGCATTGCCTGATCTATATCGTTCGCATTCAGGTCTTCTTTTTTGGTCTGGGCTATTTCGCGGACCTGGTCACTGGTAACAGTGCCCACAAATTCGCGGCTCGGATTAGACGATCCCTTGGCGATACCCGCCGCTTGCTTAAGAAGAACTGCGGCAGGCGGTGACTTTGTAACGAACGAAAAGGTCCGGTCCTTATATACCGAAATAACTACAGGGATAACCATCCCTTCCTTACCCTGGGTCTCCGCGTTGAAAGCCTTACAGAAATCCATTATGTTGACACCATGCTGACCGAGCGCTGGCCCGACCGGTGGTGACGGGGTCGCCTGCCCCGCAGGTATCTGCAACTTGATTAGTGATTCAGCTGTTTTCGTTGCCACTTGCTTCCTTTCTAAACTCTTAACAGTTCAAATGACCGGCGCGAATCAAACACGCTCGATCTGAGGAAATTCCAGCTCAACCGGGGTCGCCCGGCCAAAAATGGAAACCATCACCTTAACCTTACCCTTATCCTGATTAACTTCGTCTACGACACCGTTAAAATTAACAAACGGGCCATCTATCACGCGCACACTTTCACCCTTGTCATAAGAGAATTTGGGCTTGGGCCGCGTTGACTCTCCCTTCATCTGCCCCACAATCGACTGAACTTCTTCCTCCGACAATGGAACAGGCTCCCCGCCGCTACCACCAAGAAAACCCGTAACCTTTGGGGTGTTCTTGATCATGTACCAGATATCCTGCGTCATCTCGACACTGATCAGGACATATCCCGGAAAAAACTTCCTGGAAGAAATTTTCTTCTTGCCCTTGCGAACCTCAACAACCTCCTCTGTGGGAATAACTATTTCCCCCAGATTTTCCTTACTTTCGGAACGCTCGAACTGTTCCAATAGGTTCGCCTTCACCTTCTGCTCGTAGCCGGAATACGTATGAATCACATACCAGTTTTTACTCACAATCAATTTTCTTTTACCTCAAGCTTTCAGGAGAGTTTCTACAATCTTAGACAAAAGCACATCGACAAGACCCAGGAACAACGCCATAAAAAACACCACAACCAGGACCACAGCGGTCCCCCCCAGAGCCTCTTTCCTGGACGGCCAAGTAACTTTCTTGACCTCACCTTTAACTTCTGATAAAAACTGAATCGCTTTTGCTATCATCTGCTAATCACTTCAATCCATTCAAATGTTCAATACAGGCCAGGAGGGACTCGAACCCCCAACCACCAGATTTGGAGTCCGGCGCTCTAGCCATTAGAGCTACTGGCCTATTCGACTTCCAAAGCGGCTTAAGAGTAGTTGGAAACTGGTTTGGATACCAAGTCTGCCCTCTCGCTTCCCACACGCGCCGACCTACACCGACGTTCGCTTTACTTGGTTTCCTTGTGAAGGATGTGCTTTCTGCAAAACCTGCAATACTTCTTGAATTCCAGGCGTTGAGTCGTCAGTTTCTTATTCTTGGTTGTCGAATAATTCCTGCGCTTACACTCAGTACACGCCAATTGTATAATGTCTCTCATAACCCTTGACCAAATAGAATTTTCCAGGTGGTTCAACCTGAAAATTATTTTTACTCCGCAGAAAACCTTCGGAGAACTCACACAAAACAAGTAAGCCCACGATCGGAATTGAACCGATGACCTCTTCCTTACCAAGGAAGTGCTCCACCCCTGAGCTACGTGGGCGTCTGTACTTAATTGACAACCCTTGCCAAACCTGAAATCAGGGTGGAGCGGGAAACCGGACTCGAACCGGCGACCCTCAGCTTGGAAGGCTGACGCTCTAGCCAACTGAGCTATTCCCGCATTGCCCCTAAAACAAAGAGAAATATGGGGAGGGGAGGATTCGAACCTCCGAAGGCTGAGCCGACAGATTTACAGTCTGTTCCCTTTGGCCACTCGGGAACCTCCCCGAAATATATGGAGGATGACAAAAAAAAATCCTCCACCACCAGACGGCAATACTGAAGAACAGCCGCCCACGACGGGGGCGTCAACACCCTAAGGTTTCCTTCCAACATGCCAATAAAAGTGGAGCTGGCAAAGGGACTCGAACCCCCGACCTGCTGATTACAAATCAGCTGCTCTACCAACTGAGCTACGCCAGCCCAGTAAATGAAAAACATCAATTCTACAAAGCTCCCCCACGGCTTGTCAACCCTAAAAGCCATATATTAGAAAGTTTTAGGTAAACCGTAAAAGCTTCAGGTAAATCGATGTATTTGAATATGAAATAGGAAATATGAGGGAAAGCCCCCAGTACTAAGGGAGTGTATCACTCGCACACCACATTTTACAGAAAAATTTTAAGTTATTTCTGTTTTTTTAAAAAAAAGACATTTTTGGGCCAAAAACCCAGCCAATTTACCACAACATACTGTTTTTAAACAAGATAAATATTTTTTATCTGGTAAAAAATATTTCAAATGAAACTTATAAATCAACTGAAATAGTGTTTGCTGTTGTGGAGAGGGTTATTTTCTTGACCATCGGCGAGGTGGTTTCAGGATAACAACATCCTGTTCTAGTCATGACCCTAAAATAATTGCCCGTATCTGCGACATAATCTCACTAAAAAGTTTGATTGAGGCAAGTATAGGCACACCCACCCATCAAGCCTACTCTTGTTTTTTGCGGACTTTTCTTGAAAAACCTTTAGACAAAAGGCCTTTCCGCCATCTTTCATAGTATTACCTATGTGATGACTCCCAACTCGCGGCCAATTTTCTGAAACGCGGCTACGGCTTGATCAATATCCTCTCTCTCATGAACGGCGGAAATCTGTACACGAATCCGCGCCTGCCCCCTGGGAACAACGGGATGACTGAATCCGATCACATAAACACCCTCTGCAAGTAATTTATCCGCCATGGTTTTAGCCAGATGTTCTTCACCCAGCATAATGGGAATGATCGGATGGCTTCCCGGACGGATATCGAATCCGGCTTCTTCTATTTCCTTCCGAAAAAAGAGAGTGTTGTCTTGAAGCTTTCTGATTAAATCCGGCGAATGGGCGATGAGTTCGATAGCCTTCAAAGTTGTTGCGGCGATGACGGGTGAAAGGGAATTTGAAAACAGATACGGACGCGACCTCTGCCTCAACAATGAAACCAGTTCATGACTCGCGGCTGTGAATCCGCCAGACGCTCCACCGAGCGCCTTACCAAAGGTTGACGTTATAATCTGCACTTCGCCCAACGCATCCTGATACTCAATACTACCGCGTCCGGTTGCGCCGAAGAACCCGGTCGCGTGTGAATCGTCCACCATAACAATCGCCTGGTAACGTTTCGCCAGTTCACAAATTTCTTTAATCGGCGCGACATCTCCATCCATGCTGAAAACACCATCGGTAGCAATCATGCGAAACCGGTTTTTCTGCGCGCGTTTTAGCTGGGTTTCAAGATGATTCATGTCGGCGTGGTTGTAGCGAAACCGGCTGACCTTGCACAAACGCACTCCATCAATAATGCTGGCGTGATTCAAGCGGTCACTGATAACGGCATCTTGTTCTGTGAGCAGTGTTTCAAATAACCCGCCATTGGCATCGAAGCAGGAAGAATATAAAATCGCGTCTTCCATTCCCAGGAATTTCGCAACAGATTTCTCAAGTTGTTTATGCACATCCTGCGTGCCGCAAATAAAACGCACCGATGACATTCCGTAACCATACTGATCAAGCGCGTTCCTTGCGGCCTCAAGAATTTCCGGATGGTTGGCAAGGCCGAGATAATTGTTCGCACAGAAGTTAAGAACTTCTCCATGTTTTGTGCGAATGCGCGCCTGCTGGGGGGAAAGGAGGATGCGTTCATCCTTATACACCCCGACGGCATGAATAGACTCTAACTCGTTACGAATGGTTTCAAGAAAGTCTGTCATCGTAACCTCTAATACTTAAAAACAATTTTCGGGTGTTCCTGTATCGCCTTCTCAAATGAATCCCGATCAAACTGGTGAAAAGGAAATACGGTTCCTTCTCCCTTATTCAGGATGATGTCATAAATCTTGTCTTGCAGATTATGACCGCTCGATGTCAGCAGATTGCTCGTGGTGTACCAGGTCTGGAATACTTTGCGTCCGACTACGCTGTGCATGGACTTGCCATACATAATTATTTCCTGGAAGTTGGTGAGCGTGTAATCACCTGCTGACAATCCGAATAAAATGATATCACCGCCGGCACGAGTCGCACTCAGGGCCGTGTTGAGAGCCTGGTTACTACCGGACATCTCGAACGCCACATCCACTCCTTCACCGAAACAACGTTTACGGATGGCCTCGACAATTTCCGAGTTGGGTTCGACTCCCATGTCAGCGGAAACGCGGAATACCTCGTCCACTCCGAGTTGTTCCGCGAGTTTCAAGTTTTTCTCATTAGAGTCGACTCCGATGATCGTGGTCGCGCCCATCGCCCGCGCTACGAGAATGGTGAACAACCCGATCGTGCCGCAACCAAAAACAGCAACGGTGCGCCCCCGCAAGTCCACTCGACTGCAAGCGTGTACAGCGTTGCCCAGCGGCTCTTGAACGGCGGCCACCTCGGGACGAATTTTATCGGGATCGGTCTTCCACAATTCTTTAGCGGGAAGCTTTACATAATCGGCGAAACAGCCATCGATGGAGATACCGATGATGAGATGATTGGAACAAACATGCGCGTCACCTATCTTGCACTGATGGCACCTGCCACAAAAAATATGCGACTCGGTCGAAACGATATCGCCCTTGCGGTAACCGTAAACTTTGGCTGAATAAGAACCGACCTCGACTATCTCACCCAGCAGTTCGTGTCCACAAATCCTGCGCCCACTGCCATTCATTGAGAGCGAATTGAATATGAGATCTTTAAAAGCGTGGCGGAACCAGATGCTTTTATCCGATCCACAGAATCCGGTATACAGTGGCTGGATGATTACTTTGCTTCCGTCTGCGGGTTCTTTGGATTCATCCAGCTTCGGCTCGAGAACGTCGGTGAAGTTAAGGCCTGTGGTGAAGTCCCACTCTTCAGGTCGAATATCGAGAACCAGAGCTTTCATGAAGAAATATCTCCATCAGTATGTCAGCGTTTCTAACTTTAATATAAGGCTGCTGGTTACTAAAAAAAAGAGCGCGCTTCTTAGAAAACTTTTTTGCCGTCCCACATGACGAAATCGGCCCCGGTGCGGCTGGATTCAAACGGCACACTGTTCCAGTCAGTTGGATTCTCCCGCACTCGGAATCCGATCAAGTCCGCCGGCCTTCCTTGTTCGATCACCCCGCAATCCATCCCGACCGTCTCGGCCCCGCCTTGTGTGGCCATGCGAAGAATTTCCTCTTGCGATACATTCGGCAACATCTCTTCCGCCATGCGCAGTTCGTCCAGGAAGTTCAGCGATTCGTTACTCGCTAGCGAATCGGTGCCCAATCCAACCACCATTCCCCGATCCAGCAATTCGCGCACGGGCATATACTTTTCGCGCCGAAACCAGCGGGTGCTTTGCGGACAAAACACCGCTTTCACATTTTTCGCTTTCAAGAGATTGAGGTCATCGTCTGCCAAATTCAAATGGATCGCGGTGAGCGAATCGAGGACCCCCAGTGAATCCAGATAGCGGGCCGGACTGGTAGTGGGCGGAGTCCAGTCGTCATCATAAACGCCGAGTTGCAGAAGAAGGTCTTTCATGTCACCACTCCCTTCCATAAGAAGTTGTAGCTCTTCGGGAAACTCTGCCACATGACAGGATAGTGGACATTTATATTGATCGGCCAGGCGGTTTACTTTGCGAAACAACTCAGGCGAAACGGAATAAGGCGCGTGCGGGGCCAGACCCCATCGGATCGGTCCGGACCCAGCCGGTTTCTGTTTAAGCGCTAACTCCAGCTTTTCCGCAATGGACGTGGCGAGGGAAGAGTGGAATCCCAGGACCTCGAGAAACAAAGTCTGGCGAAATGGAAGCAGGGCATATTCCGTGGCCAGCTCCGCCTGCGGTAGATAATCAACCAGAGCCGTCACTCCCGAGTGCGCCATCACCTTAGCCTGGGCGTGCATAGTGAGGATGCGGTTCTGCATACTCACCGTTTCATTTTCCCCGATCGTGGCGCGCGCCCAGTCGGCGAAGCGGTCGCGACGGGAGATGCGTCCTTTAAGAGCCGAAAGCGCGAGATGGCAATGCGCGTTGACGAATCCGGGAAGCACAAGACAATCCGATAGATCAATCAACTCGCCTTCAACAGGCGCACTGGTGTCCGGATAAATTTCGCGGATGCGCCCCCGCTCGACGATGAGTTGACCGTTTTCAATCGGCGTACCGCCTGTCATCGGGAGTAAGGCACGAAACCGTAAAGTGAAAATGTTCATGAACAATATTCTAGCAAAGATGAGGACTGAAAGCTGGAAACAGAAGGCAAAAGGAATTTATTGAATACCCCCTCACTCCAACCCTTTCCTCTAAAGGGGACGTACCGGCCTCGGTGAGGAGAGCCTGCCCAGAGCGAAGCGTGGGAGGTTGAGGTGAGAAAACTATTTATCTCTGTGTCCTCTGCGCTCTCTGTGGTGAAAGATTTTCATTCCGCTTCATCTGTTTCGGAAAAAGAATCGCTTCCTTCTATTAAGTATTTCCCATCCATCCATTGACCGAGGTCGATCAGTTGGCATTGTTCACTGCAAAAGAGATAAAAAGAATTCTCCTCTTTCTTCGATTCTTTTTTGCAGGTGGGACACGGGATTGTTTTTGCTTGGGTCATAGTTTGGAAAATGTTTGTTTAGTTTTTTTTGAATATAACATAAGGTTCCTGTCCTTCGACAAACTCAGGACGACACATTAGGCTCACTTTGCGTCTTTGCGTCTTTGCGCGAAAAATTCTCCTTGGTCTTAATCCTGTCAAAATTGATCGAATTTTTGTTTACATTTGGCAAAAGTCTTTATATATTAATGTCTTACGGGGAAAGAATCCCATGTCCCTTCACTACCGACGCATTGACTTGCGATCCTGCCCCTCCTGAATTTCTGAAACTCAGCCTGACGGCTCTTTGGAAAACCTTCTTGGAAAATTCTATCCCACTATGACTACTGACGTTCAACGACATAACCTGTACAAGGTTCTTGGTGTTCGTTCTGACGCCACACAAAAAGAAATTAACGAAGCTTATGACCGTATGATCCAGCGTTTCGATTCTTCGGCGGAGAACTTTTCTTACGCGGTGCAACCTTCTCTCAAGGAACGCATCGCTCTGGTCCAGGAGGCTTACGACACTCTGTCTAACGAGGAAAAACGTGCGGCGTACAATCAGTCGGTTACGGACAAGGAAGAAAAACCCGTACCCAACTCGGTGCAGGCCGCTGGACGCCAGATGCAGATGTCTCTGCACGGCGACAAGGATTCTGATGGTGGCAAGTTGCCGCGACAAAATGTTTATCAGGACTATTACGGTTTCTCGGAAAAACCTTTCGACCTGACCCCTGACCCGAAGTATCTCTACCTCAGCCCCAAACACAAGGAGGTCCTGGCTCACCTGGTCTATGGTCTGCAGGAAAATAACGGATTCCTCAAAATAGTTGGCGAGGTGGGTACGGGCAAAACAACGATCTGCAGAAGTTTTCTGCGGGAATTGCGAACGGATTTTAGTATCGCTTATGTGTTTAATCCAGCGATCAATGAACTGGAACTTTTGCAGACGATCAACGCGGAACTCGGTCTGCCTTCGGAAATAGAAAGCAAAAAGAAACTAGTCGATACGCTCAACACTTTTCTCCTGGCGGAAAGAAAGAAGGGGCATCGGGTGATTGTCATCATCGATGAGGCGCAAGCGCTTCAGCCCAGGGTGCTGGACCAGTTACGTCTATTATCAAACCTGGAAACGGAAACGGAAAAACTGATCCAGATTGTTTTGATCGGTCAGCCGGAACTCGATGAATTGCTGGAACAAAAGGAATTGCGCCAGCTTCGCCAGCGCATCACCATTAGTTGGGAACTGCTTCCGCTTAGCCTGGAAGAAACCCGCGGTTACATTCAGCATCGGATCAACGTGGCGTTGGGTAAAGGCCGGGTACGATTCACTCGTGCGGCGGTGGAATCCATTTACAAATTCTCCCACGGCATCCCACGCATGATCAATGTTCTCGCCGACCGCTCTCTGCTCATCGCTTACACGATGAGCACGAAGAAGATCACTCCGAATATTGTTCGTCCGGCGGTGAAAGATGTTGGTGGACTCACCCCGCTTTCGAGTTGGACGGACAATCTATGGAAAAGCGTTGTTCCGGGATTGGCGGCGCTGGGTATCCTGTTTTTTGCTATCGATCATTACATGCTTCCGAACTTCAACGCGGACAAGAAAGCCAACAAGGACATCAGTATGATGATCCGGGAGAATCCTATCGTCCCCATCCTTGATAATCCCGATTCATCGCAACCTCAACCGCCCGCTATAAATTTACCTGCGGCTACGGCTCTATCGCCAGAAGCGATACAGGGGTTGATCGCACCCAATGAAAAAATCATCTTTCCGGATGCAATGCTTGTGGTAGCTCCGCCAAAGGCCCGGCGCATCCGCAGTACGGAACCTCTAGTCATTTCCCAGCAGGATAAACTGGTGACCTACCTCGCGAGTTTGTCTCTTGCCGAAAGCCGACGGGAAGCGATGAACTGGATGCTGAAAAAATGGAACATAGACCCCACTCCCTATCAGGGTAAAGGAACGGCGCTTCTGGATTCCATTGCCGAGGAACAGAACCTGCTCGCCTATGACCTGAACGCCAATTTCGACAAACTTTCTACTTTCAATTATCCGGCCATTCTGGAAATTGCCCTGCCTGACGCTCAAGGAACAAAATATCTATCGCTGGTTTCGATCAATGGTGACCATGGCGTGTTTGGATCGGTCGATCATATAGAGATGCCTCTTGAGTTGATCGAATCTATGTGGACGCATAAGGCAATTATCCTGTGGAAGGATTTTGAAAGTCTGCCAGATAGCATGGGTCCTGGGTTCAAAGGAAGGCCGGCCCTCTGGTTACAGAAAAATCTGCGCTTGCTCGGATTCTTCCAGGGCCTGGAAGCACCTACTTATGGCCCGAACACTCAGCTTTCGGTAGCTAAATTTCAACGGGCATACCACATTAAAGACGATGGCTGGTTCGGCATAGAAAGCAGGGTCATGTTGTATGGTCTGTCGAGTATTTACCAGACGCCAAAACTCGTTAATCCATGAGCACCATCCTGAAGACCCTCAAGAAACTTGAGGAAGAAAAAAGCGTTCTCGACCAGAAGCTGGACCTGAAAGAAATGGTCCCTTTGGGACGGCAGGGTCAATAACTGTTGCCAGGCGCAGGTCGTTGAAACTGATGTGCGTTCCTGGAAAACTTTCCTTAATGAGTCGAATTTTCTTTCTCAGGTTTTCAAAGCTGGCAGGTCGTTGAAACTGATGTGCGTTCCTGGAAAACCTTCCTTAAGCAAAATATCTATCACCTGCTTGATGGCTGTGACATGCCGTCTGCGTGATTCCGCTCCATCGAAGTGAGGGTCGTCATTCTCAATCGTAATAACTCCCGGACCCGCGTAGTTGCAGTAAAAAGCGCCCAGCGGGCGAAGCTCATAATCCGGGTCCATTTCGGAGAAGGAATTGACTATAATCATAAACAGATTTTCGCCGGGATCCGGATACACTTCAAACAGTCCGCCATTTTTTACATTATAGTTGCGGCAATACTCGACAATGCGTAAAACATCTTCCAGTGGCGCGGTACAATGAACAACATGCATAATCCGGTTCCATACTGTAAAAGAGGTTGCGTGATTCGTAGTTTATCAGAAAAACCTGAAAGTTTCCTTGTCAGGTAATAAAGGTTACAAGTATAAATATCGCGTAGCTCCTGCCACACCCCATTCACCTCAGGGAAGGAAATAATTATGGATGACAGGCTGATCGAACTCATGAATAAATTACAGCATCTGGAAAGTGAAATTTTGCACGAAATCCAGAAAAAGGAACAGGAGTTCTTTTACCAGATCCATAAGAAAAAAGTCCGTTTCGAGCAGGAAGTAAAGAAGGCTCATCGTGAACTGACCAAAAAAATAGGCCCTTACTTACGTGATGCTTCTATTCAAAATATTCTGACAGCGCCTGTAATCTGGTTCTGCCTGTTGCCCGCCCTGTTTATGGATCTGGTGATCTCAATATTTCAGGCAATTTGTTTTCCCGTGTACGGCATTCCAAAAGTTCGCAGGAGCGACTATGTGGTGATAGACCGACAATACTTGAGTTACCTCAATGTCATTGAGCGAATGAACTGCGTTTACTGCGCATATTTTAACGGGATAATGGGGTACACTCGTGAAATAGCCGGACGTGCCGAGCAGTATTGGTGCCCAATCAAACACGCCCGAAAAACAAAGTCCATCCACAGCCGATACAAAAATTTTTTCGATTATGGCGATGCCTCAGGATACCGGGCAAAAATAGAGGAAGTGAGACGCGGATTCGATGATCTCAGGTGAGTCAAGCTTCTAACCAGAAAGCAGAGTTGACTTTTAACAATGCGTTTGATAGACAGGCAATCATGAAATTTCAAGATGTAATTATCTCATTGCAGAACTACTGGGCATCGCGTGGTTGCGTTCTGCACCAGCCTTACGATATCGAAGTTGGAGCGGGAACATTTAATCCTGCCACTTTTTTTCGTGTGCTCGGACCTGAGCCCTATAGTGCCGCCTATGTAGAACCTTCCCGCCGCCCCACAGACGGTCGATATGGTGAAAACCCCAATCGCCTGCAACATTATTATCAGTTTCAGGTGATCCTCAAACCTTCTCCCGATGAAGCGCAAAAGCTTTATCTGGACAGTCTGGTTGCTCTCGGAATTGACCCGATGAAACATGATATTCGATTCGTGGAAGACGATTGGGAATCCCCAACGCTTGGCGCCTGGGGTTTGGGCTGGGAGGTGTGGCTGGATGGAATGGAAATCACCCAGTTTACTTATTTCCAACAGGTGGGGGGAATCGACCTTTCACCGGTAACGGTGGAGTTGACTTACGGCCTGGAACGTATTTCCATGTACCTGCAAAATATTGATAACGTGTATGACCTGCAATGGAACGATACGGTCAACTATGGTGACGTTCACTTGGAAATGGAGAAACAGTTTTCCCGTTTCAATTTTGAAGCGGCAGATAAAGACCGCTTCCTTAAATGGTTCGAAATGTATGAAACCGAAGCCTCTGAACTGCTTGAAAAAAATCTGGTCTTACCCGCGTATGACTTCACCTTGAAATGCTCTCACGCGTTCAATCAATTGGATGCCAGGGGAGCCATAAGTGTCACGGAACGCACTGGGTACATAGGAAGAGTCCGAAAACTCGCCCGCCTCTGCGCTGAAGAATACGTACGGCAACGTGAGGCAATGGATTATCCCTTGCTAAAAAAATCACCTGTCTGACCTGCCCCCCCACCGGTCAAACCGTTTCCTCCGTAGCTCCTCCCCACACCAAAAGTTGTTCCCGCGCTTTTTTTGCTTGATAATTGGCCCACTTCAACTATCATCAACCCTTTGAGTTTGTAGGCCAAGACATCCCAAACTGTGTCCGGGCCGGGCCGGTTTTTTCGTCAACAGATTAACATCCACCTCATGGCAGAACTATTTTTAGAGATTGGTACCGAGGAAATCCCATCACGTTTCATGGGTCCTGCTCTCGATTATTTAAAAAATGAGATGTCCGCTTTTTTTGAGAAAAACCGGATTCAGACGGGTGAATCCCGAGTCATGGGAACACCCCGACGACTTGTAGTTTCTTTCGATGGGGTTGATGACCAGCAAAATGATGTTATAGAGACCCATTTTGGACCCAACACAAAAGTAGCTTTCGATGAGGAAGGAAAACCCACCAAGGCGGCTTTGGGATTTGCCCGTGGAAAAGGCATAGATGTTTCCCTGCTCACTGTAGAAAAAACCCCCAAGGGAGATGTGGTTTGTGCCCGGATTGAAAAAACAGGCCAACCAACTGCAGATATCCTTAACCACTTTCTTCCCGGTTTGATAGGAAACATACCCTTTCCCAAAAAGATGCGCTGGGGAAACCGAAAAACTTCCTTCGTGAGACCTCTCCACTGGATCGCCGCATTGTTTGATAATAAACTTCTGAACTTCAATTATGAAGGAATCTCCTGTGTCGATGTTTCGCATGGACATCGATTTCTGAGTGCTGAATCTTTCAAGGTAAGCGGAATGACCCATTACCTTGATTCATGCAAAAAACATTTTCTTCTGGTGGACCCATCGGAAAGAAAACAGACCATCATCGACCAGATAACCAAGCTGGCTAAAGAAGCAGGTGGCAAGGTGGAACTTGACCCCGACTTGCTTGAGGAAGTTAACTATCTGGTCGAATTTCCTTTTGCAATTCTAGGGAATTTTGAAGAGAGGTTTCTCGAGCTACCTCGTGAGTTACTCATTATCACGATGAAGTATCACCAGAAATATTTCCCCGTGGTCGACCCGCAAGGCAACCTGTTGCCTCACTTCATCACCATAAGTAATATGAAACCGGGAACTGGTAAAGAAATCCAACACGGAAATGAACGAGTCCTGAGAGCCCGGCTGGAAGATGCACGATTCTTTTTCGATGAAGACCGCAAAAAAAAACTGGAAGATTTCGTGGAGCCTCTGAAGAGGGTGACCTTTCAGAAAGCGCTTGGAACTTCATATGAAAAAGTGGAACGTATTGCGGCTCTTACTGAATTTCTTGCGGCTGAGGTTTGCCCCGAAGAATCCCGACAGGCTTCCAGAGCCGCCTGGCTTTGTAAAGCCGATTTAGCAAGTCAAATGGTGTATGAATTCCCGGAACTGCAAGGGATCATGGGTGGCTATTACGCAAACCATTCGGGAGAAGACCCCGAAGTCGGGTTGGCAATCAAAGAACACTACCGTCCCGCGTTTTCAGGGGATGACTCTCCTTCCAACCAGGTGGGGTCTATAGTCTCCATTGCCGACAAACTGGACACCATTCTCGGTTGCATCGGGGTGAAACTTATTCCTTCAGGCTCCGAAGACCCCTATGGTTTAAGGCGACATTCACTTGGCATCATTCAAATCGTACTGGACCGGGGGTGGCAGGTTTCGCTGGATGCTTTAATCGAAAAAGGCATCGACCTGCTCAAGGGAAAAATCAAATTAACACCGGATGAAGTTCGCGCGCACACTCTTGATTTATTTTCACAGCGGTATAAAACACTTCTGAGTGGTCAGGAATATCCTTATGATGCTGTTGACGCTGTACTATCTGCAGGCATTGACTCACTGTCTGATGTCCGACAGAAAGTCATTGCGTTTTCCGACTTAAAAAAACAACCCCACTTTGAGCCCCTTGCAACCGCTTTTCGCCGGGTGGTTAGCATATTAAATGAGGAAGCGGAAGGTGAAGTGCAAGTATCATTACTAAAGGAACCTGCTGAAAAAAAACTTTATGATGAATATCAGCGCATTAAAGAACCGGCAGAAAATTGCCTGAACAATAAAGAATTTTCTCAGGCTCTGGAAAAAATTGTCGTGATTAAAGAGGCCGTGGATGATTTCTTTGATCACGTTATGGTCATGGTGAAAGAAGACGAATTGAGGATAAACAGGCTTCGACTGCTAAAACATATCTCTCTCCTGTTTTCAAATATTGCCGACTTTTCTAAAATCGTTCTCAAATAAAGTTGAAAAACTACCTCGCTTTTGGATATCCTGATTTTTCCATTTATTAGATTATTTATCCACAATCAAACTTTCAGGCGTCTGCTATCCCGATGAGCCGCAAATTCGTTTATTTTTTTGGAGCCGATCGAACTGAGGGAAACGACAGCATGGTCCATCTGCTGGGTGGAAAAGGCGCAACCCTTGGCACCATGTCTTCCCTGGGCATTGACGTCCCCCCTGGATTCACAATCACCACAGAAGCGTGTAGAGAATATTTCGAAAACAAGAACCGACTTTCAGAGGAATTGTGGGACGAAATCCAGAGCAATCTGGGCATCCTGGAAGAGGTGACGGACAAGCAACTTGGAAGCCGAACTCAACCTCTCCTGGTTTCAGTGCGGTCGGGTGCGAAAGTTTCAATGCCG
>CAJWQP010000003.1 GCA_913045445.1 uncultured Nitrospina sp. | reverse complement strand
AGGCAGGGGAAAGGTCAACTTTCCCCATCATAATATTAACGTAGCTATAGATTAAACAAGAGTATCAACGTTGTTGCCGGTAGCTTTAGGAGCATCGGTGCTGGAGGTTGTTTCTTCAGCGCCCTTGACCGCAGCCTGGATAAGCTTGTTGACATTTTCACCTTCCTGTTTTTGTACATTCAAAGCTGTTTTTGTCCCGGCGGTCTGAAGTTGTGCTGATACACCTGCGGATGCTGTTACTGATTCCATTTTGAATCTCCCCAGTTTAAAAGGGATGAATAATACTTAGCCTCACCGTACCTATCGGTACCCGAGGAAAGAATTTTAGAGAGAAAGCCAAATATATTCACTTAAGTGTAAATCTATAGTTAACCCTTTTTTTCAATGAAAATATTTGGGCATTCAGAGGGATTTTCAGAATTGAGGGGAATTTTTCAGGTCTCCAACCCATCTTGACTTGGGATGGTTTTTCGATACAATGTCCCATAACTCCTAAACTTATATCTATTCAAAGGTGAGCGATTTTATGAAAAAGCTGGTTTCCCTGACAATATTGTTTCTACTGAGTTTTACCATAATCTTATTATCCGCCCATGCCGAATCGCAAGGCGATAAATCGCCTTGCGGAGTGAGAAAAACCACCGTTTGTACCATTGAATTGTGGTTGGGCCACAAACAGAAAAAGCATAACCGGGAAATCCGTAAATTTTTAAAATCCAAGGATCTCAAGGTACTTCGCCACACCATCCAGTACTGGAAGCCAAGAGGGGGGCATCCGCCCACCAACATCGCGATAGGCAGTGGGGTCAGCGCCGAGGATGCACGTTTGATGATTGATATTGCCTTCAAGTATAACGATAACATCGAACGATTGATCCTTCGTCCACTGAATCCGCCCAATTATGTCGCCATTGGGACTTCGGCTTGGGACCTGCAATCGGAGATCCTCGTTAGCCAGGAGGATCTTCAAAGACTGAGAGACCCCAAGCTGACTACAAAAGAGTTCCAAGCTCTCTACGCAGAATTGACGCATGAGATTGAAAACGTCAAGAAGGGCGCGAAATTCTATTGATTGGGACACCGGACCTTCCGTTAAATAATTGACAAATTTTGATGGATTTGGTAGAAGCGACTCTTTATATCTGAATTTGGTCGACAGGCGGGAGTTTCTTGATAACCAGTTGTTTTCCTGTAAAATACCAAACCGATTCGATGCGAGCTTCTATACCCCTTAAATAGGATGATTTTTGGAAGCTCCACATTTTAATATCCATTATCAGAGAACTAATTATGCTGGACCTTGCATTTGCCATGGCACCGCCGCCAGAATCGGCGGGGCAGGGAGGGGGAAGTCTTCTCTCTCTTTTACCGCCGATGATCATGATGTTCCTGATCTTTTACTTCATCCTGATCCGGCCACAACAGAAGAAACAGCAGGAAGGCAAAAAGATGCTCGATGAGTTGAAGGAAGGGGATAATGTGGTCACCTTGAGCGGAATTCATGGTCAGATTAAAAAACTAAAAGAAGATATTGTTGTTCTGCAAATTGATAATAACGTACGCATTAAAATCAATCGGACTTCCATCGGAGTCACTAAGAAAGATTCGGTTAAAAACTAAGAATGTTTACAGATCTAAAATGGAAAATTCCGTTGATCCTGTTCGTTGTTCTGGGATCGGCTTTTCTCGCTTATCCTTTGCAGGATAAGATCGCACTTGGACTTGACCTTCAGGGCGGGATGCATCTGGTGCTGGAAGTGCAGACGGAAAAAGCCGTCGAAGCCAGCCTGGAACGCATTGCCAGCGACATTAAACGTGAGATCGAGAACGAAGACTATGAGGTAGACCGTGTCAGTACCGACCTGGTAAATAAAACGGTGACGGTTCTTATGGTCGATGCGATGGACCTCGAACCGGTTGAAGAAATAATGAAGAACTACACCGCCTACATGAAAAATGAAGGCAAGGTGCGCGAAGGCCGTGGGTACAAGTTCAGCTTATCCAAGGAAGAAGAGAAACGCATCCAGCAAAATGCGGTGAGTCAGGGGTTGGAAACTATTCGCAACAGGGTCGATCAGTTTGGCGTGGCCGAGCCGACCATTCAGGCACAGGGAGAGAGGAGAATCCTTATCCAGTTGCCCGGTATCAAGGATGCTGAAAGAGCCATTAAACTGATTGGTAAAACAGCCCGGCTTGATTTCAAAATGGTTGATGAGTCCATCAGCGCGGAAACAGCCTTGAACGGTTCGATCCCTGACGGTGATCAGATTTTATATAAACGTGAAGAAAATCTGGAAACGGGTGAGGTGACAAAGACACCTTTTCTTGTGAAAAAACGAACAGTACTCACCGGAGAAACTTTGAGCGGTGCTGACGTCCGGTACGATACAGAATTCAACGAGCCTTATGTCGCCATTACGTTCAACAGCATCGGCGCAATGATTTTTCAGGAAGTCACTCGGGAGAATGTCAAAAAGCGGTTGGCTATCGTTCTGGATGACCATGTTTATTCCGCTCCAGTGATTCAGGAAGAAATTGCGGGTGGAAGGGCGCAGATCACAGGCCAGTTTACTACTGAGGAAGCACGTGACCTGGCTATTGTTTTACGTGCGGGAGCTTTGCCTGCACCGGTCGTGATTCTGGAAAACAGAACAGTGGGTCCGTCATTGGGAAAAGACTCCATTGAACAGGGCGTTCAGTCCATCCTTTTGGGTTTCGTGCTGGTCATGGTGTTTATAGTAATTTATTACAAATTTTCTGGCATCGTTGCCGTTATGGCGCTGTTGCTGAACCTTGTTCTTATGCTTGGTGCGCTGGCTTATTTTGGGGCGGCGCTCACACTTCCGGGTATCGCTGGAGTGCTACTCACTGTGGGTATGGCTATTGATGCCAACGTCCTAATATTTGAACGTATTCGTGAAGAAACACGTGTTGGTAAAACAGTGCGTGCGGCAATAGACGCCGGGTATGCCAAAGCGTTTAGTACTATTGTTGATGCTAATTTAACGACCTTTATTGCGGCGGTAGTTTTGTTTCAATTTGGAACCGGGCCGGTTAAAGGGTTCGCTATCACCTTGTGTATTGGTATTGCGGCTAGCATGTTCACCGCCGTGTTTGTCAGTCGTGCTGTTTTCGACATTGTCATGAGCAGAAAAAAAATAACCAGCCTGAGTATCTGAATAAATAATTATGGAAATTTTCAAGCGTGTTACAGAAATTGATTTCATGGGGAAAAAAGGCGTGGCGGTTACTCTGTCCAGCCTTGTTATTCTGATTGGAATTGTTTCCATATTGATCCATGGTGGATTGAAATACGGCATCGACTTTGCCGGCGGGACTCTGGTGCAACTCAAGTTTAAGAATCCGCCAGTGATTGAGGATGTTCGTGACGGGTTGAAGACAATCGGTCTGGGCGATAGCGAGATTCAGGAATTCGGATCAAAAAGTCATATTTTGATTCGAGTTGAACGGTCCGAAGCAAAACTCGAAGAAGTGGGCACAAGAATCAAGAATAGCCTGAGCGGAAAGTATTCGGCAGAAGAAATTGTGATAGAGCGTGTGGAGATGGTTGGTCCAAAAGTCGGAAAAGATTTGCGGGAAAAGGCGATCTTGTCGATTATTTATGCGATTATAGGAATCGTTATCTATATATCCTGGCGCTTCGAATTTCAATATGCCATCGCGGCAATCATTGCTCTTATTCACGATGTGATGGTCACCATGGGAGTGTTCTCTGTTGTCGACAAAGAGTTCACGCTGGTGATTGTGGCGGCGTTTTTGGCCATTATCGGTTATTCATTGAATGACACCATTGTCATATTTGATCGAATTCGAGAAAACATGCGCCGCCGCGGGAAAAAGGGGCAGGTGGAGGTTATCAACACCAGCATCAATCAAACCCTCAGCAGAACCATTCTTACTTCCGGTACCACATTACTGGTGGTGGTCGCTCTGTTTTTACTTGGTGGAGAGATCATTCACGACTTCTCGTTTGCCCTGATGGTAGGTGTTTTCGTTGGTACCTACTCCTCAATTTTTATTGCCAGTGTCTTCCTCGTATACTGGGCAAATCGATCCAGTACCAAACGCGCCTGAAGAAACCTTTGGCCTGTCCTCTTTGTTTATCCTGAAAAATTTGCATTCCCGCAGGCACCGTGCTAAATTTTTCTGGCATTCCTTTAAAGAGCATAACCTAGAAACCGCCGGGTTGTATTGCCGGGTAGCCAGAGAGCCAGCACTTAATGAATCCCCAACTGCAACGCTTGATTGAGCTTCAAAATACGGATAGCGAAATCACTGAATTGGATCGTGGCAACGCCGCCATCCCCCAGCAAATAGAATCTGGTAAATCAGACCTCAAAGAAAAACAGGAAGAGCTAAAACAGGCAGAGGGCGTTCTCGCGGAATTACAGAAAAAGCGCAAGGATCTGGAAATGGAAGTCGCTACCGAAAACGATCATATTGCTAAAACTAAAAGCAAGCTTCCGGCAGTCAAGACCAACAAGGAATACACCGCCATCCTGACAGAAGTCGATGCGGTAAAAGAAAAAATTTCTGTTCTGGAGGATAAGGAGCTGGAATTGATGGAGGAACTGGAGGAAAAGGAAAAAAGAATTCCCGCCTTTAAAGCCCAGTGTAAAGAGGAAGAAGAAAACTTTAACGCCTATAAAGCTAAAAAGGAAGCTGAAGCAAAGCGGACGGAAGAAGAACTGGAAGTTCTTCGCGCACGACGTCATGCCGCCGCCGGTGGCATCGAGGAAAAGCTACTAGGACAATACAATAAAGTTTTTAAAGCTCGCGACAGTCTTGCCGTGGTGACCATAAAAGAAAATATCTGTCAGGGATGCCATTCGCAAATCCTTCCCCAGCAGGTGATAGACGTTAAGATGGGCGAGACCATTAATCAATGTGAGCAGTGTTCGCGTATTCTTTACTGGGAAGAAACATCAGAAACTGCGGTTCCGAAGTAAACCGGGTGATCGCTGTCTCGGCTTCAGGTCGGGAGAGAGGAAAGTCCGGGCTCCACAGAGCAGGATACTCCGTAACGCGGAGTGGGGGTGACCTCAAGGAAAGTGCAACAGAAAAGAAACGGCCCACCCGGTGGAAGTGCAAACTTTTAGCGGCGGCAATGGTGAAAAGGTGAGGTAAGAGCTCACCAGTACCATCGGTGACGGTGGTAGCTTGGCAAACCCTATCCGGAGCAAGATCAAATAGGAAAGTGTTTGAGGGTGGCTCGCCCGAAACTTTCGGGTTGATTGCTTGAGCCTGTCGGCAACGGCAGGCCTAGATTGATGATCACCTCTTCCTTGCTGGATTCGTCCATCAGGGGAGAACAAAACCCGGCTTATGGTTTGCTTCGGTCCGCGTGAGAAACTTTTAAGTTGTCTGGTTTCAGGATGGGGGGCTTTTCCCATCTCCTTCAGTTGGCGGCTGATATCGGTGCCCAGTGGATCGTGATGTGGGTTCGCAAGCAATGCCGCAACCATTCCAACGAACAGCATCGCAAATACGATTGAGATTAAATTATCTGAGATAGTTTTCACAAGTCCCCTCCCTGGAAAGCGCGTTTATCTACATACACTCCCCTCATCGGAAGAAACTTCACACTGCTTTATAACCCCAATTCATTTTCTCAATAGTATACCGTTTTACAAAGATTTTGGTTTTACAGCGAAGGCTGCTGCAGGTGGTGGTCGGTGTTTTGCTGGAAGCGGTGGCCTACGGCGATGAGGCTTTCTTCATCGAAATGTTTGCTCATCAGTTGAAGGCCTACTGGCATTCCGTCTGTCCTGGAAATTCCCGCAGGGATTGAAATTCCTGGAATGCCAGCGAGATTCGCTGAGATTGTGTAAATATCAGATAGATACATTTTAAGCGGATCGTCTATGCGTTCTTTCTGTTTGAACGCGGTCACCGGCGCGTTGGGCGCGACGATAACATCGCAATGCTCGAAAGCGTTTTCGAAATCCTGCTTGATGAGTGTGCGGACTTTCTGCCCCTTCAGGTAATAGGCGTCATAATATCCTGAACTGAGAACAAAGGTTCCCAGCATGATGCGGCGTTTTACCTCTTCGCCGAACCCTTCTTCGCGGGTGTTCATATACATCTCCAGCAGGTTGTCCGTTTTCTGTGAACGATGGCCATACTTCACGCCGTCGTATCGCGACAGGTTTGTACTCGCTTCGGCACAGGCGATGATGTAATACGTTGCTACTGCGTATTGCAGATGTGGCAATGAAACTTCTACTTTTTTCATGCCAAGCGACTCCAGAGTTTTAATCCCTTCCTGCACCGAGCGTTCAACTTCCGGATCGATACCAGATGTGAAATATTCTTTTGGGATGCCCATCCTCAGTCCAGACACATCCCGTTCCAGGGCTTTCATGAAATCGGGTCGTGCTACATCAGCGGAAGTTGAATCGCGCGGGTCCTTCCCGCCAATCACATTCATCAGCAGGGCAGAGTCGGCAACTGTTTTTGTCATGGGACCAATTTGATCCAATGACGATGCGAACGCAACGAGTCCGAAACGCGACACTCTGCCGTAGGTGGGTTTCAGTCCGGTCACACCGCAGAAGTTTGCGGGTTGGCGGATGGAGCCTCCGGTATCGCTTCCCAATGCCGCGAGACATTCGTGCGCAGAAACCGCCGCCGCAGATCCACCGCTGGACCCACCGGGAACGCGTTCGAGGTTCCACGGGTTCATCGTTGGGTGATGCCAGGCGTTTTCCGTCGAAGAGCCCATGGCGAATTCATCCATATTGGTTTTGCCCACGATCACCGCGCCAGCTGATTTCAGTTGACCCGCCACAGTGGCATCGTAAGGGGCAACGAATTGATCGAGAATTTGAGACGAACAAGTGGTGCGTGTGCCCTGTGTGCAGATGAGGTCTTTCAATGCGATGGGAATGCCAAGGAGAGGCGCGTCCTCTCCCGCCGCCAGTTTCTGGTCGGCTGTCTGTGCCTGTTTCAGTGCAATGTCGCGGGTCAGGTGGACGAAGGCCTGAACTTTCGGCTCAACGCTATCGATGCGTTGATAGACCGCCTCTGTCAGTTCAACAGCAGAATACTTTTTTTGCCGGAGATCTTCTTTTGCCTGAAGGATTGTTTTGCTATGCATAGGCCGGATCAGATAATCTTGGGAACTTCATAATGGCCCTGGTTGTTCGCGGGCGATCCAGCCAGATAATCCACATCATCATCGGCGAACTTGACAGCTTTATCTTCACGAAAAACGTTGTGGATGGGAAGAACATGGGACGTTGGTTCCACACTTGATGTGTCTAATTGATTAAGCTGGTCTATGTAATCGATAATCTGCTCCAAATGCCCACCCAGCCGATCACTTTCCGCATCGGTGAGCTTGAGACGAGCGAGTTGGGCTATTTTGTCGATGTCGATTTTCCCGGACATTGGAATGACGAAGAGAAGGATTCAGGAAAGAGTTTTTATTCTGCCGCCGCTGACTTACGTTCTTTTTTTGGTTTTTTCTTTTCTTCGGCCATTTTTGCCGTAGCCGTTAATTTTGTCACTTTGCGTTGCAGGCGTTTTACTTTTTTCAGTTTCTTTCGTGCGTCAGGCTCGCTTTTCTGGCCTTCAGATTTTTTTGCCGCTTCAGCAGATTCGGTTTTCGCTTTTGTTATGAATGTGCTCAATTGTTCTAAAGTTGCCATGATCTTCAGTTACCTCTTTAGTAAACGTTTACAGGGGAAAGAAAATTTATAGCAAATTTAGTGGCAAACCACAACCTGAAAAGGAGACCTTTGTATAAGTGCTATTTTCAAGGGCCGCAACCTTGAAGGCCCGTCCAGCCTACCTTTTGGGTTTTTATAGCTGTCTTCGCGGCGATCCTGCTCTTTTTTCTACCGTTCTACGTTGCCGGGATTTACCATCGTGTGTGTAAATGTGAGAAGGAATTAAAGTTGATGCATGATACTCTGAAAACGCTATCGATTGATTTTGAATTCGCACAGCGGGAGTAAGAGAGAAGTGCTTTACCCCTCCCCTTGTAATTCACACCAAACTCAGATCAATCCTGCGCAAAACAAGATCAACCTTTGCGACTTTTACTCTGACGCGGTCTCCTATTTTATAAACTTTATGCCTTCGCTGACCGCGCCACTTATGTTCCGGTTCGATGTGAATATAATAATCGTCGGTGAGGCTGGATACATGCACCAGTCCTTCAACAAATACTTCAATCAGTTCAACGAAAAATCCGAACGGGGTGACGCCGACAATAGTTCCGGTAAATGACTTTCCGATTTTGTCGGTCATATACTGGGCGCGTCGCAGGTCGTTTATTTCCCGTTCGACTTCTGTGGCCCTTCCTTCCCTCAGGGTGGAGTGCTCTGCGATTTCTGTCATTTCCTCTGCGAGACGCTTCTTCTCATGTCCGGAAAATTTTTGTGTCAGGCTGGCTTTGAGTAACCGGTGTGTGACCAGATCGGGATAGCGCCTGATCGGCGATGTGAAATGGGTGTAATGCTCGAATCCCAGGCAGTAATGACCTGGGTCTTTTTGCGAATATTGCGCTCGCTTCATGGTCCTTAGTAGCAGGGTGTTGACCACCCGTTCTTCGGGCTTACCGCGAACTTTCTTCAGGAGGTTTTGCAGGTCGGTCGATTGAATATCTCCGGGGGAACGCAGGTGCAGGCCGAAGCCAGCAACGAAATCCTGGAACTCCACGATTTTCCTTGCGTCGGGTGACTCATGAATACGGTGGATGGAAGGGGTTTTTTGTTCAAACAGGTAGCGAGCTACCGCCTGATTTGCTGACAGCATGAATTCTTCGATCAATTCATGCGCTTCGTTGTGTGGGGCCTTGATTATTTTTTCTACCTCGCCCTCGGTGTTGATGTGAACTTCCAGTTCCGGGACCTGGAAATCGACACTGCCGTTTTTAAATCTTTGCTTGCGCAGGATTCTGCTGAGCCGATGCATGTTTTTTAAGACATCTATGACTTCGCTGTGTTTCTTCTCGGTGTCTCCTTTTTCGAGAAGCTGAGCCACTTCAGTGTAGGTGAGACGGGTACAACTTTTAATAACGGAGTCGAAGAACTCAGACTTGACCATGTTCCCTTTACGGTCGAAATCGAGAAGCGCAGTTAATGTCAATCTCTTTACGTTTGGTTTAAGACTGCAAATGTCATTGGATAACTCGAAAGGGAGCATGGGGATGACCCCGTTTGGAAAATAAATACTCGTTCCACGTTCGAGCGCTTCCTTATCGAGAGCGGAGTTTTTCCTTATATGGTGACTCACATCTGCGATGTGAACACCCAGCCTGAATCCTTCGTCTGTTACTTGTAACGAGACCGCATCGTCAAAATCCTTCGCCGTTTCCCCATCAATGGTGAAAATTGTCCAGTCTGTCAGGTCGCGCCTGTTTTTCTTATCATTTTCATTTAAACGTGCGGTTGCTTTTTTAGCTTGCTCCAGGACTTTAAGCGGGAAGTCAGTGCGTATGTCGAACTTGCGGAAGATGGAATTTAATTCCACTTGTGGGTCGTTGGAGTACCCGAGAACTTCTACCACTTTGCCAATGGGGGGCTGATGTTTCTCCGGGTAGGAAATAATTTCGACCACGACCACCTGTCCGTTTTTAGCGCCGAGTTTATTTTTCCCAGAGACAAAAATATCGTGGAAGTATTTATCGTCCATCGGGATGATCCAACCGTCCTGGTCGAGCGGTTCGAACAGTCCGACCAGCGAGGTTGTTGATCGCTCCAGAATACGTATGATTCTTCCTTCGGGGCGTCCTGATCCGCCTTGTGATTCGATGCGGGCAACGACCTTATCCTTATGCATGGCTCCTGAAGTGTTTTTCGGGCTGATGTATATGTCGCCTTCCTGTTCCCCATTGTCTGGCACTAGAAATCCGTAACCATTGGGGTGCCCATGAAGGATGCCCGTTATCAGATTCATTTCATCAGGAAGGCCATAGCGGCCCCCGCGTAGACGGACCAGAGTACCCGCCGCTGCCATTTTTTTTATATGATTGCGAAATTCCCGTCGCTGAACCTCGTTGATGGCGAGCGCCCGCGCCAGCTCCGAGACCTTCATCGGTCGGCTGGTTTTTTTTCGGATATTCCTGATTATCGTATCTTGGGTGAGTTTCATGGCTCTGGCACAAGATTAGTCTATTAGTTATATCCCAGAATCGTTCAAACGACCAACTTTTTACTGACCGACCTTTTTGAGAAATGAACCGATTTTGATTTTTGCTCCAGCTTCCCATATAATTCATGTTTTTACATTTGTCATCATAAGATTATTAAGGGATTGAGTCTTTCATCAATAAGGTTTGGAAAATAGAAAGTAATAAATGAAAATCCAATTGGACTGGTTAAAAGAATATGTCGATGTCGATGTGAGTGCCGGAGAAGTCGGGCATTTGCTAACGATGGCTGGGCTCGAAATCGAAGCGCAGGAAACAGTGACGTTGGGTGACGGTACGAAATCGGAAGTACTGGAACTGAATGTAACTCCCAACCGTGGGTATTGCCTGAGTTATTTAGGGGTCGCTCGGGAGGTGGCCGCGCTTCTTGGCAAGCCGTTTAAGTTTCCCGATCACGGCACTGAGTTGGAAAAGGTTTGGGGGGCTGAGTCGGTAGAAGGAGAACTCACCGTTGAGAACTGCGAGCCTGAATTGTGTTTTCGCTATTCCGGGATGGTGGTTGAAAATGTTAAACCGGGGCCATCACCAAAGTGGCTGGTGGATCGACTCACCGCGATAGGGCTTCGGCCGATAAACAATATTGTTGATATTACCAATTTTGTTCTTATGGAATACGGTCAGCCGTTGCATACGTTCGATCGTGATTTGCTGGAAAACTCCCGCATTGTGGTGCGCCGTGCCGCGAAAAATGAAGCATTCACGAGTCTGGATGGAACCGAACTCAAACTGGGAGAAGATGCTCTGGTGATCGCTGATGCCAGCAAGCCGGTTGCCCTTGCAGGAATCATGGGGGGCGCTAACAGTCAGGTTACAGAATCTACCCGCCACATTGTGCTGGAAAGTGCCAGTTTTGATTCGGCAACGGTGCGTAAAGGATCAAAGAAGTATGGTTTGCGGTCCGACTCCTCAATTCGATTTGAAAGAGAGGTGGACATTGAAGGTGTGGTAAAAGCTCAAGCGAGGGCGGCCCTTCTTATTCAGGAACTGGCGGGTGGGACTATTCGCAAGGGAAGAGTGGATGCGTATCCATCGCCCCTGCCGGGCAAAAAGGTGTCGCTGA
Source organism: uncultured Nitrospina sp. (assembly GCA_913045445.1). GTDB lineage: Bacteria > Nitrospinota > Nitrospinia > Nitrospinales > VA-1 > Nitromaritima. Next base: position 64,180 of record CAJWQP010000003.1, on the reverse strand, counting down.
GGGTTGCGCGTGTGAATCAGGTTCTCGGTTGCCCGCTTTCCAGCGGACAGATAGAAGATTACCTGTCTCGTTTGGGGATGAAGGCTTCAAAATCGGAGGAAGGGGAAGCTTTTAGCGTGGAGATACCTACCTTTCGCCCGGTTCTTGCCAGGGAAATAGACTTGATTGAGGAAGTGGCTCGCTTGCATGGATTCGACCAAATTGAAGTGACCAGTCCTTCGGCACGGATCAGTCCGGTTCGTTTTACGCAGAAACAGTCGGCGGTTCGATGTGTGAAAGACACTTTGAGTCATATCGGTTTTTCAGAGGTCCTCACATACAGTTTTATTGACGCGGGAAGTGCCGCGCAATTTCAGTCTGCACTTTCATCTTCACCCGAAGCGAATATCATCTCCTTGAGCAACCCGATCAGCTCGGATATGGGGATCATGCGCCCAAGTCTGGTTCCCGGATTAATCCAGTCGGTGATAAGGAACTTGAGTAAGGGGCAAAAGCAGGTGAAGATTTTCGAGTTTGGTAATATTTTCATGCGTGGTAAGCAGGGAGGGCGTGAGGAAAAAACGGTTCTTGCCGCATTGGCTACGGGTATCTATGAAAATAATGTGTGGAAACAAACCGGAAAGAGTTACGACTATTTTGATTTGCGGGGAATTCTGGATTCTGTGACCGGGCAAATGAAACTAAAGCTTGCGGAGAGGCCTGTGGTGAGCCAGCTTTATATGTTGCCGGGTAAGAGTGTCGAGCTTTTAGCGGGTGATCAGGTTTGTGGGTATTTTGGTGAATTGTCCCCCGGTGTCGTTCGGCAATACGAATTGCCCCGGCATTGTGTGGTGTTCGAATTGGATTTTGATAAGTTGGTAGGCGCTTTACCCGAACCGGTTCGTTTCGTTCCTCTCCCCAAGTTTCCAGAAACTTACCGGGATATATCCATATTGATTGACAAGAAGATAGCTTCGGGAGAAGTGTCCGCCAGAATCAGTCAGGTGGGGGAGCCATTGCTGAGAAAAGTAGAGCTGTACGATCATTTTGACGGAAAGAAAATTCAGGAAGGTAAAAAGAGTCTCACCTATGCCTTGACGTTTCAATCGGCAGACAGGACCCTGACAGATGATGAGGTCAACCCTGTCTTTGCAAAAATTGTGGAGACCCTGTCCAGTCAGCTCGGCGCGACTTTAAGGGATTGATTTGCCAGGGCTTGTTGCCCCTTTTTTGATTGGGCTATTGTCGATTGACACCCCGCCTTGCCCGGTGCTAGTCTCCATATGAGAAGTTGCTTTATCCGGTTTATCGTTAATGTTATTGCCTCAGGTTCTATCAATGTCTGTTGATAAAATTAAAAAACTGGAAAAACTGGTCGCCTCTGCAGTGGAAGGGTTGAATGCTCTTCAGACGGAAAATATTCGTTTGGAGCAAAGGGTGCAAGAGTTGAAAAAGGAAAAGGAAACAGCGTTAAAAGAAAATGCAAAAGATAAGGATTCTTTGGAAAAATTAAAGCAGTTGGAAGTCTCGCATCGGAAGCTGGAAAAAGATCGGTCTGAGGTGCGCCTCAAAGTTCAGAATGTCTTGCAAAAAATCGAAAAAATGGATTTCGTCTGATTATGGCACCGAGTGAAATTAAAATTTACGGTAAAACTTATAAAGTCAAGCCGGTTTCCTCCACAGTGGATATTCAAGAGGTGGCGGCAATGGTAGACGCTAAAATGAAGGAGCTTTCTGGCGTTAAGGGGAAGTCGTCCACTACTGTGGATGTCGCGGTGTTGACTGCGCTCAATCTAGGACATGAATTGATGGAGTTGAAGCAAGGCGCGCAAGAGGGTAACGATCAGCAGGGCCAGCGCATCGAGGGCATGATTCTGAAGCTTGAGGAGTCGCTGGAAGCTATTAAAAGTAAAGGAGTTTTTGGCGGTTAGCCTTGTTAGCGCTGACCCTTTATGCTAGTATACGCACGGAAGCTATGATTTTTGCTTCCCTGTTTTGTACGTGTAAAAGTTGTATTTTTTGAGCCAACATTTTGCAAACGGGGATGACCTTCTGCCGTGGTGTGCATGCCTTCTCCGGAAGGAAGCCTGAAGCGGTATACAGATTCCCCACCTGTCCTTGACAGGTTCAAAAAAATATTTTTGCACGGCATTGCGGGGGAGTTAATGAATATGTTTTTGAAGTGAGTCTCGGAAATGAGCGCTGAGTGCGAGCGCAAGTGGAGGGAGACAGCAAGAGGTTTTAGTATTTTTACTGAAGAAAAATGATGGCGTGAGTTTGCAAGGTTTTTGTGGCTGAGTTTGCCTGGGGGGTGATTGCGGCCAGACCTGTAATCGAGATGATTCCAAACGAAACGAAGGGTATGGTTTTGTTTGTTACGATAAAACGGTCTTTTTTTTACTGTAGAGACGTGGTTTCTACGGATGTTCTTTACCGGATTTTTCATTCCGTTGCAATGTTCCCACACCCCAGTTTGATTGCTTCTACCAGCGGTTGAGCCTGCGGATAGTTGATTCGCCTCATTTCCTTCAAAAATTTGACCAAGTTTGTTTTAATTTTAGCCCATTTGCTCAAATAGAGGGTTAATTTGAGTGCGGGAATCGAACCTGTCTTCCCGCCGGGAGCCAGCGATGGAGCCAACGATTTCTTCAGAATCGGTGTGCAAGGCCAAAACAGCGATCCGAAAAACAATCATTCGGAAACGCGAAGCGCTTGGCGATGTCAGACGGAATGAGAAAAGCCTGAGCATAACCCAGCGCTTGCTTGGGTTGGATGCGTTTAAAAAATCTAAATCAGTTTTTTTCTTTCTTTCTCTGCCGCATGAGGTTCAGACAGAAGCGATGATCCTGGAGGCTTTTCGTTTGGGGAAGGAAGTTTTCGTCCCTTTGGTCAATGTCAGGGAAGAGTGCTTGCAGGTGGCGCAAATTCCCTCGCTGAATATAAAGTTTGTCATCGGGAAGCACGGCATCAGGGAGCCGGCTCCTGAAGTTCGTGAGATTGTTTCTCCCTCCCGTATCGGCTTGGTTGTTGCGCCCGGATTGGCATTTGATGCTTGCGGAAACCGCATCGGTTACGGTGGCGGGTATTACGATAAACTGTTAAAGGAAGTTTCCAGTGACAGTATCAGGATTGGGGTCGGATATGATTTGCAAATATTGGATTTGGTTCCGCATTCAGAATTAGATGAGCCGGTTCAATTTGTGGTTACAGAAACCCAAACGCTGAGATGCCGGAACGTGTAAGGCATTGAGGCTTAATTTATATAGAGGTAGCAAAAATGCATATATTTGCCGTTAAATTCAATTTTTCTACCCTGCTCATCGGGATGTTTCTGGCCGTGGTGATCGGGTATTTCATAGGATATTTCCTGCGCAAGGTGATCAGTCAATACCAGATAAAGGAAGCTGAAGCGAAAAAGGTAAAGATTGTTGAGGAAGCAGAACAGGAAGCTCAAAGCAGACTAAAGGCCGCCGCTGTTGAAGCCAAAGAGCAAGCTCTTGTCACCAAGACCAAAATTGAAAAAGAGGTTCAGGATAAATGGGAAGAGGTGCGGGAGCATGAACGGATAACACATAAAAGGGAAGACGACTTGAGGCTTTCATCTGAGAAGGCGCGAGACCTTGAAAAAGAATTGGCGCGAAAGATGGAAGTTGCAGAGAAAACCAGACAGTCGAGTCAGGAAGAACAGGCACGTTATGATGAGTTGGTTAAGCAGGAAATGGTAAAGCTGGAAAGTATCAGTTCCTTTACTGCCGAAGAAGCCAAGGAGGAAATCAGAAAAAAAGTCATTGATGTGGCTCGCATGGACGCGGCAAAGGAAGTTAAAAAAATTGAGGAATTTGCTAAAAATAACGCTGAGGATGAAGCGAGAAAAATCATCACTATGGCGGTGCAGAGACTTGCTTCAGACAGTGTGGCAGAAAGTACCATCTCCGTTGTCGAGCTTCCTGACGATTCGATCAAGGGGCGCATTATCGGACGCGAAGGAAGAAATATCCGCGCCCTGGAGCAGGCTACAGGAATTGATCTGATTATTGATGACACTCCGGGAGCGGTCGTGTTGTCCGGTTTCGATCCGATACGTCGCGAAGTTGCCCGCAGGGCTTTGGAAAAGCTGACGCTTGATGGGCGTATTCATCCGGGGCGGATCGAGGATGTTGTGAGTAAATGCCGCAAGGAAGTCGAGCAACAGATCAAACAGGCGGGTGAGCAAGCGATTGTCGAGCTTGAAATGGATAATGTCAATCCCGAACTGGCCCATATGCTGGGTCGTCTCAAATACAGGACCAGTTACACGCAAAATGTTCTCGAACATGTAAAGGAAGTGGCAAAGGTGTGTGGATACATGGCGGCAGAACTAGGGCTCGATGTTCAGCTTGCCAAGCGTGCCGGTCTTCTGCACGACATTGGCAAGTCTGTTGATCGTCAAACGGATGGAACGCATACTCAGTTGGGTGTGGATGTGGCTAACAGGTTCAATGAACATAAATATGTGGTCAACGCGATTGCGGCACACCATGAGGATGTGGAACCGGAATCCATATACGCCGTTCTGGTGATAGCGGGAGACACTATTTCTGCATCCCGCCCCGGGGCGCGACGCGAAATGCTGGAAACTTATGTGAAGCGTATGACCAGGCTGGAAGAAATTGGCGACTCCTTCAAGGGGGTTGAGAAAACCTTTGCGATTCAGGCGGGTCGTGAAGTTCGCATCATCGTCGTTCCCGATGGAACCACTGACAACGAGGCGAATATGCTGGCTAAGGATGTTGCCAAGCGTATAGAAAAAGAAGTAACGTATCCAGGAGAAATTAAAATCACCGTTGTTAGAGAAACCCGGTTTGTTGAGGTTGCTCGCTGACATTCTTTTATGCTTAATGTACTTTTTATCGGTGATATAGTAGGGAAGCCCGGACGCAGTGCGTTGGGCAAAACTCTCTCTGGATTGATTGAAGAACATTCGATCCACGTTTGTATCGGTAACGCCGAAAATGCGGCTGGTGGGTTCGGCTTGACTCGCCAAGTAGCGGACGATCTGTTCGGTCTTGGATTTCACGCCCTGACATCGGGCAATCACATTTTTGATAAACGAGAAATCATAGATCACCTTGCTAAGGAACCTCGTATTTTGAGGCCGGCCAATTTTCCTGCTGAGACGCCGGGAGTGGGCCAATATCTTCATGAACTGGAAGATGGAACAAGCGTTGGTATCCTCAATCTTATGGGGCGGGTGTTCATTGACTCGATAGACTGTCCTTTCAAAAGGGCTGATGAAGAGGTCGAGCGTCTGCGTGAGAAAACGAACATCATATTCGTAGATATGCACGCTGAGGTCACTTCGGAAAAGATGGCGCTGGGACGTTATCTCGATGGTCAGGTGAGTGCTGTGGTTGGTACGCATACTCATGTTCAAACTGCGGATGAAGTGATTCTTCCAAACGGGACGGCTTACCTGACAGACGCGGGTATGACCGGGCCGACCGATTCTGTCATTGGGGTAAAGACGGAGGCTTCGATCAGCAGGTTCCGCACGTGCTTGCCGAAACGTTTTGAAACAGCGGGTGGCGAGGGCCAGGTCAACGGAGCCGTTATCGCTATCAACAAGGAAACGGGAAAGGCCGAGAGCATCAAGCGAATTCAAATCCGCAAGGGTGAAAGATCTTAATATAATAGCAGGGAATGCCCTACCAACTTTAATCATTGACTGTATGGACTCCATGGAAGAATCTAGTGATTTAATAAAACTGCGAAGAGACAAGCTCGACCAACTTCGTGAAAAGGGGATCAATCCCTACATTAACCGGTTCAAAGTTAAAAATGATATCGGTTCGCTGATCAGCGAGTTTTCTGAAAAAACCAAAGAAGAGCTGGAGGAGACTGGCCTGGATTGTCTGGTGGCTGGGCGCATGATGACGAGGCGCGGACACGGTAAAACGACCTTTTGCCATATCAAAGACCGGGCCGGGCAAATTCAGGTTTATATTCGTAAAGATGGAATCGGTGAAGAAAGCTACGAGGCTTTCGGGATTTATGATATTGGAGATTTCATTGGCGTTGAAGGGAAACTCTCAAAAACTAAAACCGGTGAGTTAACAATATTCGCAACGAAAGTCACCTTGCTGTCAAAGTCACTCCTGCCGCTTCCTGAAAAGTGGCACGGATTGAAGGATGTTGAGCTCAGGTATCGGCAACGATATGTTGACCTCATTGTCAATCCAGAGGTGAAGGATATCTTCGTTTATCGGAGCAGAATTATTCAGGCGCTTCGCGAGTTTCTCAACCAGAGGGATTACCTGGAAGTGGAGACACCGATGATGCAGTCTATAGCGGGCGGCGCGACAGCAAAACCTTTCGAGACGCATCACAATGCTCTGGATATGGACCTGTTTCTGCGAGTGGCTCCGGAGTTATATCTCAAGCGGTTGGTCGTGGGTGGGATCGAGCGGGTTTATGAGATCAATAGAAATTTCCGTAATGAGGGCATTTCTACCGAGCATAATCCAGAATTTACTATGGTCGAGTTTTATACGGCCTACGCCGACTATAATGATCTTATGGGGTTGACTGAAGAATTGTTCCGCCATATTTGCCAGACCGTGTTTGGCACGATGACGTTCACTCTCACCTGTGGTAAAGATGATGACACTCGAGATGAAACGATAGATTTTTCCCAGCCTTTCGCACGAAAGACATTTAAACAATCTTTGATCGAAATTGGAAAGATACCTGAAGGAAATATAGACGATCCTCAAAAAGCGGTCGCATTTGCCCTTGAGCACAAAGTAGCTTTGGAAAAGAAAGACAGTCACGCGAAGGTGCTTGGAAAACTGTTCGACCATTTCGTCGAGCCCAATTTGATCCAACCTGTCTACATAACAGACTATCCGTTGGCTCTTTCTCCGTTGTCAAAGAAGAAAGAGGACAACCCAGAGCTGGTTGAACGCTTCGAGTTGTTTGTTGGCGGTAAGGAGATAGCCAACGCTTATACCGAGTTGAATGATCCTGTTGACCAGAAGCAAAGGTTCGAGGAACAGGTTTCCGAACGCCATGCGGGCGATGATGAAGCTCACATGATGGATCTGGATTTTATCCGTGCTTTGGAGTATGGATTGCCGCCAACAGCCGGGGAGGGGGTAGGAATTGATCGTCTGGTTATGCTACTCACTAATTCGCAGTCGATCAGGGACGTGATCCTGTTCCCGCAGTTGAAAAAAGAATCCTGACCGTGCACAATACGGGTAGGATAATATCGCCCGTTCCGAATCCACAGGAATTGTCCTGAAAAGGGTTCGCGAGTCCTTCACGATTTTCAAATTTTCGATTCTTCCGTCATGTCATACGAATTTTTCGTCAGCATCCGCCACCTTAGCGCAAAAAAATCTCAGAAATTTATTTCGCTCAATACATGGATTTCCATGGCTGGTGTGGGCCTGGGCGTCATGGCGCTTATAGTGGTGATCGCTGTCATGTCGGGGTTTGGCAAGGACCTGCGTGACAAAATTCTGGGAACCAACTCCCATGTGGTCGTGACCAATGTTAACCGGACCATGGTGGAAGATTATCAGAATATTCTTGAGCAGGTTCGCGGGGTGGATGGGGTCACAGCGGCGGCGCCGTTTATTATGAATCAGGTGATGTTGATTCATGGTGACCGGGTTTCGGGAATTGTTGTGCGGGGAATTGATCCTGGGGCAAAGGGGACGGTTTCCGACCTTGCAAAAAATATGATTGCGGGAACGGTTTTGGATTTGAAAAATGAACCGCGTCTCATTAAAGATGGCAAACCTGTGGGAAAGATCAAGCGCGATGGGCTGATTTTAGGAAAAGAACTTTCACGCAGGATGGGAGTTGTGAAAGGCGATGTGGTGTCTATGGTTTCACCCGTTTCACGCATAACTCCGGTGGGTCTCATCCCAAGAATGAAGCTGTTCAAAGTAGTTGGTGTTTTTGAATCCGGAATGTATGAGTACGATGCCAACCTGTCGTTTATTTCTCTGGAGTCGGCACAAAAGTTTTTTTCGATGAAGGATGGCGTTTCAGGAATTGAAATACGAGTTTCTGATATTGAACAGGCGGGGGTGATTGCTTCGGTCCTCCAGGAAAAACTGGGTTTCCCTTTTTTTGTCCGTGACTGGATGCGTATGAATAAAAATCTGTTTTCCGCGCTCCAACTGGAAAAGGTTGTCATGTTCATCATTCTTATTCTTATTATTTTTGTGGCGGCGTTTAATATTATCAGTACTTTGTTCATGCTGGTCATGGAAAAAACCAAGGAAATCGCAGTTCTAAAGTCCATGGGAGCCAGTCGCGGCAGTATTATGAAAATTTTCAGTTATCAGGGATTGGTTATTGGCGTTGTCGGGACCCTGCTGGGGTGCGCGGCAGGGTTCACCATTGTTCCCAACTTGAATGAAATAGTCGGGTTTATAGAATCTCTATTTGGGATTGTCGCGTTTCCGAGTGATGTTTATTATCTTGACCGTTTGCCCTCTGAAATTCAGTATATGGATTCTTTTTTGATTATTATTTTTTCCATTGTGATCTGTTTTGTCGCGTCGCTTTATCCAGCCTGGAGAGCCTCGAGACTCGACCCGGTGGACGGTTTGCGCTATGAATGATTCCAACTCACAGGGATTGACGGCACCTTGTTTGCTCGAGGCGGTGAATTTGCACAAAAGCTACAAGACGTCAAAGCAGGTTCTTAATGTACTCTCGGGAACCCACCTTAAATTGAAGGCCGGTGAGATGCTTGGCATTATAGGAGCCTCGGGCGTTGGGAAAAGCACTTTACTGCATGTTCTGGGTGGACTGGACCGACCAGAGTCCGGGAAAGTATTGTTTCAAGGCGAAGATATTTGCGTCAAAGGAAACGGATATCTGGAAAATTTCCGTAACCAGAGAGTCGGTTTCGTGTTCCAGTTTTTCAATTTATTGTCAGACTTCACTGCGCTGGAAAACGCGATGTTTCCCGCGCTGATCGGAAGAGTTGAGGAAAAAGAGGCTCGTGAACTGGCGGAACAGCTTTTGGTTCAGATGGGACTCAAGGATCGTCTGCAACATAAACCGGGCGAGCTTTCAGGGGGCGAAAGCCAGCGTGTTGCCCTGGCGAGAGGGCTTATCAATAAGCCAGGCCTTTTGCTAGCGGATGAACCGACAGGAAACCTGGACAATAAGGCCAGTGACTCTTTGATAGAACTGATCCAGTCGCTCAATAGTGAACTGGGACAAACAGTTGTGGTTGTGACGCACAGCCAGCGAATTGCATCGAAAATGGACCGAGTCATGGAACTCTCGGGTGGATTGATCAATCCGGTAGAAAAGAGTCTTATCATTTGACAGATAAGATATTCCTGCCAGGTAGGAAACGAAAGTTAACGAAATATTTTGAAAGGCAAAATTATGAACCTGGGTGATATCGCAGAAAAGGTCGGCGGAAAGGTGATCGGGGACGCTTCAATAGAAATCACCGATGTGCGGAGTATTGAAGCTGCCGAAAAAGGACATCTCACCTTTTTAACAGGTAAAAAATTCCTCAACAAACTTAAGCAGTCAAGAGCTTCTGCTGTTCTGGTGACTAGTGAGCAGGAGGTGGATATGAGTCAGGTCATCACACCGGGACCTATGCTGGCGTTTGCTCGTCTGCTGGATCATTTTCATCCTCAAGCGAGACCCCAGCCGGGAATTCATTCCTCGGTTATTCTTGGAGAAAATGTGGTGCTGGGAAAGAGGGTCACTTTGTCTCCGCTGGTGTGCGTGGGAAACAATGTTGAGATTGGTGATGATACGGTGATTCACTCAGGATCGGTGATTAGCGACGATTGTACGCTTGGGAAAAATACGGTGATTCACTCCAACGTGACACTGTACCGCAACTCAATTATCGGCAATCAGGTTACTCTTCATGCCGGAGTGGTGGTGGGGGCTGATGGTTTCGGCTATACCATTGATGAACAAGGAAGGCATGTCAAGGTTAACCAGATTGGAAATGTTGTGATTGAGGATAATGTGGAAGTGGGTGCCAATTCATGTATAGATAGTGCGGCTATGGGAACGACTCTGGTCAAGGAAGGAACGAAAATCGATAACCTGGTGCAGGTGGCACATAATTGCACCATCGGCGAGCATAGTATTCTGGTTGCGCAAGCGGGAATTGCGGGAAGTTGCGAGCTTGGGCATCATGTTATTCTGGCAGGGCAGGTGGGTGTTTCCGATCATGTTAAAATAGGCGATCAGGTGACCGTTGTTGCAAGGTCTGCTGTTTTTAGCGATCTTAAAGGTCACAGTGTTTATGGGGGCGGCCCAGCCGTTCCCTTGAATGTCTGGAAGCGGAGCGTCACGGTTTTGCCCAAACTTCCCGATCTGGTCCGTAAAATACGTAATCTTGAAAGCCGTCTGAGCGACATTGAAAAAAAGAAGGGCGAGGAGTAGTATAGAGTCGCGGGTTGTAGCTTTATTCTGAATTAACGATGAATGGATTTTTATGTTAGTTAATAGATGGGTGGCCCTGTGGCTACCTTTTTTTTATATAAGTCTTGTCGCGGCCTCGACCGCTCCAATGACAGGCGATCAACTGGAAAAATATATTGCGCGAAAGCTCAAGCGGAATGATCGTATCCTCAGACTGAATGAGAAAATGATAGGGGATAAAGGAGCGAAAGTTCTCGCTGAGTCACCGTTATTGAAAAATGTAGAAACGCTCATCATTTATAAAGGGAATGTTGGGGATGAAGGAGTGCGTGCTTTGGCGGATTCAAAAAACCTGACGCAGTTGACGGCGATTTATCTGGAAAATAACCATATCACAGATCAGGGCGCAAAAATTATTGCTTCATCTGAAACATTTAAAAACCTGCGTATCCTGAACCTGTATAGAAATAAGATAACAGATGATGGAGCCAGAGCCATTGCGAAGTCCGGCATTTTGTCCAATTTGCTGGAGGTTAATCTGAACTTTAACGAGGTTGGCGATGAGGGAGCGGTTAGTCTGGTAGAGTCCTCCCGTTTGGAACGACTAAAAAAAATCGGGCTGGCATACAATCGATTGGATAAAAAAGGGAATAAGGCACTGCAGAAATTCAAGATCAGGCACGATATCAGGAAACTGTATGAAAAAGGACGTATGGACGAGGTGGGCGATCTGATAAATGGAGATCTGGAAGTCGAGGCGCTCTTGGAGTTTGCTCATGTTATAAAACTGGAGGCTCTGGATCTCAGTGAGAGTAACTTGACGGATCGTTCTGTCATTTCTATCGCCAGTTCGGATAAGTTGAAGGGATTGCGAGCGCTCAACCTTTCCAATAATATGATCACCGACCTGGGAGCTGATGCGTTGGCGGATTCCCGGATTCTTAGCCAATTAAAAAAGCTGAATTTGAATTTCAATTCTATCGGCGATGAGGGTGCCCGTGCCATAGCAAATTCATCCAATCTATCCAACCTCGAATCTTTAAGGCTGGGCCAGAATCGCGTAGGCATTGATGGGGCTAAAGCAATAAAAGAATCACTAGTTTTAAAGAACCTCACGCATCCTGTTTTTGGGTTCTATTGACAGAAAATTCTGATTTTTGTGATAGGATGCTCTTGAAAATTACTAAAGTATCGTTTCTTTTGAGATAGGTTTTTAACATGGTTCAAATTCTGGAGTTTGAAAGGGAAATATTCGCGCTGGAGAACCAGATACGCGAATTGGTTTCTCTTTCACATATGTACGATAGTGTGGGTGACATCACCCATGAGATAGTCGGCCTCCATAAAAAAGTCCGGCGCATGAAGCACGACGTTTATTCGAATCTCACTGGCTGGCAGAAGACGCAGGTGGCTCGGCACCCGGATCGACCTTACACGCTTGATTATATCAAGTATATGTTTACCGACTTCATTGAGCTTCATGGAGATAGACATGGCGGCTATGGTCCCTCAATTGTCGGTGGTTTAGCCAAGTTCGATGAGCAGTCAGTTCTCGTTATTGGGCATCAGAAAGGGCGGGAGACCCAGGAAAAAATACGCCGTAACTTTGGCATGTCCCAACCCGCAGGATATCGCAAAGCCTTGCGCCTGATGAAGCTGGCGCAGAAATTCAGGATTCCCATTATCAACCTGATTGATACGCCCGGTGCCTATCCAGGAATCGATGCTGAAGAGAAGGGGCAGTCAGAGGCCATTGCGAAAAACCTGTTCGAAATGATAGAGATAGATGTGCCCATCATCGTGACGGTGATTGGCGAAGGTGGCTCCGGGGGTGCCCTTGCCGTCGGTGTAGGCGATCGAATTTTGATCCTCGAACATTCGGTCTACTCTGTGATATCGCCCGAAGGTTGCGCCTCTATTTTATGGGGTGATAAGGACAAGGTTGTTCAGGCGGCGGATGCGTTGAACCTGACAGCTCCAGATCTTTTGAGGCTTGGCATAGTTGATGAGATTGTCCGGGAACCTCTGGGTGGAGCACACCGACACCACAAGCGCGTTGCCATCTTGCTTAAGAAAGCATTGCGTAAAAACCTGCATCTTGTTTCTCACCTCGCGCCTGAAAAACTGATTGAAAAACGCCATGAAAAATTCAGGAAATTAGGCGAGATTGGTTTCGAGATCACTACCTGATTGAAGTTTCCTCCAATCATAAATGCATTTGACTGCGGAAGAGTTGGGCATATTCTGTTTCTGCGTTGATCATTGTGTCGTGCGTTCCAGAATCTACCAGCTTGCCAGACTTCATCACCAGAATGCGGTTGGCTCCTTCCAGTGTTGACAGGCGGTGTGCTATCACAATGGTTGTGCGTCCTGCCATCAGGTGTATCAGGGCATCTTTAATTTTTGTTTCCGTTTCGGTGTCGACCGAAGCGGTCGCCTCGTCAAGGATAAGTATTGGCGGGTTTTTCAAAAAAGTACGAGCGATAGCAATACGGTGTTTTTCTCCGCCGGATAGTTTTACTCCGCGTTCTCCCACCAAAGTGTCATATCCATTTGGAAGCTTTGTTATGAAGTCATCGGCGTGTGCCGCCAGTGCCGCTTTTCCCATCTCCTCCGGGCTGGCTTCTACATTTCCGTAAAGAATATTTTCGGCGACGGTACCATTGAACAGGAAGGGGTCCTGGGAAACCATCCCTATTTGTTCACGCAGATAGGATATTTTGAGATCGCTTACACTGAGACCGTCTATGCTTATTCGACCGGAGTCGATATCATAAAAGCGGAGCAAAAGTTTCATCAGAGTAGATTTGCCGCTCCCTGTATGCCCTACAAGCGCTATCTTTTCCCCCGGTTGAATTTTGAATGAAAGGTTATCTAAGGCGGGCTTGCCCTTCACATAAGCGAAGCTCACTCCCTGGAATTCGATTTCGCCTCGCATGTTAGTGCCAGGTAATATAGCGTTTGGGATTTCTTTAACATCGGGTTCGCGGTCGATGATTTCGAACAAACGTTCTCCGGAAGCCAGCGCGTGTTGAAGCATGTGGTTGACAGAATGAAGTTGATTAATCGGCGTATAAAACAATGCCAAGTAGCCGATAAATGCGACTAAAGCCCCGATGGTTATTTCATCAGCACGTACCAGTCCGATTCCGTACAGCAAAATAAATGCGGTCCCCAGCGAACCGAGGAACATCATGGTTGGAGAATAAATAGCCCACAGCCGCATGACATCCAATGTGCCGTCGCAGTAATCCCTGCTTTTCTTTTCGAAACGGGATATCTCATGTAGTTCCCGATTAAAGGCAAATGTCTCGCGAATACCCGAAAGAGAATCCTGAAGTCGGGCATTCATTTTAGCGGCACGCTTTCGCACCGTGTGATACAGGCTGTGAGCTTTTCCTGTGTATACACAGGCTCCCCAAATAAGAAGGGGAATCGGGAGCAGGGCGGCCAGGGCCAGTTGCCAGTGTAGATAGAAGAGGATTACAGTGATACCGACCAGAGTTAAAGTCGCGGTGACAACTTGTTCGACGCCATCAATAAATATTCGCTCAACATAATTCACATCGTCATTGACTCGTGACATGAGTTCGCCGGTGGACCGGTTTTCAAAGAAATTGATTGATAACCGATGCAAAGCCTTGTACACCTCTGAGCGCATATCAAAAACCACGTTTTGCTCTACCCGGTTGTTGAGCATAATTCGCTTGTGGTTGAATAAATTGCGGGCGAAATAAACACCGATCAGTCCTGCCACCGCCCAATAGACCAAGCTCGTTCCATTGTCGTCAACCAGTCGATCGACAATTACTTTAATCAGCCAGGGCGGGACAAGATCAAGCAGAGTGGTCAGTATCGCGAAGCCGAGAGTGAGTAGAGCGCCTTTTTTATAGGGTTTGAGATAACCGAGAACGCGTAAAAGTGATTTCATAAATACCAGAATGTGGAGTAGAGAGGGATTTGATCTATAAAAACTGTATCGTTCATGGTATTTTTCACGGAAGCAATTGTCAACCGATCATGCAGAGTTTCGCATATTTGTGAAAGGTGAGTTATGGAATATAGAGTGCTGGGTGACAGCGGCCTGAAGGTTTCGGTTATCGGGTTTGGTGCATGGGGTATTGGTGGAGCGCCTTTCTGGTCCAACGAAGGACATACCCGCTCAATGCGGGCTATTATGAAATCCTATGAGTTGGGAATTAACTTTTTTGATACGGCCCCGGTTTATGGATTCGGTCACTCTGAAGAGCTGATAGGAAAGACATTGAAGCCCGTTCGGGATAAAGTGATATACGCGACCAAGTGTGGTTTGCGTTGGGAGAAAAAATCATTGGGTGCTATTACAAAAAACGCGACCCGAAAATCTATTCTGGAAGAAATCGATCAGAGCTTAAAACGTCTCGATACAGACTATATAGATCTTTATCAGGTTCACTGGCCCGATGTTGAAACATCACAAGATGAGACCATGGAAACCTTGCTGGAAATTCAAAGGCAGGGAAAGATAAAGGCCATCGGGGTGAGCAATTACTCCACTGAGCAGATGAAAGATATCATGAAATCCGGAAAGATAGTTTCCCTGCAACCCGATTACAGTTTGCTCAATAGGTCTATTGAAAAAGACATTGTCCTCTATTGCAAAGAAAACCAGATAGGGATTATTGCCTACAGTCCGCTTGCATCAGGGTTGCTCACTGGCAAGTACGACAAAGATGCGAAGTTCGAGGACTGGCGTGGTAAAGGAATTATCGGGTGTTTTTCGGGACCGCAATTTGAGAAAAATATGGAGAAAGTGGCACGGCTTAAAGCGATAGGTGAGTCCATGGGAAAAACTTGTGCGCAAATGGCGATCAATTGGATCGTCTCACAACCGCATTTGACCACTGCGCTTTTGGGGGTCAAGAATGAGAAGCAGATGGAAGAAAACACTGAAGCTCTCGGTTGGCAGTTGGACTCAAAGCATAAAGAAGAAATTGATCATATCTTCGCAGTGAATTAAGCTCTGTCAAACTACTTGAACTCAGGTAACGACCGTGCTTTCGCGCAGTTATTCGGTGAGTTGTTCAATGTTTTCTTTTAGTTTGTCTTTCCAGGTTTTACACGGCCCCACGAAGTGGGTGGATTTCTTATAACTGTTTATTTTTTTAAGGAGTTGTTTTTATTTTTGAGCGATTTGCCTGATCCTTCAACGCCCGGCTAAACTCATCAGCATGCAAGCGGACTCGGTTGATGAGCATGGCGGTTTGTTCTTTCTTCGGGTGAATTTGTGAAATCGCTAAATCCATACGGTCTAGAGTCGTAAAAATATCTGTCCCGTAAACGGATTTCAACTGTTTGTGCAAACCCTTGACTTCCTTTTCGAATTCCATTTTGATGCTGTTCATTTCCAGCGACACGCGCTGTTCTGCGGAAATGATGTTTCTTTCCATACTTCTCATATGAGCACGTTGAAGAACGTAATTCGAATAGATAAAACCAGCCAGCAAAACCACCAGTCCCGTATAAAACAGAACTTTCAAAGTGGCGTGTTCATTTTTATTTTTCAGGACATTTTTCTTCGCCACTTCCAACTCGGCGGATAAGTTATTTATTTTTTGGATCAACGACTGGATTTTGTCATTGGAAGAATCTTCGACATTGGATTCTTTGTTCCCAGCTTGCGGCTCGTTGTCTTCCTTTTCTTCCATAATATGAATTCCCGTTGAACGTTTATGATGTGGAGTTTTGAATATACCTTTGGTGTTATTTCACCATTCCTGCAGGTGAAATTCAATAGCCTCCTGTTACTGACATGATATACATATGAATGAGGCGTTCTCCAGAAAAGTACGCCACCAGTGTTCCCCCCGCCAGGAAAGGTCCGAAAGGGATCTGACTCAGGGCGCTCAATCTTTTTTTCGCCAGTCCGGCCACTCCGACCACCGATCCCATAAAAGCGCTCAGAAAGATGATCAGAAAAACTTGTTGCCAACCGAGTAACGCTCCGGCGGCGGCGATAAACTTGATATCTCCTCCACCCATCCCGACATTGCCCCGAATCCGGTAATAAATTTCCGAAATAAGCAAAAACGTACCGCCTCCCACAAACAGACCGAACGCTGAATCTTTAAACCCTACCAGATAGCTTCCTGCCACCAGCCCGAAAATAGTTCCAGGAAGAGTGATAATATCCGGGATGACCTTGTGTTCGATATCGATTGCGGTGATGATTACAAGAGCCGGGCCGACAAAACAAAAGATAACGAATTTCCATGATACGCCAAATTTAATGAATCCAGCAAGTATCAAAAGAGCTGTTACCGCCTCGATGATTGGGTAAATGATGGAGATTGAGGTGGCGCATTGCCTGCATTTTCCTTTGAGCAGAAGATAACTGAAAACGGGAATGTTGTCCCACGCGGCAATCTGAGTGTTGCACGAGGGGCAATGGGAACGTGGTGAAACGACCGACTCCTTTTTCGGGAGCCGGTGGATACATACATTGGCGAAACTTCCGTACATCAGGCCGAGGAACAGAACAGTAGCAACTTGTAATGGAAAAGGAATGGTCGCTAAGATATTCATCCCTTATCAATCCTGATCGCAGGAGGTCACAGTTTGGTGATGTTTGATTTTAGTTGGCGGGGGGGGGGGAGAAGGATCTAAATCGTTGCGTGTAACGTGGGGGACCAGGCGAGTGACCAATTGGTAGACAATGCTAGAGTGGAATCCCTTTCGATCGAGAAACCGGGCCAGTTGACCGCGCTGTTTTTCGATGTCGCTTGATGAGGAGGACTCAAGTTTCTTCTTGGCGCAGGCCATTGCGAGTTTACTCTCATCGTATTCTTCATAGAGAGTATTCAGTGTTTGCTCAATGATCGAAGCTTCAAGACCCTTGTCCCTCAGCTCTCGCTCCAGCCTTAGCCTCCCCAGTTTTTTATTTTTGATGCGGGACCTCCCAAATTGCATGGCAAAACGAGGGTCATTGATGTAATCATTGTCTTCCAGAAAGGCGATGGTTTCATCCGTAGAATTCTCGGAGAAACCTTTTTCCTTCAAGTGGCGGACAATTTCGTTTCGGCTGCGATCCCTGTACACCAGGTATCGAATTGCACTTTTGCGAGCTTTTTTTGATTCTTCCTTATCGAGCATAGGGTGTTCGCTATTTTAGGACGCAGAAGCCGCGCCCTTCTTTCCTTTTTTTTCAGGGCTTTTTTTTGCTTCTTCGCCCACGGGTTCTTCATTGTCACCCGACTCCTCAGCCAGCCCCAGTTTTTCCCTGAGCCTGATCTCAATTTCTTCGTAGATATCAGGATTTTCCAACAGGAATGTTCGCGAGTTTGCTCGGCCCTGGCCCATTCGGGTTTCGTTGTAAGAAAACCAGGTGCCGCTTTTTGCGATTACGTCATGAGTCACGGCGAGATCAAGCAAGTCCCCTGCTTTTGAGATGCCTTGACCGTATAATATATCGAATTCGCAATCTCTGAACGGCGGTGCAACCTTGTTTTTCACTACTTTGACCCTTGTGCGGTTTCCAACCACACTGTCACCATCTTTGATGGCGGCGATTCGGCGTATGTCCAATCGTACAGAAGAATAAAACTTGAGCGCGTTGCCTCCGGTAGTTGTTTCCGGGCTACCAAACATCACGCCAATTTTCATACGAATCTGATTGATGAAAATGAGACAGGCTTTCGATTTGCTGACGACTCCTGCGAGTTTTCTCATAGCCTGAGACATGAGCCTTGCCTGTAAGCCCATGTGAGAATCACCCATGTCACCATCGAGTTCCGCCTTAGGGACGAGAGCCGCGACCGAGTCGACTACGATTACATCCACGGCTCCGCTACGGATCAGAACTTCGGCAATTTCCAGAGTTTGCTCTCCCGTGTCCGGTTGCGACAGGAGAAGGTCATCCAGGTTTACCCCAAGATTTTGCGCGTACTTTGGGTCAAGCGCATGTTCCGCATCAATAAAAGCGGCCACTCCGCCAGATTTTTGTGCCTCTGAAATGATATGGAGCGTGAGACTGGTTTTTCCCGAAGCTTCCGGACCATATATTTCAACGATTCTGCCTCGTGGTACTCCGCCCACACCCAGCGCAGAATCCAGTGAGATCGACCCTGTTGAAATAACGGAAATCCCTTTCAATGAACCCGATTTCCCCAGCTTCATGATCGATCCTTTACCAAACTGCTTCTCTATTTGTGTGAACGCTAATTCCAGCGCTTTTTCTCTATCATCCGACGCCATTATTTCTCCTTTATATATTCAAGACTATGTCAAAATATCTTTTCCCAGGTTCGTTAAAAGCTCTTCCCGGAAAACGGGGTACGGTTTTTCTATTAACGCTGAAGTTTTCAGGCACCTCTACATTCCGTTTATAGAGGGAGTGAGGCCAAATGGCAAGGAATTTATCGGCCCGATGACAAGTGTCGCCACGGGTTAAGGAATAAACCTTTACGGTTGGTTAAAATAATTATAAAATCCTGATTTCTCTTGTCTTTTTCAATCACGCCCTTGTAGGTTTTGCTGTCTCATGATGCCACCTGTTATACCCCAGGCTTCCGGTCCCGTTTTCACAGAGGATGATCGGATCAACCTGTACTATCTCAATGAATTATATGCGGACATCGCCCGTTGCGTTTCCCTTCAGTTGAAAGAAAACCACCAACTCGATATTCCCATTACCTCAGGTGTTTGGGGCGGTACTTACCTAATAGCCGATGACGATGGGAAGGCTCAACGCAGAATCTGGCGACTTTACTGTATCGTTAACTTGCCTCAGAACAGTCCGCTCGACCAGCGTGAGAATATGGAGCACCTGGTGGGTTATTATTACATTTCCATAATCAATGCTTTTCGTCCGTACGGGCTGGAACTGGACTTGGATATGTGGGGAGGGCGCCTGCCCTACAGCAACCGTAAGAAACCCAGTCTCACCTTGCACATGGTCGATGCATCCAAGCGTGTGAACTGGTTACGCGGATTCTTCATCTGGAACCATGTTTCGTGGGAAGAGTCGATTATTCATGATGCTATTCGAAATGTTAAAGAGTTCAGGGAAAACTTTAACGTCAAGAAAAAACCCATCATGAAGCGCGACTGGAAGGATATCAAGTTCCTTTTGCAGGACGTGATCATCACTTACCGCACTCTGGAGAATGCTTTTTCACCCGACTTTCAGGAGAACTCTCAACCTGTTATTGATGAGATGGTTAATCATTTTCTTGAAGGCCTGTTTGATCCGGCTCTGATTCGAGAATTGTTTTTCAAGGTACGGGAAAATAAATTGATTATAGGATTCGAAGAAGCTTTGCAAGAATCCTACTCCAAAGAAAATCTGAATGTAAGGCGGGTCGAAGACTGGCCAGTCGAGAAGATAAATTACGTGCCCGAAGACCTGAAAGAAAAGTTAATCCCTCCTATCCAAAACCTGTTCTCATCATTCAAATCCACTCTGGATCGAAACAACGGTTCCTCAAAGTGATGTCGGGCATTAAAAAGAGTTGGCGTGCAGATTCTTGACGGCTTAAATGTTTTGTCCAGTAGGGCTTTAGAAATCAGCTGGTTAGCTATCCCCTGCTGTGGTAGAATTTACGTATGACAAACTCGATACCATTTTTCATGTTTCGGATGCTGGTTTTTCTGCCGATGGCGGGGGCATTGAAATCATATAGAACTTTCGAATATATCTTTAGATCAAATGATTTGCAGGTCAATTCATACTTTTAAGTTTGTTCACGGGGTCTTGGCACAGCGAAACCCGAAGCTGTTATTTTTCACTTCAGGAGTAAAGAAGCTTCGGTTGAAAGTTGGGGCGCTCAAACCACATCCGTAGGACAGACAATCGAACCAGGACCCACCTTTCAACACCCTTTTGTCTTTGCCGTATTCGCCACGGGTAACGGTGTTCCCCGGATGAGGAAGGTAATAGCTATCGACCCATTCCCACACGTTGCCAGACATATCATACAACCCATAGGGGCTTCGTCCCTCGGGATAGGAGCCCACCGGTTCGGTACCCGTTGAACCTTTGTAGGGATGGTTAGATTTGTCTGTCATCCAAATGTTGCCCCATGGATAAATATTTCCGT
Organism: uncultured Nitrospina sp.; assembly: GCA_913045445.1. Classification (GTDB taxonomy): domain Bacteria; phylum Nitrospinota; class Nitrospinia; order Nitrospinales; family VA-1; genus Nitromaritima. The sequence goes on along the minus strand of CAJWQP010000003.1, from coordinate 43,718 downwards.
TTTCGCCACGGGCGGCCTTTTCCCATTCCTGTTCCGTCGGAAGCCGTTTGCCTTTCCACTGGCAATACTCTTTAGCATCGTACCAGTTTACATAAGTCACGGGGTGATTTTCCTTTTTCTTTGGAACTTTTCCACCAGGCCAGTGATAGGGAACTTCCCGTTTCGTGGCCAAGGTGAATTTTTCATAATCGCTGTTACTCACTTCCTTTAGATCGATAAAAAACTTTTTTGTCGACTCGATGTATTCTGGCGCTTCATCATCCCATCTCTCGTTGGACCCCATGATAAATTCTCCTTCGGGAATCAGTGCCATGGAATCTGTTTCCCCTGCGGTTTTCTTCTGCAGAACTTTAGCAGTTACGGTAGAGGCAGGGGCATTCGATGCGGGTGTGTTTTTCGTGGTAGAAAATGCAAGCTGGTGATCGGGTTTTTTTACCAGCCCTGAAGTTCCTGGAAGGAAAACTTTGTCGGGCGACAAAAATGGAGAGGCAGGGGTTTTGTCAATTCCAACATGGCATTGCTGACATTCAGGCCGCGTTGTTCTATGTGTTTTCGCCAGGGATATATTTTTAACCTTGTGACAGGCCGTTTCACATTTTAATATGTGCGGATACTCCTTTGCCTCTAATCGAATGTCCGGGAGGTTTTCGTGCGCTGACAGTGGAAGGGGGACTCCAAGCAGTAGAACTATCAGGATGAGTGATTTGGCAATACGCTGATTCACAATGTTTCCCGGGTGAATGGATTCTTTCGGCGGTTGCTGTGAGGAATTATAATCAACTGATTGAATAAATATTATCAGGATGAAGCGGAGAGAGTCAAAGTAAAAGTCTGCTCTGTTAGTCCATTGTTTAAGGTAGGGGCGAATATGCCTGAATGGCGAGTGATTGAAGAGGGTCCTGGAGATGGCATATCAAATATGGCTGTAGACAGGGCTATTCTTACCGCTTGTGAAGCGGGTGAGGCTCCGCCAACTCTGCGTCTTTACAGTTGGAAACGACCTACGCTGACGGTGGGGTACGCTCAGGATATTGACAGGGAAATAGATATTGAGAGGTGCCGGGTACTGGGTATTCAGATAGTGCGCAGGCCCACAGGAGGTAGAGCCTTATTACACCATCATGAAGTAACTTATAGTTTTACGGCACCTGTGCCGCACCCTCACTTTCCTTCTTCTTTACTAGGAGCTTATCGGGTCATTGCGCAGGCCTTACTTGAGGGGCTTGAGATAATAGGTGTTCAAGAAGCGGCTCTCGCATCTGCAGGAAAGGCTGAAAAAATCCGTAATTCTTCTCGTTCGCCTTCGTGTTTATCCAGTATCAATCATTGGGAGATAGAAGTGCAGGGAGCCAAACTGGTGGGCAGCGCACAGCGGCGGACAAAGAAGGCATTTCTTCAACATGGTTCCATACTCATTAATTGCGACAGGTCGCTCTTGAACTCTCTGTTTAAATATGAGGCGGCAGATTCTCGTTTCAAATCAATGGATATATTAAACAACCGGGTGGTTACCCTGTCCGAATGTCTTGGTAGAGAAGTGGGTTACCGAGAAGTTTTACAGGCACTAAAACAGGGGTTTTCCCGTGCCTTTCCGGGAAGGTGGAGTCAGGAGAGTTTGAGCTCTTGTGAGCTTGCCAGATCTGCATCTGATGCTTGTTCGACAGGGGTTATCTCTACTTCATAAAAAAAGAATCGCTTGTGTATTTCTGGCGCGAAAAATAAAAAATCTTTACAGTACATTTGTTAAATCACGTTGTTCGGCCAAAGGTAATTGTTTATAATGCCTTTTTTTCAGCTTGAAATTAACCTATTCCTTGGAGCATGACCGCTTTCGAGGGATTGGAGGTCGATGTCTCCCAACCCGATTTACCACCTTCCATGTTTGACTAAAGTGCTCTACTTTATTTTGATTTCCAGCTTTGCAATTGGCTGTTCTCAAAAACGGAGGGTCGCTGAAAACCCGGACCTGCAATTTTTTCAGGATGTCTCTCACCACTATCTACCCAGCGATAAAGTTTCCCTGCAGGGAGCGACTTTCGCAAGGGTGGATCGAATTCCCGGCTCCGACCTGATTTGGTTTGTCTCTGTGCCAGGAGATGGGGCCAGAATCAAAATTCTTTTCAATGAAGGAAAAAAAGGAATTGGGCGAAATAAGGGGGCCAGCAAGGTTCAGCGGGTGGATGAGGCTATTCGCTTTCTGGCTAAGGGAGATGTTAGCGGAAATGGAACGGATGATCTGATATTAATCACTTCTTCCTCAAAAAAAGGTTCGGCAAAAGTTCTGTTTAACAATGGCAAGGGATATTTTTCTTCTCGACCCAATGTTGAATTACCTTTTATTCCTGAAAGTATGGATCGTGTTGACCTGGTCGACGTTGATCAGGACAGGGATCTCGACCTCATATTTACCGGAAAAAAGGTGTTGACTGGAAACGGAAAAATTGACAAGCGGCAGGGTCAGGTACTGGTCAATAACGGCGAGGGAAAATTTAAGAATGTGACCGCTCTCTTGTGGCCGATGCTACCAGCCGGAATTGTCGGTACAAGTATTGCCGATTACGACAGAGATGGTCTGCCTGATGTATTTCTTATGTACGGCAACGGGCAGAATAGGTTGTTGATGAATAATGGGGTAGGCCAGTTTGTTGATAAGACGAATAGCCTGCTTCCTAGAATTCTGGATAAAAGCACTCATGCGGATTGGGCAGATTTTGATCAGGATGGTGATAATGACCTGTTGGTTATAAACACGACCATTAATAAGCGTTATCAAAGTTATCCTGGAGAGACATGCTATTTTCTGGAAAATGACGGATACGGACGGTTTCGTAAAACATCGAACAGGGAACTGCCTGCTGAATCTGCGTTTCGTGTTTACCTCCTGGATGCTAATGGAACGGGTATTCCCGATGCGATCATTCTTGGTAGAAAAGGACCGCACTATATGGTCGGGTTGGGGAAATGGAATTTTAGTGTGGAAACGAACAAACGGTTTCCCGAAACGGGTCCTATAAAAAATATGACCTTTGGCGATATCAATGGTGATGGGTTTCTTGACATACTGGGTGTCTCGGCAGGGAAAAGTACGCCCAAGCTATGGCTGAACAGGGTGAAGTGAGCTTGGTATAACATTTTATTTTAAATGGAAAGGCACAATGTCTTATTTTAAAAAACTTACGTTTCTTAAAGTTTTAACCACGATTGCCTGGGCCGACGGGGAGGTGACCCAGTCTGAGTTGAATATCCTTAAGTCTTTTTATAGAAAATTTAATTTGGATAAAGATGAGCTTGCGGAATTAAAACATTATCTTGCCGCTCCCGTTTCAAAGAAAGAGCAAAAAGAGCTGTATGACCAGTTAATTCATGAGTTGGACTCCTCAAGAGAAAAAGAAGAGATTCTGAATGCCCTGGAATCTATGGAGCAGGCGGCTAGAAGGGTGGGGGATGAAGAAAAGGAGTTGGTGAACCAGTTTCGTAAACTGATTCAGAAATCTTCTGTCACTAGAAGATCGCTGGGGAGAATTCGTAATTTACTGGAAAAAACTATATTTTCCAAAGTGAGTGAGAAGGACCCCGATTTGGAAAAGTATTTCAAGCGAAAGGTTCTTAAAAAAGTAGAGTTGAAGACGGCAAGGCAGGGCATTAAAATGAATTCACCGGATGATAAGTTATATTTCATTTGCCTCATTGGAACGTTGATGGCGGCGGTTGCGCAGGTTGATGGGCATTTTGATGAGTCGGAAAAAAAGGCGCTGAAAAAAGAATTGTCTGATCGCTTCGAGTTCAAGGGTAAGGAGCTAAAGATTCTGTTTGAGGTGATTTCAGAGCAGGCTCGTCATGGATTTGATTTTCATGAAGTAACGGCAGAGCTAAACAATTTGACGACATACAACGAAAGGGTTCATATAGCCGATTGTATGTTTGCGATTGCCGGGGCTGACGGGGAACTTTCTCATGAAGAAACGGAAGAAATCCGGCGGATTACCAAGGCCATGCGTATCTCGCACAAAGTTTTTATCAATTCTAAAATGAAAGTTCTTTCAACATTGCGATGAGCGTTGAATTAAAAACAGGTACTTTTAAGATTGAGACTGCCGGGTTTGGCGATATCCTGGATATCACCGATCAGGTTCAAAAGAGAGTGTCGGATTCCAATCTTTTGAATGGAAACGCAACGGTATTTGTTTCGGGTTCAACGGCTGGTATAACTACAATTGAATATGAGCCGGGAGCTATCGATGATCTTAAAAAGGCTATCGAAAGGCAGGCTCCCGTTGATCTTCATTACGCTCACGATACAAGATGGGGCGATGGTAACGGATTCTCCCATGTGCGCGCGGCACTGATGGGCGCTTCTCTCACCATTCCCTTTCTGGCGGGTGATTTGCAGTTGGGGACATGGCAACAGATTATTTTATGCGATTTTGATAATAAGACGCGGACAAGAAATGTTCTGATTCAGATGATGGGGGCCTCCTGTTAGAAATGACTTAGGCAAAAAAATTCATTGGAGTCTTGTTTGAGTGTTGCAATATTTACCATCGTATTTATATCAACAAGGAAAAAAATGCTTACGAAGGTAAATGTCCCAAGTGTCGTAGTGAGGTAATAGCCCGGATCGATCAGGGGGGTACGGTGGCCCGGATTTTCAGGGCGAGATAAAGAGTGTTGTATCACCCTGAATTGAGACATGTCGCCCTTCATCAAAGACCCCATCTGGGGAGCTTGCCGAAAGGTGTCATTTTGTTAGTATTTTAGAAGACTCCAAATCTGTGAAACTGATTCTGCAACGTGTGTCCAGTGCCTCTGTCGCTATTGATGGGGAAGAAATATCCAGTATCAATAAGGGGGTCCTTATTTTATTTGGCGCGGAAAAAGGGGATGGCGAGGGGCAGGCGGAGTTCCTTGCAGACAAAGTTCTGAATTTGAGGATTTTCCCGGATGACAAGGGGAAAATGAACTTTTCGTCTCTTGATGTGGGTGGCGGAATTCTTGTTGTCTCGCAGTTTACTCTTGTCGGTGATTGTTCGCGCGGCAGACGTCCGGGATTCGATCAGGCGGCCGATCCTGGTACTGCACGGACCTTGTACGAATATTTTGTTGAGCTGTTAATTCAATCAGGACTCAAGGTGGGTACTGGAAGGTTTGCAGCAGATATGGAAGTGAAGTTGGTTAATGACGGGCCTGTAACTTTTATACTGGAGCGTTGATCAAGGAAAAATCAAATTTTATCTGCGCCGACGTTTTTTCCTGACTACTTTCTTTAGCGCATCGGGAAGTTCATGGTGGCAAAGTCATCTCATCGTAAATGGTATTTATTCAGGAATAGCCGAATGTTTTTACCCGCATGAGAAGCCATTTCTTTATCATCCTATCGCCGGTAAAATTTTTCTGCTATCAGTGTGTTGGTGATAGCATTTTCACCTTCCTGTAAATTACCGTAGACCAATCCGATTCTGTAATATGCTTCTACATAACCTGGGTCGATGTTGATCGCTTTCTTGAATGAATCGATTGCCTCTTTATCCTCTCCCTTAAGTGCAGCCAATTGTCCGAGTGTGAAATGAATGCGTGATTAAAAGGGTCGGCCTGGATGCAGAGTTTGTACTCTTCGATGGCCTTGTCTGTCTTATTTAATTTTTCATACACCCAACCCAGCCCCGCCAGAAAGACCGGATTGTCTGCTTTGACACTTTTACTTTTTAGCCAGTATTTGAGGGCCTTCTGATAATCTTTTTTCTCTGCGTAGACCACGCCCATGTTGTAAAGGGCAACGGGCTCATCAGGTTTTAGTGGACTGTTTTAACACAGACGCGATGAGTTTAGAAGGGAATCGACTCTAGTGCAAGGTGCATGAAGCCGGAAGGGAAGAATCCGATCAGGATAATAGCGATTGAGCTTACGGCTATGATAGTTGCCATGCCTTTTGGGACAAGCACATGTTCGCTGCCCTCTTTTTCATGAAAATACATCATGACGATGATTCGAAGATAAAAATATACTGAAATCACAGTGGCGATTACCGCCATGATGGTGATGAGTATGTATCCCTGCTTAATGGCGGCCATGAAGACATACAGTTTGCCAAAGAAGCCCGCAGTGGGTGGGAACCCGGCAAGCGACAGCATGAACAGGCTCATTGCCCCGGCGATCAGGGGATGGTTTTTGGCCAGGCCTTTAAAACGAGAAATGGAGTTTCCCTCTGCTCCTTCTCCTTCCATTATAAAAACAACTGCGAACGCTCCGATGTTCATGAAGAGGTATACGTTGAGATAGAATATGAGGCTTGCTACTCCATCATGGCTGTTGGCAACGATGCCTATCAGCAGATACCCGGCGTGGGCAATACCCGAGTAGGCCAGCATTCGCTTGACATCGTCCTGAAAAATGGCCGCAATGTTACCAATGAGCATCGTGATGACTGACGCACCGAAAAGTATAGGCATCCATATTTTATTCAGTTCCGGGAACGCAGTGAAAAAAACTCTTGCTATCAATGCAAAGGCCGCCGCTTTTGTGGCAACGGACATAAACCCGGTTATAGGAGTTGGCGCTCCCTGATAAACGTCAGGTGTCCACGAATGGAACGGGACCAGAGAAACTTTGAAAGCAAGCCCGGCAAATAATAACCCCATCCCAATATAAACGAGTGTGTTGCGGCTGTAAGGATTCACGCACTCGCCCATTTCATCGCAATGCAAAAGTTCGCCTATGAAACGAATTTCAGTTGTGCCGGTGCCGGCATAAATCAGCGCCATTCCATATACGAGAATGGCAGACGCGAAAGCACCTGTCAGCAGGTATTTGACTGTCGATTCCTGGGAAGCAAGAGTTGCCCAGCTCAGCTCCGGCGCATTAGAAGGATGTTCTTTCCCAGTGCCATGTTTGGCTGAAAACCCGCAAAGGATATACAGGGAAATGGAAAAAATTTCGAGTGAGACAAACGCGGTGATCAGGTTTCCGGATTTTGCGAGAAACATCATTCCCACAACTGCCATGAGAACGAGCGCGAAATACTCCGCTTTATTTTCATGCCCGGTTTGTGGGTACCGTACCGAGCCCAGGATCGCAAACATCGCCATGAGCAGAAAGATGATGTTGAATGTTTGACCGAACTTGTCGTGAATCAGAGATTTGCTGAACATGTCCGGTGACATGCCACTTTCCGCAGTCGGAGCGCCTCCCCATAACGCAAACGAGAAAAAGAGCGCTATGATAATACCCACGAGTGTTGCTTTGGACAGGTATTCGTTGGTGTTGAAGTTTTTCTTCAGTCCTATGAGCAAGAGAAAAAACGCCGTAAATAATATTGTCAGCTCAGGACTCAGGGCTGTCCAAAGCATGTCTTCGTAGTTGATTTTCAATTCCATAGTTGCGACCTACTTTAGCGACAGTTTCATCAGAAAAAACGCATTCTACCCGATTTCCCACTATTATTGGGACTTTTAAAGCATTTCATCGCTTTTTTCAAGTGAATGTTTTCTAGACCCCTCTCTGCGCTTTTCTAGCGCTTGCGGGCGCTCGTTTTTTTTGGCGAAGAGCCGTTTTGTATCTAACGGGGCTTTTAAAATCAATATTTTGTGGGCCATGGGGTTTGTCGGGCTACAGGGGTTCCATTTTTTTGCTACTCTCAAGTTTGCTGTATAATGGGGTAGTTTATCAAAATGGTTCTCTTTTGAAATCGGTTGGATTTATATGCTCCCTGATCAAAATTCAGAAAAACTATGTGCGGCCTTGATTCTGACTTTCTGTTTGACCGGTTTTTTCTTCTTTGGAATACAAACCGCCAATGCGTTTGATAGGTTTGCTCAGGTAGCACCTGCTCAGGTAACGCTTGTTCAGATAACATCCAATCCGGGAGAAGATTTTGCACCTTCCGTGTCTGTTGATGGAACGACTCTCGTTTATGCTTCCGATCAATCGGGAAACCTGGATATCTGGTTGAAATCGCTGGGGCCCGGTGTTCATCCACCAGACAGGCAACTTACATTTCACAGTGCGTCAGACACATCACCCTCGTTCGCTCCCGATGGCAAACGTATTGCTTTTGTTTCTCACCGTTCGGACCCCAAGGGCGATATCTACATCCTCGATATTGAAAAACTGACGGTAGAAAACCCCGAATCAGCGCTCACCCGCCTCACTACAGTTGAATCGCCGGACACGGACCCCACCTGGTCGCCAGATGGGGAATTTATTTATTTCGCTTCGCTGAATCCAGAATCAAAACGAAAAGCTGTGTTCAAAGTAGAGATAGCGACCGGAGAAAAGTCAGCAGTTCCTGGGGCGGATGGATTGAATCCATCCATTTCTCCCGACAATCGTTTTCTTGCCTATTTGGGAACAGGTGAAAAGGCTGGCATATGGGTTATGGATATGCAATCAGGAACCCATATTCGTCTCACTTCGTTTTCTCCTGGAACTTTTATAGAAGCCACTCCACGGTGGACCTCTGACAGTAAATCGATTCTTTTTGTTCGTTATCAGGATGATACTGATTTGGATGGTCAACTCACTATTGATGATCGACCCAATATCTGGAGTGTCCAGTTTGATGGCAAGTCCGCTGGAGTTTTCCAGCAGTTAACGGATAGTTCCAGCTATGATCTTCTTCCTGTCTCAGCAGGGAAGGGAAAGGTCATATATACATCCGACTCCAAAAACAATATAGACATCTGGCAAATTTTATCACCAGAGTTGGAGGGCGGTCGGTCATCCAGTTACGAGGCCGAGTTGAAAGCAGTTGCCTCTGCCTGTCCGGAGGAGTCCTCTTCCTATAGATGTCTTCTGCGGTTCAATAACCTTTTGCTCCAATTTTCTGGTGAAGAGGAACTTCCGCGCATCCAATACCGAATGGCTCGCGGTTATCAGGAACTGGGGCATGGGTCGTCAGCGCAGAGTATCTATGCTGAGATGATTGAAACTCTGCAACAGGGTTCACTGTATAAGGGGTTGGCTGAAATTGAGCATTTGCTTTTGCGTGTGGAAGAATCTCAAAGCGATGGTCCTACGGCATATAAGAACAAAATTAAAGAAGGTTTGCTGAGCCTGGAAAAAATTTCCGGGCGGTATCAAAATCATGCTCAGGTTGTGGCCCGTGCTTTACTTGAGTCGGGAAACCTGAACTTCATGCTGGACCAACCCGAGCAAGCTCTGGCCTGGTATAACAAGGTAATAACCGGATTCTCAAAAATCAGATATGTGGCCGCTCAGGCCGCATATGCGCGCGGCAAGGTTTACTCTCTGGTGGGTGACCGCGAACGGTTGGTAGATAATTACGTGCAGGTGGTTCGTGATTATAATGATGTGGCAAAATGGTCGAATAAATCCATAGATGAAATTTTCAAGCTTTTCGAGTCCAGTCCAAGGCTTGAGAAGAAGGTGTCCAGCCTGAACGCTGTTATTAAGAAATACAAAGAGCCGATGCGTTTGACTGCGGCAGTCCAAAACAGAATTGGAGAATTGTATTACCTGAGCGGTGAAAATCTACTGGCGAAGGAAGCATATCGGAAGACGGTCGAAAGCTATTCCGATATGTCTTCTGCCCGATTCAAGGCCCTGGTTTCGTTGGCAAACATTTACTCTGAAGAGGAGAACTATGATAAAAGCTTGAGCGTGTTTCAAGAAGTTGCCAACGCCTCTGAAACTATTCAAGCCAACCGCCAGATTGCTCAAAAGGGCTGGGTTCTTAAAGCCATCGAAAAAGGAAAATGGGAACTGAGGGTCGGCGAGACAAAATTGGCCCTGAAGACTTTTCTTAAAATCATCGAACACAGTCCAGAAACGGTAGAAGGCCATAGAGGACATGTCGAAGCCAGTTCAGCTCTTAAAAGAATAGACAAGGCGATAGAGTTTTATGAGAGTCGATTGAAAAACAGCCCATCATCGGCGGTGGATCATTATGCGATTGGCCTGGCCTACACCTATTTGAGTCCGCCTGATCTGGATGCGGCAGAGAAAGAAATTTCCCTTGCGTTAGGGCTAAACGCGCAACAGGTGTTTTTTCATCAGACTTTGGGCTGGGTCTACGAGCAGAAAGAACGGCAGGCCAGTGGCGAAGGATATCTGGAACGCACGCTCCACGAATACCAGGTCGCTCTCGCGCTCAATGATGAAAAATCCGATCCTGAAAATGAGGCCAATCTGTTGTTGAACCTGGGGAACGGGCATTACCTGCTCAATAATTCATTCACTGCTTACCACTACTATAGAGAACGCGCACAGACAGAACGCCCTTTTTATGATGTGAACCGGAAAGCAATATTTCATCAACGCTATGCTGAAAGCGCTTTCAAAGCAGGTTTCCCTCTCAAAGCGGTGGCGCAGTTTAAAAAAGCATTGAAGATCGCTGAAGGAAAAAAGGAACTTCAGCGCATGGCAGAACTCAATGATCGCATTGCCCTCGCCTGGCAGGACAAGGGGGAGCATGAGAAGGCGGTCGAATTTTTTTCGCGAACTCTGGAGCTTCATCGTCAGACAGGGAATCAGGTTTCATTTTCCAGAACGCTTAGAAATATTGCTAACAACCTTTATGACTTGAGCCAGGGGAGTGTTGATGCTACGCAAACGATGAATGAGGCTTTGGGCCATTATTTTAAAGCGATAGAAAATCTGGAAAAGTTTGGCCTCGTTAAGAAGGATAAAGAGAAGACAGCGCTTCTGGATATAGATATCCAGGCCGGACTGGGAAGCGATTCCACAGCCGCTGCTTATGGATTTGACAAGGAGGGCGAACAGAAACTTATCTTTCACTACATTGGCAAGATATATGGTGATTTTGGTGAGTACGATCAGGCGGTGGATTATTTCAAAAAGAAACTTGCGTTTATTCCGGAAAATCTGGACCCGGAAAAAAACATACCCATCCTTTTAGAAAAAGCGCTTCTCCTGAACCAGATAGGGAACTATCTGTACCTGTCGGGAAAATACGAAAAGAGTCTGGATTATTTTCGCAAGTCCTATGATCTCAGCGGTCAATTGAATAATCGGCATGGAATAATGGTTAACGCCGCAAATATAGGACGTGCAGTACTGACTCGTTGTCGCATTTTGCCAATCGGATCATTGCAGAAAGAAATCGAGGACGCCGCCAGTTTGTTGGAATCGATTCGACCCGCAGAAAATAAAACAGTGGTTGCTTCTAAGTATCCCGTCCTTATAAAAAACTTCCTTGGTATTTTATACCACTACCTGGCATTTCATGTTCCAGCCAATTCAATGCCCCATGCGGATGAAAAACTAAGTTTAATTAATTCTTTGAATGCGTTGAAGCAGGAACAAGGATGGATGGAGAAATCCATTCGAAGGTTTCGCGATGCTTTAATTCTTTTAGAGCAAAGCAATTTACCAAAAGAACCTTATGAACCGACCTTGCGTCACAACCTTGAGCTCACTAAGTATCTGGCTGGAAATACGACAGAATCTCCAGAGAAAATTTACCCGGCAGGTCGGCAATGGCAACTCCTTTACCTCCAGGCTTTGATGGTGGCGGGTGAAAACAGGTTAAAGCTGTTGATGGAGTCTGAGCAGTTATTTTCGCAACAACCTCCGCAATGGAATTCAAATGAAAAAGCGCTTCTTGGAATGCAGGAGGATTTGTATCAGGCGATCACTGGAGCGCTGTTTAAGGAGAGAAGGTTTACCGAGGCGCTCAATTACTCTGAGAAGGGGAGGCAACAACTGCTTGTGAGGCTGAGGCCTGAACCCCTGTTTTCCAGCGAGGACCGAGTGGCGTATCAGGAGGCATTCCTTAGTTATTCCAAACAGGCAAGCGAGACTGCATCGCAGGAAGAAGAAGATGCTTTGCTGGAGGAGTACGCGGAGTTTCTTGAGATGGCGCGTGAGGATGACTCACAACTGGTCGCTCTTTACTCAGCAACTGTCCCCATGATTGAAGAGATACAAAGCCTTCTTCGTGAAAATGAAGTTTTGATAAAATACCAAACCGTGCGCGACAGTATTTTAATCTGGGAAGTGGGTCCCGATTCAATGCGTGGAGGTTTGGTGCCATTGGACAAACGATTGACAGAAACCATCAGGCGATTGGGGCGGGGCACGGGACAGGTTGCCACAGCTGACGTTGAATACCTTTCGCAAGTTCTTTTTCGTCTGGTTGGAGAAAAAGTGAACGCATCAAAGTCGCTCATTTTACTCGCCGATGGGGAGTTGGAGCTTCTTCCCTGGGCCGCTTTGCAGATTGATGGACGAAGGTTGATCGAATCGGTCCCCGTTACCTTTATTTCTTCGCTGGAACAATTTCGGTCAGCAGAGTCTTTAAAAAATCTATACAACTCGCGTTTTTTAGCAGTAGAAGAATCGATTTCCGAAAAAGCTGCTTCAGTATTCACTTCCACGCAATCCATGTCAGGCGCCAATGCCAAAGTAGAGGCATTCAAAACTCGTTGGCCTAGCTTTGGAGTGATTCATGTGGGAAGCCCGGTCAGGATGATACGACATGATCCGCGTATTTCCTTTATCAATCTCACTCGCGGAAAGAGTCAGTTTGAGCGATTGAATCTTTCTGATTTATTTTCCCAATCGCTGTCAGGTCACTTCATAGCTATGACGGATGTGACCACTGAATTCCATCCCGATATAAGCCTCTCTCCAACCGCGCTTCTGACTGCCGGATTGTCATTCAAGGGATATCCCGGGATTTTATTGCGGACGGGATCTTTCGATTCGCAAATAGAAAAAGATTTCATGGAATTGTTTTACGAGAATTTTAGAAAGATGAGCCCGGCTGAATCTTTGCGTCTCACGCAACAGGAATTAGCGAAACGGCATCCTGATAATTTTATGTGGGCAGGATACCGGTACTACGGTTTTCCCGGAATGAGCGATGAAGAAAAAAGCGACTTTGCGGAAGAGCATTTCATGGTCAATGCGAAGCAGGGTGCCGGTGCGTTTGCCCAGCGTAACTGGCTCGTGGCGATAGACCAATTTGAAAAAGCGCTGGTGCTTCTTGATTATCTGGACAAAAAAGATTTCGCTGAAAAAATATATAAAAAACTTTCACAGGCCGCGTACAACAACGGAGACTACACAAAAGCGATTCATTATCAAAAAGCGGTTTTCTCAATTATGAATAAGAAGGAAGACCCTGAAGCGCTTGCGGAGTCTCATTACTTTCTGGGCATTCTATATTCAAGGGCTGAGGAATTTGATTCTGCTGTGGATCATTTGAAGCAGGCTCTCAATATCTACGAGGAAAATGAAATACTGGATCAGTTGGCTGAGAGCTACAGTACTCTGGGTATTATTGAAGAGAACGCGCTGGATTATGACCGCGCACTGGAAGCGTTTACCGCTTCGATGAAGATCAGCGAGGATATCGGGGAAGACATTAATCGTGGGCGCGAATTAAGACGAATTGGTAGAATCTATTATCTGCGGCTCAGTCGTTATGGCGAGGCCAGAAAATATTTTACGGAAGCAAACGAACTGTTCGCTCAGTTAGAGCAACCAGAACAAAGAGCCGAAACGTTGTTAGAGTTGGGGCTGGTCTCGGAAAAGGAAGGAGATTTCCCCCGTGCGCTGGAATTTTATAAACAGGCTCAGGCGTTGACTGAAAAGTCGGAGTTAAAACCGGGCTTGTCAAAGGCATTATTGTACCAGGCCAACTCTCATTGGTTCCAGGGGAACTATCAGCAGGCATTTCGTTTGCAAAAAGAAGCCTGGGAAATCGCCGTGTCTACCGGCGATCAAAGGCAACAGGCTTTTATTCAGAACACACTGGGGCTTATTTACTGGACTCTCAACGATTCCAAGCGTGCCCTCACTCATCTCCAACGCAGTCTGAAGCTTGCGGGAAAAGTTCAGTCTGTGCTGGATGTCGCCACGGCCTACAACAACATTGGATTGGTGCACCGAAAAGACAAACGCTATGAAGAGTCTATTAAATTTTTTAATCTGGCATTAGAACGTGATATCCAGTTGAAGTCAAAATGGGGGCAGGGCTACACCCATCGCAACCTTGGCATGAGTTATATGCGTCTCGGAAATCTTGATGAAGCCGAGATACATATTGTTCAGGCGGTCGATCTCAGTAGTGACATCGGTAATCGAACTAACCTGGTTAAGTCCATGCTCGAATTGGGAAACCTTTCCCTCAAGCGAGGTCAATGGAAAAAAGCGGCGGCGCATTTTAAAGAAACACGTGACATGGCTGAGCGCCTGAACGTTCTTGAAGTGTTATGGCGTGCGCTAAGAGGTGAAGGCTTTGCGTTGGTTAAACTGGAAGATAGAATTGCCGCTGTTGAAGTTTATAAGAAGGCGGTTAAGGTCGTTGATCGCATGAGGGCATCCATCAAGGTGGAAGAGTTTCAAAACGGATTCCTCACTGACAAACAAGACGTATACAAGGAACTTGTCCTGCTTCTTCTGGATACCGAAAGCATCGAGGAATCTTTTGAATTTGCTGAAAGAGCCAAGTCGAGAAGTTTTATCGATCTGCTGGGTAACCAAAAGATCAATTTGAAAAACGATGTCAGTCAAAAACTTTATGACCGGTTAACAGCTCAGAAGAAGGCGATAAGGCTTGCTGAAGAAGCTTTGGGGACTGCAAGAGCCAGGGACGATGAGACAGAAATCGCCCGATTTGCAGAAAACCTTGTCGGAGGACGAAACCACTACCAAGACCTGCTGATTGAAGCCAAGGAACAAAATCCTGAAATTTCAAGTTTTGTTACTGTTGAATCCATTAAGCTAAAAGAACTTCATGAGCTTCTTGGCGAGTCTATCGCGCTTGTTGAATATCTGGTCACTGAAAATGAGTTAGTCGCCTGGGTGGTGAAAGGAGGGAAGATAGAAGTCAGGCGGATTCCGGTCAAAGAAAAAGAACTGAACATTTTGATTCATGATTATCGCAATCGCATGCAGAACCTGGCACCGCTGGATGATCAGGCGCGAAAACTGCATGAGCTGTTGATCTCGCCCATCCAATTACTTATCGAAAATAAAAGGGCCGTTGGAATCGTCCCTCATGGTCATCTGCATTATATTTCTTTTGCTTCATTAACCGATGGTGAAAGTTACCTGGTTGAAAAACACCCGCTTTTTTATTCGCCAAGCGCGTCTGTTCTGAAGTTCACCTTTGCCCGTAAGTATGACAAGAGTGGAGACACCAAAGTGCTGGCGTTAGGGAATCCGGATTTAGGAGATTTTAATTACGATTTGCCTTTAGCGGAGATGGAAGTCAATGCAATAAAATGGGATTTTCCACAGACAGATGTTCTCACGCGGGACAAGGCCAGCGAAAGTTGGTTGCAGGAGCATATAAGCGAGTACCAGATAATTCACATAAGCTCACATGGAGAGTTTGATCCTGTTAATCCGTTGTTTTCTGCATTGAAACTCACCCGTGATGAAGCCGCCGATGGTAATTTTGAAGTGAACGAAGTTTTTTCACTCGATATCAAAGCCGATCTTGTAACCTTAAGCGCGTGCCAAACCGGATTAGGAGAGATCACAGGGGGCGATGAACTGGTGGGACTCAACAGGGCTTTTATTTATGCGGGGACCCATTCCATTCTTTCATCACTCTGGAGGGTGAGTGATATTTCTACAGCGGTGCTTATCAAACATTTCTATCGTAACTACACTGAAAGCAACAAAGCAGAAAGTTTGCGCAAGGCTCAGTTGCTGGTCAAGCGTCTTTACCCACATCCTTCATACTGGGCAGGGTTTAACCTGACAGGCGATTATCGTTAAAATTATTCCAAGAGTTATTTTTACTGTATTTTCGGATAGACCTGTCCCGCTTCAAGCACCACCCATTTTTCAGAGGTATCGCCAAGGGTAAGATCAAGGCAGTCGTTCAGTTTGATGAGCGGAAGAGCGTCGGGTGGAAGTTTCAGTCGTACAATGTTTTCCTGACGACGTCCTTTGAGTAAAGCAAAGTAGCCGTCAATTTTTTCTACTAAAAAAATATCGTTCAGCGTATTTTGAATTTCTGGCGGATCGCTCATGATTCGCCCAGATTCGTTGTCGAGTAGCTGGCTGAGCTTGAGACATCGTTCCTGCTTGGAGCTCAGTTGCTTGACCAGTTGGGAAATATCTGTGTTGGCGAGTCCGTGAGAAATCCCTTTTTTGTTAAGCCAGTCGAAAAACGAATAGACATCAAACAGAACGTGGTTGATCTCCGATTTTTCAGTGACTGCGTTAAATGGTAGAAAGGCCACGATAAAATGACTGAGGTGTGATGGCTCTATGTCATCGGGGCTTGCCGTCAGGCGAGGCGTGCCTCCCTGTTCTTCACTCTCAAGGTAGCATTCGATGAGGCTTGAATGGAGAAGGGACAAGCTCATGCCCAGTTCCGGCGTTCGGCTCTCCTGTTCCGGCGGGCTCGGGTTTGCGATTGCATATTCGTTCATCAGTTCGTAAAGGGTCATATAATTATTCTCTGGTTTTTTCAGCTGTTATAAAACATTCTTTGAGGACTTTCAGACAGCGGTCAAATTCCTCGTTATGGATATTTCCCATGTTAGCGATTCTAAAAATTTTGTTATTGAACAAACCTTGCCCCGCGTAAATGACGAATCCATTATCCTTCAGTTGGTCGTGAAGCCAGTCATAAGAAATACCATCGGGAAGCTTTAATGCTGTGAGGCAGTTTGACCGATGGCCTTCGGGGATAAGAAGCTCAAGGCCGATTGACTGGAATTCATTGCGCAAACGAGCCGCCGACTTGCGGTAATGTTCGATACGTCCGGCGACGGTTTCTTCCAGTAATTCGTCCAGTGCGGCATCCAAAGCGTAGTGCGGCTGAATCGCTGGAGTGAAGAGGGTATCGCCCTGTTCCTGGGCTTTGTGATGTCCCGCAAGATGAAAGTATACCGATCGAGCAGGAATATCTTTTATTCGACATAGATCTTTTTTTCGGTGAAGAACAAAGGAAACGCCCGGCAGTCCGTGGATACATTTATTGGCAGTTCCTGCCGCGAAGTCGATAGGATATTTTTTGAAGTCGATCTCATCTCCGCCCAGACTACTTATGCAATCCACCACCAGCCGCTTGTCATATTGTTTTGCCAGCTCGGCGATTTCCGGGAGTGGATTCAGCAGGCCAGTTGTTGTTTCATGATGCACCATGGCGATCACTTCAATTGAAGAATTATCCTTTAAGGCCTGTTCAATTTCTTCCAACCGCGGCGGTTCACCCCAACCGTAAGTCAGCGCGTGTTTGTCCATCCGGTAAACATCTGCCATTTTCCCGATGCGCTCACCGTACACTCCATTTTGAATGACCAGTAAGGAACGACCCGGAGTCAGGCAGGATGAAACAGCCATTTCCAGAGCGGCGGTTCCCGATCCACTGATCAATACAGCCGAATATTCCTGCCCAATTTCAAATGCCAGGAGCAGTTTGTCCTTGATCGACCGCATGAGGTCAGAGAACTCTCTTTCGCGGTGACACAAGTCTCCGCGAAGCTGGGCATCTCGTACTTTGTCGGTCACATTGACGGGACCCGGATTCATCAATATCGTTTTTTTCACAGTGTTTCCTGATAAATGGGGGATATCCTGATTGTGTGGAACGATCTTCAGTTTACCCCACAGCATGGGGCAGAGGCAAAAGTTTTATAGCACGGTACAGAAAACAGCAGGTGTTGGTGATTGAAAATACCTCACGTCCCGTTTACACTCCAGTTAACGACTCCATAGCGAGCGATCGCGAGTATCCTGACTATGGAGTTATTTTAAAAGACATGATAAGCCACAGGGAGTAAAACCCACTGGTGGGGGGGGCAATGCGTACCTTATCAAATGCAATTTTTATAGTCAGCCTGTTGGGTTCAGTGATTTTCCCCACTGCGTCTGATGCCGATTACTCCAGCTTGTCCATTCCGCAAGTGAAGTATCAAGGAGGGCAACCTAATCCGCATCCGACCGCCGTAAGCAGTTTGCTGGGTCAGGTCGCACGCAGGACATCTATCGAAGTCAACCGCGAACCTCTTCAGATAAAACTGTCCGATCCCAACCTCTATCGGTATCCGTTCATTTATCTGGCAGGGAATGAAAAATTTGAATCCTTCTCCCAGGAGGAGTTGCACCGACTCCGCAATTATTTGAGCTTTGGCGGATTCCTCCTCATAGATGACAATTCAGCCAAAGCCAACTCAAAGTTTGATACCTCTGTTCGCGAAATGATCAATCAACTGTTCCCGCAAATTCCCTTACAGAAAATTTCCCGCGACCATTCCATTTTTCGTTCCTTTTACCTGATCAATCGCGTGACGGGGCGCAAGCAGATCAATCCTTATATGGAAGGCATCAAAATCAAAGGTCGAACAGTCCTCATTTATTCCACAAACGATTTTGGCGGTGCTTGGGCAAGGGATAATCTGGGGCAATGGTCCCACGACATCATCGGCGGGGGCAGTAGACAAAGGCAACTCACGATAAGACTTGGCGTGAACATTATCATGTACGCGCTCACGCTCGATTATAAAAAAGACATGGTGCACTTACCCATCATTCTCGAACGATTGAGAAGGTCTCATTCGCGATGAATATTCTCATTGAATGGTTCGGGTTGGACCCCGATCAGTTTAACGAGGTTGCTATGAACATGGTGGCGAAGGACCTGTCACTGGTGTGGATACTCGCGCTGGTTGTGGCACCACTCGCCTTGTGGTTTTTCTGGACTAGTCTGAAGAGAATACAATCGCCCATCCGCAAAATATTTCTTATCGCATTACGTGCGCTCACTTTTGCTGTGTTGGTGTTCATGCTGTTGAAACCCGAACTGGAATTCAAAAAAAGCCACACTCTGAAAAACAGTATCGCTGTTCTGCTGGATGACACCAAGAGCATGTCGATAAAAACATTTCCCTCGGAAACACCCCGCATCGAATTTGTGCGTCGGACCTTTGAGAAAAACCGGAACATGCTGGAGTCCTTGAAGGAAAAATTTCAGGTGGATTATTATTTTGCGTCCAGCCAGATCAATCCAACGTCTCATGCCGAATTGGGGAACCGTTACCGGCCTAAAAAAGCTGTCACCGATCTGGAGAATACCTTTTCCCAGTTGCGCAAGCGTTATGAAGGAAAATCCCTTCAGGGCGTCATGTTGTTTTCAGATGGAGCTGACCTGGCGATGGAACCGGAAACAGTTTCTCCAGAAATGTTGGCTCTGCTGGCGGATTGGGAAGGTCCGGTCCACACCTTTCAGGCTGGGAGCAATGAGATGTTTATGGACCTGGCCATTGAGGAACTGGACTCAGCCGACTTTGGTTTCATCCATCAGCCCGTGCGATTGACCGTCACCATCAGCGCATCGAATATGGGCAACAAGAACATACCGCTGGTGCTCAAGGAAGGCGATACGATACTGCTTTCCCGCATCGTTGAAGTGCGCGAAGGACAAAATCAATATCCCGTGGAAATGGAATTCACACCCGGTGCATTGGGTAAACGCATTTATACCCTCACCGTTCCGCATTTTGCCGGCGAGTCGGTCGCGACTAATAATCGGCGCGACTTTCAAGTGAAAGTCATCCGTGACCGCATCCGCGTCCTGCATCTGAACGGACGCCCCGCATGGGACTCCCGTTTTCTGCGCGAAGTGTTGGCGAACCATCCGAAGGTAGACCTGCTATCCTTTTTCATCTTGCGGACGATGGGCGATGATGTCGCTTCGCCCACCTCCGAGTTAAGCCTCATTCCGTTTCCAACGAATTTGTTGTTCAGCGATTACCTCAACTCGTTCGACCTCATCGTGTTCCAGAATTTCAGTTACGAACCGTTCATCGACAAGAAGTACCTGCGCAATATAAATAACTATGTGAAACAAGGCGGCGCGTTCATGATGGTTGGCGGCGAGTTGTCGTTTCAGGGCGGCGGATACGAGCGTACCGCGATTGAGGCAATTTTGCCCGTTCAACTGGAACGCACCTCGCAACCTTTTATTGGCGAATCGTTTCACCTGCAACGGGGGAAGAGTCTCCTGCGGCACCCCATACTGCAATTGGAAAAAGAATCGTCTGCCAATGCCAAAGCATGGCAGGACCTGCCGGAACTGAACGGAGTCAATGCCGGACTCAAGCCGCGCAAGAACGCGCATGTTCTGGCAGAGTTTGATAAAGGAAATAAAAACTATCCCGTGCTGGTCGCCGGGCGGGTTGGCGAAGGCAGGAGCATAGTGATGGCAACCGACTCCGCATGGAACTGGAACTTTCGCCGGGTCGGTGAAGGGGGAAGCGGACGCCACTACTATAAACTCTGGAATAACCTCATCGCCTGGTTGACCGACGATCCGGCAACCCGGCTCTTGCAACTCGAAACGGATAAAGAACGTTACGAAGAAGGAGAAGACACGCTTCTGCGTATTCGCGTTTTGCAGGAAGATTATAACCCGTCCATCGGGATAGAAGTGAATCTGACTATAAAATCCCGTGAGGGCGAAGAGATCACCGAAACTATTAAAACAGACAACAACGGAGAAGCCGCACATCAGTGGACACCGCAACGGGAAGGATTCTACACCGTCAAAGTTAAAGTCGATGTGGACGGCGATAAACGCGAGGCTGATGTTGGATTCTCAGTGTTCAGCGAAACCGCAGAATTCCAGAAACCCAAAGTCAACGAAACCCTGCTGAAGAGAATCGCCGAAGTCTCCGGCGGAAGGTATGAAGTACTGACGGAGAAGACAGACCTTTCCGCTATCAAATTTCCCAACCCAAAAGTAGAAGTGAAGACCCACAGTAAAAGCATTTCCCTCTGGGACAACTGGTGGACTTATGGGTTGATCCTCACATTCCTTTTTCTCGACTGGTTCACCCGGCGCAAGTCAGGATTGAGTTGAATGATCAGGCTCCTCCTTTTCAAAGGGGGTTAGGGAGATTTAATCCCTAAACATTTCCCAATTGTGAATCTAACGGAATTCCTGTAAGATCAATTCGTTAGCCGTTTTTTAACCCCTAAATTTTCAACAAATGTCACAATCAAACACAGAGGGCCTTTCAGTAAAGGTCTGGGTGCGAGACCGTATTTTATTTCTCGCCGTCATCATATTTTTCGTTGGTGGAGCCGTCTATATTGGTGCGGGAAAATATATGGACCCGCACAGCGAATGGCTTCACCCCATCAAAGAGTTTGCGCTCCTGATGTCACTCATCGGCGTGGTGTCGCTGGGTTACGAACTGTTCCTGCGCGAACTGACCTTCGGCGAATACAAATCAGCACTCCAGGAAATTGTTAATCCCGATGCCGTGCGACTGGGCATAGAAGGCATATATAAAAACCGATCCGAACTCGGGCAGTCCATGTCCTTCGAGAGCCTGTTCAAGCAAGCGGATAAGGAACTGTTCATCGGTGGGTCGTCCCTGCTTTCCATTGCCACTTCCAGCGCCGAACTGCTCAAGAAAAAAATCTTGAACGGAACCAATGTGCGTCTACTGCTCATGAACCCAAGCGCGTATGTGGTCGAGATCATCACCCGGCAGGGGACAGGCAAGGCGACCTTCCTCAACGAGATACGCACATCACTCATGCTGTTGCAGAAAGTGGCACACGAGATCGAAAACGAACCCGGTTATCCCGACCGCGGCAAACTCACAGTGCACACCTACGACCTCATCCCATCGCACTCATTCATTTGTCTCGATGAAGGAAGCGCCAAGGGGGTCATCGTGGCGGATATCGGACCCTACCTCGGGCGCACCACACCGCGACCGAGCATGCTTGTCGTCAACAAGAAAGACGGCATCTACGAATACTGGCGGGAGATGGGCGACATCATGTGGCAGGAAAGCAAACCCTTCAACATGCTTACCGAAGATTTGTTCGGTACTAAAACCAAAGCGCTCATGGCCACCAGCGGACCCGAAACCGACTACTTCAACCAGGAGACCGAAGTTTGGCAGGAAGCGTCCATCTGTAAAATGAATGCGGATTGGCGGAGCATCAAGGGCGCACAATGGATCTGGGCGCGTGAGGAATTATCGCTCGAAGAAGCCAAGACAGGGACCAAGAACCGATTCCGGGTTAAGTTTGATTTGCCGATCAATTGCCAGGGAGACTGCATCGTGCGGGCCGATCTGTTTTTGCGGGCTGATGATGAATGCAGAATCACCATCAACGATGTCGGACTGAATCAGGAATACGGCGGCGCGAGTTATCCCGAACCGTTTATTATAGATGTAGAGAAATATTTAAAAAGCGGTGAAAATACCATGCAGTTCGAACTCATGAGCTTCGCCAAACCCGATGCCAAATCCCCCGAAGAAAACCTCACCGGCCTCATCTACAGGTTACACCTGGAATACCGCGAATAACCTAGTCCCTGTTCGTCAGATCTTACTGGGACTGGTGCCTGACCGCAGGGTCAGGTATAAAGCACCCCCTGAAGCTCCTAGGTCCTCGTAGAGGGACAAATCTCACCAGCCTCATCTTACAGATTGCATTTGGAGTATGGAGAATAACCCTAATGCCCCCAACCGGGACCCCGCTGTCATGCTGAGCCTGTCGAAGCATTTGGTTCTGACAGGATTACAGGATTAAAATCCTTTGCCCTCATCCGTGTTCCCTGCACTGGTGTTCAGGGCAGGTATCTGTGTCCATCGGTGGTTCCTGGGGGCTAACCATTGTTATTTAAATGGATTTCCTCTTGTGGAGAGGGTGTTCTGGTATGTGTGGTTTGCCGGGGCAAGGTTGTTATTGACAGGTTAGGGAAGGCTGATATAATCGCCAATTCAACGACTTCCCGGCACTTTCCGGGGGGTTTTTTAGTGCTATTTTTTCAGCATTCTGGATCGCTATGATCCACCGGGGGCCTGCCTGTGCCTCGGTCTGCGTCGGGTCTTTCATGCAGGAATATTTCTTCATAGCTCTTGTCGCGGTGTTCGCGCTGGTGTTGGTAGGCGCTCTGCTTGCCTTGTCCACCGTGCTTGGTCCGCGCAATACCAATCCCACCAAACAATTACCTTACGAGTGCGGCATCGTTCCCAAGGAAGAGGCGAAGGGTCGTTACCCGGTCCGTTTCGCTACGATAGCGATGTTGTTCATCATTTTCGACATCGAGGTGGTGTTTATGTACCCGTGGGCAGTGTCGTTGGGTGAGCTTAAGTTGTTCGGGTTGATCGAGATGCTGGTATTCATTTTTATTCTTGGGATTGCTTACGTCTACATTTGGGGACGGGGAGGTTTGGAATGGGATTGATTGATCAAGCCGTCGACCTAGTTGAAATGAAGGTCAATGACGTTCAGGAAAATGTAAAGGATATTATTGATCAGGCGGACTACGAGCTTTCCGGCGCGGTCTATGACAGTATTTTAACGACGAAGGTGGGCAAGGTGATCGGCTGGGCACAGAAAAATGCTTTATGGCCGGCAACGTTTGGTCTGGCTTGCTGTGCTATCGAGATGATGGCGATGGCCAACTCGCGCTGGGATGCCGCTCGTTTCGGGGCGGAGGTCTTTCGCGCTTCGCCAAGGCAGGCGGACCTGATGATCGTTTCGGGTCGTGTGTCGCAGAAGATGGCTCCGATTTTGAAAACGATCTACGATCAGATGCCGGAACCGAAATGGGTTATTTCGATGGGTGCCTGTGCTTCCTGTGGCGGAGTGTTCAACAACTACGCGATTGTGCAGGGTGTCGACCGTGTGGTGCCGGTTGATGTGTATGTCCCGGGGTGCCCGCCAGGTCCGGAAGCTCTCTTGTATGGCGTCATCAAACTTCAGGAAAAGATAATGAACGAAGCGGGAACGAAGCAAGCCGCCAAGAGGGTGGCATGACGAGCGAAGAAATTATCGAGAAGGTCAAGTCAGATCAGGGAGAGGACATCCAGTCTGCCGAGGTGAACCTTGGCGATGCGGTTATTTTTGTCGCACCGGCTGCGCTCCATAAGGTCGCGGGATATCTC
The DNA here is from genome assembly GCA_913045445.1 of uncultured Nitrospina sp. GTDB lineage: Bacteria > Nitrospinota > Nitrospinia > Nitrospinales > VA-1 > Nitromaritima. Next base: position 19,854 of record CAJWQP010000003.1, on the reverse strand, counting down.
AAGATGGACGCCGACCTGAATTTCGATTACCTTTCGCACATCACTGGAGCAGATTATCTCAATGAGGACCGGGACCCGCGCTTCGAGGTGGTTTACGAATTTCATTCCATAGATAAGAATCACTCCATCCGCATGAGAGTTGGATTGGAGGAAGAGGACCCGACCATTCCAACGGTGTCGGATTTATGGAGGGGTGCGCTTTATCCAGAACGTGAGTTGTTTGACATGTTCGGATTCAAAATAATGGGGCACCCAAACCTCAGTCGGTTGATCATGCCGGACGAGTGGGGTGGGCATCCTTTGCTGAAGGATTACCCGCTGACAACAGAAGATATTGCGTTTTCGCATAACCGGGATTTTAAGCAGGATCTGGTGAAGACGAAACCGCCAACCAGATAATTAAGGAACAGGAATGAGCGTCACCGAACAAGGATTGCTGGAACGCGAAAAGGATTCGATGACCCTTAACATGGGTCCGCAACATCCGAGTACGCACGGAGTGTTTCGTGTTGTTCTGGAAATGGACGGCGAAGTGGTAGACGCAACGGAACCGCATATCGGGTTTCTGCACACGGGCATCGAAAAAACTGCCGAGGCGAAACGTTACGTTCACGTTATTCCCATGACCGACCGACTGGACTATTTGAGTCCGCCGAGCAACAACCTTGCTTTCTGCCTGACGACAGAAAAACTTCTGCAAACAGAAATACCCGAACGCGCGAACTATCTCAGGGTCATCATGTGCGAGCTGGCACGCATGGCGAGTCATCTGGTTTGGCTGGCAACACATGCGCTGGACATCGGCGCGATGACGGTGTTTCTTTATTGCTGGCGCGAGCGGGAGATGATTCTTGACCTCAATGAAGAAATTTCCGGCGTGCGTATGATGACGAGTTACATCCGCCTGGGTGGTGTCGCGAAAGACGCGACTCCCGGCTGGTTGCGGGGTGTACGCAAGTTCATCGATTACCTCCCCGCGAAGATTGACGAATACGAACGACTGCTGACAAACAACCCAATCTGGATCGACCGTACCCAGGGCATTGGAGTGATGAGTCGTGAAGATGCGATCAACTGGAGCATGAGTGGTCCGGTTCTGCGAGCCTCGGGTGCCAACTTTGATCTGCGAAAGCAGAGGCCTTACTCGGGATACGAAAACTTTGACTTTGAAGTACCGCTTGGGAAAAACGGAGATATTTATGACCGTTATCTGGTGCGTGTTGCCGAGTTGCGGGAAAGTTGCAAGATTGTTGAGCAGGCTTTGAAGAATCTTCCGACCGGGCCTTATAAGGTAGAGGATAGCAAGATATCTTTGCCGAATCGCAACACACTCAAGTCGAGCATGGAGGCGTTGATTCATCACTTCAAACTGGTGTCCGAAGGGGTCTCCGTGCCGAAGGGCGAGACCTATGTTCCAGTGGAAGGGCCGCGTGGCGAAGTTGGATTTTACATTATCAGCGATGGGAGCAATGTACCGAGTCGCGTGAAATTGCGTGCTCCATCATTCATGGCGATCCCTGGTATGTGCGCGATGATGGAAGGGTGTTTCATTGCCGATGTGGTGGGCATTATAGGAAGTATAGACATTGTTATGGGAGAGGTTGACCGTTGATGTTTACGTTTACTCCAGAAGACGAAAAGCAAATCGAAAAAATTGTCGGCAAGTACCCGGTCAAGCGGTCGGCCTTGTTGCCTTTGCTGACTCTGGTACAGCGTCGCGATGGGTACATAAGCCCCGAAGCGATGAAGGCTATCGGGGGAAAGCTGGAGCTGTCGCCGGCTTATGTTCAGTCGGTCATGTCGTTTTATACGATGTACCACACCCATCCAACGGGTAAGTACATTATATTGTTCTGCCACAACATCAGTTGTCAGCTCAATGGGGCGGATGACCTGCTCGCGTACACATCCAAAAAACTGGGTATTGATGTGGGCGGCACAACGAAGGATAAAAAATTCACACTGCATCGTGAGGAATGTCTGGCGGCTTGTTCCGGCGGACCGATGATGCGGGTCAATGATGTATTTCACGAAAACTTAACGACAGCGAAGATCGATAAGATTCTCGATTCGCTCGCTTAAATAGAAATGAAAATTCTTTTTAAAAATATAGATATGCCGGGGTTGACCTCTCTCAGCGTGTACGAGGGGCAGGGGGGCTACCAGTCTTTTAAAAAAGCGTTTGCCCAGAAGCCGGAAGAGATTGTGGAAATTGTTAAAGCTTCCGGACTGCGCGGGCGCGGCGGTGCCGGGTTTCCAGCCGGTTTGAAATGGAGCTTTCTGGCGAAGGATGTCTTCCCCCGCTATCTGGTATGCAATGCCGATGAGAGCGAACCGGGAACATGCAAAGACCGGGAGCTGTTGGAGAAGAATCCGCACCTCCTCATCGAAGGAATGATTCTGACTTCTTACGCCTGCCAGGTTGGCACCGCTTATATTTATTATCGCGGCGAGTTCCAACACGCGGCCGACCTCATGGACAAGGCGATTGAAGAAGCTTACGCCAAAGGTTATCTGGGTAAGAATATTATGGGAAGCGGAATGGATCTCGACTTATACACGCATCTGGGAGCGGGCGCTTACATCTGCGGTGAAGAGTCGGCGTTGCTGAACTCCCTGGAAGGGCGGCGCGGCGAGCCTCGTTTAAAACCGCCATTCCCGGCTGTGGAAGGCTTATACGCTAAGCCGACGGTTGTTAATAATGTGGAGACACTTTCCGCAGTTCCGTGGATCATAAGTGAAGGCGCGGAAAAATACGCGGCGATTGGTACCGAGAAAAGTAAGGGTACCAAATTGGTCAGTGTGTCGGGTCATGTTAAAAAGCCCGGCAACTACGAGATTGTTCTGGGAATGTCTACACGCGAACTCATTTATGATCTGGCGGGAGGAATTCGTGACGATAACAAGCTCAAGGCATTTATACCTGGTGGGTCGTCAACTCCGATGCTTCCAGCGGATAAGGTGGATGTCGGATACGATTATGAATCGATACAGGCCGCCGGGTCGATGCTGGGTTCCGGCGCTCTCATCGTTATGGACCATACGGTGAACGTGGTCGAAGCCACTTTGCGGCTTTCTTATTTTTACATGCATGAAAGTTGTGGCAAGTGTACGCCGTGTAGAGAAGGAACCCGGTGGATGTGGCAGATTCTTGGCAAGTTGCAAGCGGGGATAGGCACCAACGGTCACGTGGACAAGTTACTCGACATTTGCGACAACATGAGTTTCAAATGTTTTTGTCCGCTGGGTGACGCGGCAGTGGGACCTGTTGCGAGTAGTATTAAAAATTTCCGATCAGACTACGAGGAGTTGGTGAAGAAGCTCCAGGGTGGCGCGGTCAGTGTGTGAGATAAATTATGTCAGACGATAATCAGGTAAATATAACCATCAACGACCAGCCGGTCACCGTTCCCAAGGGAACATTACTGGTGGATGCGGCGAAGGAAGTTGGGGTGGAGATTCCGGTGTTTTGTTATCACGAGAAGCTGGGACCGTTTGGCTGTTGCCGGATGTGTCTGGTCGAAGTGGAGAAGATGCCGAAACTGACCACGGCCTGCACGCAGACGGTGATGCCGGATATGGTGGTGAGGACGGAGAGTCCGAAAGTCGTAAAAGCCCAGCAGGGTGTTCTTGAATTCACTTTGCTCAACCATCCGCTGGACTGCCCGGTTTGTGACAAGGGAGGGGAGTGCCCGCTTCAGGATAATACCTTCAAGTTTGGTTCGGGAACAACACGCATGGAGTTTGACCGTGCTGACAACGACAAGGTCACTCCGCTGAGTCCGGTCATTACCATTGACCGGGAGCGTTGCATCGCTTGCCAGAGATGCACGCGGTACAGTGACATCATTGAGCAGGAACAGGCTCTGGTCATGTTGAACCGCGGATTCAAAAATGAAGTGCATACGTTTTGTGATGAACCGTATGCGACCCGGTATTCTGGAAATGTGATCGATATCTGCCCGGTCGGTGCGCTCACTAATACAGAGTTCCGCTTTAAGGCACGCAGCTGGAATCTGGATAACGCGGAGACGTTGTGTGCCCATTGCGGGTGCAATTGTAATATGACTTTGGGGTCGCGAACCAACAAGCTCATGCGTATCCAGACAAGGCCCAACGATCTGGTGGATGATGGATGGATTTGCGACAAGGCACGATTCGGATATGATTTTATCGAAAGTGAAGATCGCCTGCTTGAGGCTGGCACTGTGGTTGGCGGAGCACGCAAGAAGGTCAATGCACTGGACGCGGCGGTGCAGGTTGCCGACTCTTTAAGTAAAATTGTAGACGAGTATGGTCCTGAAAGTGTGGGTTTTCTGGGGTCTGCTTACGGTACTAACGAAGAGTTATACCTGTACCAGAAATTGTTTCGGTCGGTGTTGGGAACCAATAATCTCGATCATAAAACCTATCAGGACACACCGGGTTTGCCAATCGATCATTATGATTTTTTGAATGTTGAAACGGCGAACCTCGTTTTGCTGATTGGAAGTGATCCGGCGGAAGAACTGCCGATTCTTGACTTGCGAATTAAAAAGGCGGTCACGCGCCGGGGAGTCAAGCTTGCGATTCTGAATGATCAGAAAACGGCGCTGGATAAGTTTGCCGAATTATCATCAACCTACAATGTGGGAGCCGATGGGGCGGCGTTGAGCGCGCTGGCTAACGGCCTCGCGGAAGGTGGCGCTGGTGATGAGTCGGTGACAGGTATTTCGGCTGAGCAGATGAAGTCGCTGGTGGAGTTGATTCGTTCCGGGAAGAAGGTGTGCGTTGTTTATAATCCGGCTTCGTTGACCGGCAACTCAATTCATATGCTCAAGCATTTATTGTCGGTCATCGGGAAAATTCCAGATATCGAATGTGGGGCGATTCCTGCGGCTCCTTCCACCAATGCGGTAGGAGCAATGGATATGGGAATCTTACCCGACTTTTCCCCGGGAGGGACGCCTGCGGATAAGGGGCTGTCGGCTATGGAGATGATAGATAAAGCCGAGTCGGGAGAACTGAAAGCGCTCCTTATGTATAGAAGCAACCCAGTAGTGGATTTCCCCGGAGGAAAGCGGGTTGAAGCGGCGCTTAAGAATCTGAACTTGCTGGTGGTTCACGATATGATGGAAACAGAAACATCTCAGTTGGCACACATCATTCTACCTTCAAACGGTCCCGGATATGATGAAGGAACAACGACCAATATCGGCGGGCGAGTTCAATATCGAAGGCGTGGGCTGAATACTAAAAATCTGCCAGACTGGAAAATAGTTTCCAAAATGATCAACAGCTTGAGCGAAGAGCCTGTTGAATATATTACTTCCTTTAATGTGACGGAAGAGATATCGGAAAAAGTTCCCGGTTATGGCGAGATCAATAAAAAATCAATCAGGAAAGAAGGTAAGACGCGTGAACCGGTAACTTCAGTGAATGGATCGGTGCCGCAGGTAGAGAAAGTGAATTCCGCCGACCAGGGTTTGAAGTTGCGTGTGGCGACCCGGCTTTTTACGAGAGATAAAATTTTGAGTACATCTTCGCCACTGGCACATCACTTTTTACCGTCCACGGTGAACGTGCATGCAGACGATGCGGCAAAGCTGGGTTTTTCCGAAGGCGATGAAGCAGTGCTTTCGGCTAACGGGGCTGAGGTGCGGGCGAAGGTTGAGATATCAAATCGATGCAACCCCGGCGCAGTTATTGTTCCCATGGTGGCCGACGACCAGGGAGTGCAGGGCCTAGCGGGAGGTGGATCTGTTAGCTGGGTTGAAGTTAAAAAAGGGTAAACAGGAAAGTTTTATCTCCTCCTTAAGGGGGAGGGGGATTTAATGGGCCGAAGGCCTTCCACGAGTTGTTAACGAGTGACTAAGAAATCATTATGATTGACGATGCAATAGAATTTCTTGAACCCTACACTTATCTGATCATAGGGAGTGTTAAAGCCCTTGTGATCGCTGGTGCCTTGCTGGGCATTGTGCCCCTGCTGGTGTGGCTGGAGCGGCGGTTGATGGGACGGTTTCAAGTTCGCCTGGGTCCCAACCGTGTGGGGCCGTTTGGTTTGGGCCAGCCTATCTCTGACTCGATCAAACTTTTGTTCAAAGAATCCATCATCCAGGGTTCGGCTGATAAATTTCTTTTTCATCTGGCGCCCGCTATTGTTGTGTTCACGGCGATTGTCACCTTTGCCGTGATTCCTTTTGGCGATCCCATTACTGTTATGGATCAGGAGATTGGACTGTGGGCCGCCAATGTTGATATCGGATTGCTGTTTGTTTTTGCGATTTCGGGGATGGGGATTTACGGGATGGTTCTGGCGGGGTTTTCTTCCAATAATAAATATTCGCTGATGGGCGGGCTTCGCTCTTCGGCGCAAATGATCAGTTACGAACTGACGCTTGGCCTTGCCGCTTTGAGTGTTATTGTACTGACAGGATCATTGAGCCTGATTGATATGGTGAACAGTCAGGATTCGTATCCGAATATCCTGATTCAGCCTTTGGCTTTTTTGCTGTTTTTTATTGCGGGTGTTGCCGAGACTAACCGGGCGCCGTTTGATTTGCCGGAAGCTGAGCAGGAACTGGTCGCGGGTTTTCACACAGAATATACGGGGATGAAGTTCGCGATGTTTTTCATGGGTGAATATATCAACATGGTGACCATGAGTGCGCTGGTCACTCTGCTTTTTCTGGGAGGATGGAATTCCTATGGTATTCCGGTCTGGCCGATCATTGCTTTTGCCGGCAAGGTGGGTTTCCTTCTTTGTGTTTTCATCTGGTTGCGTTCAACCTATCCGCGTATTCGCTATGACAGGTTGATGACTTTCGGATGGAAAGTTCTTGTTCCACTATCATTATTGAACCTTCTGGTCACGAGCGTGTTTGTTGTCTTGTGATAAAGGGTGGCACTTATGATTGCAAAAACTTTTGACGGTATAAAAAATTTATTGATCGGGCTTGGGGTGACCTTCAGGAATCTGGTTTCCAAGCCGGTTACGTTTAGTTATCCGGAAGACAAGCGGATCATGCCGGAACGGTATCGGGGAAGGCATTTTCTGAACCGCGATGAAAACGGTCTTGAGCGTTGTGTTGGTTGTAGTCTGTGCTCTGTGAATTGTCCCGTGGGGTGCATCCATGTTGTCGCGGCGGAGAATAACCCGGATCATCCGGTTTCAGAAGGTGAGCGATACGCGGAAACTTACGAGATCAATTTGCTCAGATGTATTTACTGTGGGTATTGCGAAGAAGCTTGTCCGGTGGACGCGGTGGTCTTGCGTGAGCATTATGAGTTGGCCGATTATGATCGTGATAATTACATCGCCACCAAGAGCGACTTGCTGGTTTACCCTGAACCGAACCAGTTCAAGGTAAACATACTGGGCAATACAACACGGGTTTGACAGGGGTTGATTTTGTGGCGCGTCTCTTCGGGGAGAGGTTTTTTCGCAGTAAGTCCTGCACAGGGCACTGTCAATAGATGAATGTTTGAAAAACTGAGAGGGGGGTCCTTTGTTCGAATTCGACTTGTTCGAACTCACTAGAGATACTGTCACCATGGCAGTTGGGTTTACGGCGGTGCTTGCGAGCCTGGGAGTTATCCTGTGTTCGGCTCCAGTTTATTGCGCCCTGTATTTGATCAGCAATATGATTTGCCTCGCCCTTTTGTTTCTCCTCTACAATGCAGAATTTATTGCCGCGGTTCAGATCATCGTGTATGCCGGAGCGGTGATGATTCTGTTCCTGTTTATTATTGCACTTCTTGGTGGGAAAAAAGAAGTTCAGGAATCCTCTGCCCAGCGATCAATGGCTTTTACTTTTGTTATTACAATGCTCGGTGAATTATTCCTGGCCGCAACGGTAGGACCTACCAAACCGATCGAAGGTGGATTTGATCCGCAAACGGTTGCTCAGGTGGGGGGCAGTGCCAAGGCCATCGGGCTCGAATTGTTCTCGCGTCATCTGGTTCCGTTTGAGCTGGCTTCCGGATTACTTCTGGTTGCCGCGGTCGGAATCATTTGCCTGGCGAAATTTTCATATGCTCCTGTCAGGAGGCGAACGAGATAGTCATGGGACACCAATTTGTTTTACTTATAAGCGCGACTATATTTTGCATTGGAGCGGCGGGATTCATCATCCGTAAGAATCCGTTGATCATGTTTATGTCTGTCGAACTCATGCTCAATTCGGTAAATTTTCTGCTGGTGGGATATTCCAGTTTTCTGAAATCTATGGACGGACAGATTTTTGCGCTGATGATTATGACCGTTGCCGCGGCAGAAGTGGTGGTGGGGCTTGCGATTATTCTCACAATTTTCAGAACACGCCATGATATAGATGTTGACCACATCAACGTTTTGAAAGGATAAGGCACTTGTTCACTTATTGCTGGCTCATATTAATTGCTCCCGTTACAGGGTTCATTGTCCTCAGTTGGTACGGGAACCAAATCTCCCGTGAACGAGCGGGTCTGCTCGGTTGCGGCACTGTGGGAGTTTCTTTTGCCGTAACTCTTGCGGCATTGAGCGAGCTGGTGCTTGATTCGGAAAATAAGGGCGGTGTGTCCACACTATATAACTGGGTGACCGCCGGTTCGTTCTCTCTCGATTTATCTATTCTCATTGATCCGTTATCGATCTTCATGCTTCTGATCGTGACGGGGGTCGGATTCGTCATTCATGTTTATTCCGTCGGGTATATGAAGGAAGACCCGGAATTCAGCCGGTTTTTCGCTTACCTGAATCTGTTCATATTTGCGATGTCGGTTCTGGTGCTGGCGGCCGATTTTTTCTTCCTTATTGTGGGCTGGGCATTGGTTGGGCTGGCATCCTATCTGTTGATCGGATTCTGGAGAGAAAAAACAAGTGCAGTTCTTGCTGCCCGCAAGGCGTTCGTCATGAACGTGATTGGCGATGTTGGGATGGTCATTGCCGCGTTTATTATTTTTGAGCATCTGGGTACCTTGAGTTATCTTGATGTGTTCGCCGCCGCCGGATCAGCTTTTCGTCCGAACGATGACACGATTTTGTTGATTACCCTGTTTCTTCTGGTGGGGGCATTCGCCAAGTCGGCACAGGTTCCGCTTCACACCTGGCTTCCAGATGCGATGGAAGGTCCGACTCCTGTCAGTGCGTTGATTCATGCGGCTACTATGGTGACCGCCGGAGTCTACCTCGTGGCGCGTTGTCATGTGTTGTTCGACCTTGCCCCCTACACCATGTATCTCGTTGCCGGGGTGGGATTGATCACGGCGATCTTTGCTGGGTCAATGGCGTTGGTGCAATACGATATCAAACGAGTCATCGCCTATTCGACCATGAGCCAGTTGGGGTATATGTTTCTGGCGGCGGGTTTGGGAATGTACAGCATCGCCATGTTCCACCTCATGACCCACGCGTTTTTCAAGGCGCTTCTTTTCTTGAGCGCTGGAAGTGTTATTCACGGATTGAATGACGAGCAGGATATTCGGAAGATGGGCGGGTTGCGCCACGCTATGCCGATCACCCATGTGACGTTTCTGATAGGCTCACTTGCTCTGGCCGGGTTTCCGTTGACGGCTGGATTCTTTAGTAAAGAGGCGATTATTATCAATTCGTATCACGCCGAAATGGGTAATATCTTTTTCTGGGCTATCGCAGTGCTGGGGGCTGCTATGACCGGGTTTTATATTTTCCGGGTTTATTTTTACACCTTCATCGGTCAAGCGCGAACCGATGTGCATGCGCATGAAAGCCCATTTATCATGATTGCTCCTCTTCTGCTCCTTGCATTCTTTTCACTGACCGCTGGATTTGGCGGAGGCATGGTGGATGAATTTCTCGTGACCTATTTGGGAACGCACATGCCGCACCCTCACGATCCTCTACTGGAAACCATTGGGGTGTCGGCTGGACTATTAGGTATTGCTGGAGCCGTTGGACTTTATATGACAGGTAAAGATCGGTTGGACTTTGCCAAGCAGATGCTGGCGCCGGTTTATGACCTTTTGTTTAATAAATATTACATAGATGAAATCTACGATATTCTGATTGTACAACCTGTTCGTGCAACGGGAGCTTTTCTTAAAGAGAGAGGCGAGAGGCTGGGTATCGACTTTACTGTTGATCAGGTGGGAATTCAGATTCGTGAAGTGAGTCGACTTATCAGCCTATGGCAATCGGGTAACGTAAGAAGTTACGCTTTTAATATGATTGTGGGAGTGGTTGTTGTCCTGATGTTTGTGGTGTTTCAATAATCTGGTAAAGATCAAATAATATGCTGACACTTATTGTTTTCATACCTCTGGTAGCGGTGCTGATCCTCCTGTTCGTGAATAAGGAAGATACCGGGACCATCAAGAGTGTTTCCGTTGGTGCGGCGGGGCTGAGTCTTCTCATATCGCTGGCCTTGCTTGTCAGGTTTGATTCAATGGAGCCGGGTATGCAATTTACCGAGACTTTTGCCTGGGTGCCCATCTTCAATATCAACTACCAGATGGGTGTCGATGGCATAAGTTTGTGGTTGCTCGTTTTAACGGCATTTATTTCTTTCATCGCCGTTTGTTTTTCTTTAGATCGCAAAGAAGGTTTTCGCAACTTCATGGCACTGTTATTGGCTCTGGAAGCTGGAACACTGGGAGTTTTTGTCGCGTTGGATTTAATCCTGTTTTATGTGTTCTGGGAGTTGATGCTCGTGCCGACATATTTTTTAATCGGAATATGGGGAGAAGGCCGTCGCATCTATGCCACGACCAAATTTGTTTTATATACGCTGGTGGGAAGCTTGTTGATGCTGGTCGGTATAATCTGGTTGAGTCTTATACATTTTGAGGCGACCCACGAACTCACCTTCGATATTCAGACCCTCGTCCATATGAATATCGACCCAGGTACCCAGCTCTGGTTATTCCTGTTCTTTTTTACAGCGTTTGCTATTAAAGTTCCTATATTTCCGCTTCACAGCTGGTTGCCGCACGCCTATGTTTCCAGTCCAATTCCGGTACTCCTGATTTTGACAGGGGCTATGTCGAAGGCTGGAGCTTATGGCATCATCCGTTTTTGTATCCCGTTATTTCCCGATGCGGTGGAGCAATTTGGATTGGTCATTGCGTTTGGAGCGGCCGCAGGTATCGTCTACGGGGCATGGATTGCTATCGCGCAACGTGACCTTAAAGCGCTTGTCGCGTATTCCAGTATCAGCCATCTCGGTTTCATCGCTCTCGGTGTATTTGCTCTCAATGGGGAAGGAATTGAAGGAAGCGTGTTGCAGATGGTCAACCACGGCATCATCGCATCGGCACTATTCATAATCGTAGGCATCCTTGAGAAGAAGATGGGCACCCGCAACCTGAATGATTTTCGTGGACTGGGTAAGGTCATGCCGGTTTTGTACGGTATGTTCATGCTCATCACACTCGCCGCACTGGGGCTTCCGGGGCTGAACGGATTTGTCGGTGAGTTTCTGATTCTCATGGGGGTTTGGACTTCGCAGTTGTTGGCCGATCTTTCCACAATTTATGTTTTGATGGGTGGACTCGCCATCGTTTTTGCTTCCATATATATGCTCTACATGTTTCAGGGCGCGATGCAGGAAAAAAATGATCAGATTCCAGAAACTCTCACCGATATCAATCGCGGAGAATTCAGCCTTCTGCTTCCCGCTTGTATTCTGGTGATTATTATTGGTCTTTATCCCAAGCCGATTATTGATCGTATTAGCCCATCTGTTGAGTCTGTTCTTACCATCGAAAAAACTCTCAACCTCCATACCGGAGAGGACAAGGGCGGACACCACTGATCAGCTTTCTTTCCTTATTCCAGCAAGACCCTAACTTTCTTTTTACATGAGACTCGGCGAACGAATTGTTGACGGCACCTTTATAGAGAGGCCCAACAGATACATCGCGCGTGTGGAAATAGATGGACAGCAAATGTCCGCCCATGTTCCAGATCCGGGTCGGCTTCCCGGACTAATGATTCCCGGACGTCGCGTGAGGCTTGTTTATAATCCAGGCCCGAAAAGAAAAACAGATTATAGTCTGGTTCTGGTTCGTCACGGTGCCATTTGGGTTTCTGTGTATCCCGTTTTTGCGAATAAACTGGTAGAAAAAGAACTTGCTGATCGCAAACTCGATAGTCTGCGAGGTTATCGTGATTTTAAGAGAGAGGTGACGAAGGGAAAAAGCAGATTCGATTTTCAATTGGACTTCCCCGCTGCCAGGGCATTTGTAGAAGTGAAATCTGTCAGCCTGGTGGAGAAGGGTGAAGGAAGGTTTCCCGATGCTCCTACAGAACGCGGAGTCAAGCACCTCAAGGAACTAATAGACTTGAAGAAGGAAGGTTACCGCGCGGCAGTCCTTTTTGTGTCACAAAGGCCAGACGCGCGTTCCATAACATCCAATGATGAAATCGATCCCTTGTTTGGCGAGTGGCTAAGAAAATCAGGCCAGGCTGGGGTGGAGCTCTATGCATATAACTGCAAGGTCACAGCGAACACGGTATCTATTAAAACTCAGATTCCTGTTATTATATAAAGCGTAAGGGTGTTACATGAGCGTGAATGCATCGAGATTGGGATAGACACGCCACTGACCGTTTGTCAAAACCCAGTTTTGAATGACCACTAATGTCTTCAGGCTGTTACTGGGCGATATTACCACTTGGTACCGAATCGATATATGCGCCTCATCAAAATTTCCTTCACCAAAACCTGGATTGATGGGGATTGGTTTTCCCTTGTTAAGCAGTGTCACGTTAACAATTTTGGTTTCGTAAAATGTGATCCGGCTTGTAATATTATGACTGCGAGTCAGGAATTCTTCTCTTTTATCCGGATGCACCAACATGGCACAGCGGTCGGTCAGCTTGGCTTCAAAATTATCATTGTAATATTTTATAGCATCATCCAGGTCGTCCTGTTGTTCATAAAAGGGAAGGTCGGTACAGGCGGCGAGGAAAGCCGTCAACAGGATCAGCGTAAGAAGACTTTTACGATTGGATCTTGAAGGGATGGGCGATGTCACCAGGCGACCTCGTGTGGTAAAATCGGGCAGGTTTTTATTTGTGAAAATTTAAACACGACTCAGTGTGCACCGAAAATTTGATTTTGGAGTAGCGTTTTAAGCAAAGCCCATTTTCAATACGGATGATTTTTAATACTTGACAGGAACAGATTTTGAGAAAAAAAACCGCGCCGGGACGCAAAATGAGAAAGCCTTCAAAAAAGCCACTGACATCATCGCATGGTGGCAAGGCTCCAAAATCATCACGGGCATCGGTATCGCGTGCAGGGAAACCCACATTGTGGGACCAAGCTTCGCGCTGGTACGATTCCTTGGTGGGTATGAGCGGGTCTGACTACCATCGAACCATCCTTATGCCCGGCGTGTTGCGAATGCTTGAACTCAAGGCCGGGAGATGTGTGCTGGACTTGGCCTGTGGTCAGGGGGTGCTCTCTCGCTATCTTTTACAAAAGAAATTGAAGCCGGAGGGGCTGGATTCGTCTGAACAACTATTGCGAATGGCCCGTTCCCGATCAGAGAAGTCGATTCCGTATCACCTGGGGAACGCAGGTGATACGGCAATCCTGGAGGGCAAAAAGTTTGATGGTGTCGCCTGTATTCTTGCGGTGCAGAATATGGAAAATATAGAATCCGTTTTGAAAAATGTGGCGAGGTGGCTTAAACCATCAGGGAAATTTGTAATGGTCCTCACCCATCCATGTTTTCGCATACCCCGTCAATCTAATTGGGGGTGGGATGAAGATAAAAAAACGGGATATCGGCGGATAGATCGTTACGCAAACGAAATGGAGATACCTATACTAACGCCTCCTTTTGTTGATAAAGACAATTTCACTATGACCTACCATCGTCCATTGCAAAGTTATTTTTCGGCCTTACTCAAAGCCGGGCTGTGTGTCGATTCTATGGAAGAATGGGTGTCCGATAAAGAAAGCGAGCCGGGTAAGCGGTCACGAGGAGAAAATCGCGCGCGTAAGGAAATCCCTCTGTTCATGGCCATCAGAGCGGTTCAATCAGCAAGTAAAAATAAAGAATAAACACATGCCAAGTTATACCTACGAACTTCCCGAGCAGGGAATCCTTTTATCCATGATAAGGCAAAACCTTTTGAAGGTGGGGTCGGAGTGGGAAGAGATAGCTTCATTCATGCTAGAGGGTTATGTTAAATATGATCCTGTCAGGAACAATCCGATGCGCTCCGGCTATAAGTTTGTTTACCAGCAGGCCAAGCTCAACCTGACCCTTTTTTTCCCAGAAAAGAAATTTAACCGTATGCTGGAAATCCTTGACCCGGAAAAAGTGGAAATTTTGAAGGCAGTTGTTCAATCGTCGCTTCCAAAGCGATCCGGCTATCTCGTCAACGAATTCAAAATCCGTGGCATCATGGATGAGGAAGTTTAAGGCTTAGGGTTTTTGGCGTCATCCTGAGCCCGTCGAAGGATCTCATTTTTAATTTATTGGACGTTAGGAGATTCTTCGTCGCTAATGCTCCTCAGAATGACAGAAAGCTTTGTTTTATCATTCTGAATCTAGCTCTATATTTGTTTCATACAAACGGTCTGTCTTCGAGTATTGCCTGCCGAATGCCTGTATTCGCTTCATTCCAACGGTTTATCTTCCAAAATAGCCTGTCGGATGCTTTGCATTCGTTTCTGATAAAAATGGATGTTGTGAATCGTGTTGAGTCGCATGATAAAAATTTCATCGGCGATGAATAAATGCCTCAGGTAAGCTCGTGAATAGTTTTTGCATGTGTAGCAATCGCATTCCGGATCGAGTGGGCTGTCATCCGCTTTATACTTCAGGTTGCGAATGTTTACTTTCCCCTGGCTGGTGAATAGAGATGCGTTCCTCGCATTTCTGCTGGGCATGACACAGTCGAACATATCGATTCCCATAGCACTGCATTGCAGAAGGTCGTCAGGTGTGCCCACCCCCATAAGATAACGTGGTTTATCCTGCGGCAGATTTTCCGCAGTGTGCGCCGCCATTTCGTGCATGAGTTCTTTTTCCTCGCCAACACTCAATCCGCCAATCGCATAACCTGGGAAACCGATCCCGGTAATTTCGTTGATGCTCTGAGTGCGCAGGTCCTTGTACATCCCCCCCTGAACAATTCCAAACAGAGACTGGTCATTTCGCTGATGCGCCGCTTTACAGCGCTCGGCCCAGCGCGTGGAAAGTTTTAAGGATTTTTCGGTGACTGTTCTATCGGAAGGGTAGGGTGTGGGTTCATCCAGAGTCATCGCGATGTCTGCGCCCAAAGCTTCCTGAACCTCCATGGAATGTTCGGGCGAAAAGAAATGAGTGGAACCATCAATGTGTGACTTGAAGGTAACACCTTCCTCGGTGACTTTTGCCAATGTGTTCAGGCTGAAGACCTGGAATCCTCCGCTGTCAGTGAGGATGGGTTTGTTCCAGTTCATAAACTGGTGGAGTCCGCCGAGCGATTTGACAATATCGTGTCCGGGTCGAAGATACAGGTGATAAGTATTTCCTAGAATAATTTCTGATCCACATTGAATGAGGTCCTCTGGCGATAGCGCTTTGACAGTGGCCTGAGTGCCTACGGGCATAAACGCGGGTGTCTGGATTTCCCCATGCGGAGTCACGAGTTTTCCCAGTCGCGCCGGGGAATGGCTGTGTTGCTTGATAACTTCAAACTTAATCATTATTTGAACTATGATAACAATGTTTCGAGGAGCGCTTTTTGCAGGTGCAGGCGGTTTTCGGCCTGGTCGAAGATGATGGAGTGTTTTCCTTCCATCGCCTCAGAAGTAATTTCCATTTCCCTGTGGGCGGGCAGACAGTGCATGACCAGTACGTCTTTTTTAGCCGCATCGACCAGTGATTGGTTGATTTGATAGGGTTTTAATAGCGATATTTTATCATTCGTTTCCTCTTGTCCCATGCTGACCCATACATCGGTGTAGATAACGTCTGCATCTTTAACTGCGGCATGAGCGTCTTCAGTGATTTCTACCGAACCATCAATATTCAAGCCTTCGGGCGGCAGAGGTTTGCACGAAGCGGGGCAACCCACAGAAAGTTTCAGGTCAAACATGGTAGCGGCAGTCATCCATGAGTAGGTGACATTGTTGCCATCGCCAACGTAAGCGATTTTTATCCCATCGATGTGGCCCCGTTTTTCCTGAATTGTGAAAAGGTCCGACAACACTTGTACGGGATGGTTGAGATCGGTCAATCCATTAATGACTGGAATGCTCGCGTGCTTCGCCAGTTCGGTCACCTCTTCGAAGTCAAAGGTGCGTATCAAAATACCATGCAGGTAACGGGAAAGAACGCGTGCCGAGTCTGCTATGGTTTCTCCACGGCCCAGTTGCATTTGGTCGGGAGTCAGGAACAGCGAATGTCCTCCCAACTCAAACATACCCACTTCAAATGAAATGCGGGTGCGAGTGGAGTTTTTGTTGAAAATCATTCCCAACGACTTTCCCTTTAGCGGTTGGTGGGGAATTCCCTTTGACCTCATTTCCTTGAGGCTGGCCGCTTTTTTTAGAAGATCAAGCGCTTCGCTTCGGGTCAGATCACATAGTTTTAAAAAGTCTTTTTTCATAGTTCAATATTACTGATCCATTTGGGTGAAGATTTTTGCAAGTGTTCTTATCAATCGGTCAATTTCTTTTCGAGTGATGATCAGCGGCGGCAGGAAGCGAAGCGTGTTCAGTTGAATGCAATTGATCAACAGGCCTTCCTGCATACAGTCTGTTACTACTTTGGCTCCTGGTTGGTCAAGTTCTACTGCCAGCATAAGTCCAGCACCACGGACTTCCCTGATCATGGAAAATTTTTCTTTCAGCTTGTGCAGTTGTTCCAGAAAATAGTCTCCCGTTGACACGGCCTTTTGTAAAAACCCTTTTTTTGTTAAAACCTTTAAGGATGCTAATGATGCGGCGCAAGCAAGTGGATTTCCGCCAAATGTAGCGGCGTGAGTTCCGGGGACGAGCGATTTCATGACCCGGTTGGTTCCTCCCATAGCGCCGATGGCCATGCCTCCGCCGAGAGCCTTGGCCAGAGTGATCAAATCCGGTTTCACTCCATAGCGTTCATAGGCGAATAACGGACCTGTTCGCCCGAATCCGGTTTGTACTTCATCGAAGATCAAAGGGATTTTGTTTTCGTTGCACAGTTTCCTCAGGGCTTTAAAGTAGCTTTTGTCTGCAAGGTTGACTCCGCCTTCACCTTGAACAGGCTCGACGAGAACCGCACATGTTTTTTTTGTGACAGCCTTTTTTACCGCCGCTATATTATTGAAAGGGACGTATTTGAATCCGGGAAGCAACGGATCGAATCCAGCATGAAACTTTTTTTGCGCTGTCGCAGAGAGTGAGCCCATGGTTCGTCCATGAAACGAGTTGTTCATGGTGATGATTTCATGGCGTGCGGGTTGTCCATTATCATCAAAGTATTTTCGCGCCAACTTGATCGCTCCTTCGTTGGCTTCGGTACCGCTGTTGCAGAAAAAGAATTTATCAGCAAAGCTCAGGCGTGTGAGTTCTGCAGCCAGTTGGGATTGAGGTTCGATATGATACAAATTGGATACGTGGAGCAACTTTCCGGCTTGTTGTCGGATAGCGTTCACTACAACGGGTGGGCAGTGGCCCAGATTATCAACCGCCAGCCCGGTCACGAAGTCGATATATTTTTTTCCCGATGCGTCCCAGACAGCCGTGCCCTTACCCCTGACGAGGGCGATGGGGTAACGACCATAGGTTTTCGCGACATGGCAGTCGGTGAGTTTGACTATTTCCTGATTGGATTTCATATGGCTGTACGTTTTTGGCAGTTATTATTTACTGCCTGCATTTAGTGGTTTGAAACCCAAAACGATATCATAATTTCGCTTGCAAAAACAAATGAAAACGGGCTACACCCGAAGGATATAACGGAACATTGACCAGATATCGTGAGATAATCAGCAGATATGAAATTTCCTGGTTTTATCCGGCAGATAAAAAGGGTTGCGCTAGGAGTGCGTGTCCCTCTTTCTTAGACAACTCGCAAGAGCGTGTCTTTGTACATTGGAGCCCTCGAGGTCAATCGCCCCGATCAAGTACAGGGGGAAAAGATACTTTTGGTGGACGATATGTTTACTACCGGGGCGACAGTCAACGAAGCGTCAAAAATATTAAAAAGGGCCGGGGCGAAAGCGGTCTTCGTTTTCACCCTAGCCCGTGCCGGATATTTTACCGCAGGCCCATCGTGACCAGATACCACGATCCAATACTGGCGATGTATCCAGCGGCGATAGCGGGTACCCACTTTAAATGCGACATAAAAGTGTAGTTTTCGCGATCAACTCCCATAACCGCGACTCCTGCGGCAGATCCTACTGAAAGTAAACTTCCGCCTGTGCCCGCGGTAAGAGTGATGAGTAGCCATTGATCAAGGCCCATCGCGGGATCCATTTTGAGCACCGCGTACATTACGGGTATGTTGTCAACAACCGCGGAAATTATTCCAACGAGGACGTTGGATATTGTTGGGCCAAAGTTACCGTACATGTTTTCGCTGACGATAGCCAGGTACCCGATGTATTGAAGCGCCCCAACGGCTGTGAGTACACCGAAAAAGAAAAGGAGGGTGTCGAATTCCACGCCCTCCACTTTTTTAAAGATATCGAACCGGGGAGTTGTCCTGCGTTCATCGGAAATACCCATATCCAGAAGAAACTGCTTTTCTCCCCATTTTTTCAAATAGAAACCTTTCATCATGAGAAGCCCCAGACCCAGCATCATACCCATGAAAGGGGGGAGATGAAGAAACTGGTGGAAGCTGACCGCCATAGCGACCGTTAAGATGCCAAGGCCGATAATAACTTTAGCACCTGGTTTGAGTTTTATCTCTTCATCTCCTGCTTCGGGATGTTCGTTAGGTACGAAGGGATACATGATCAACGCCGGGATGATCCAGTTAACGACTGAGGGGATCATGAGGTATGAAAACTTAAGAGTTTCAACCTTGCCCGATGTCCATACCATCAAAGTGGTGATATCACCAAATGGACTCCATGCGCCGCCGGCATTCGCGGCGACAATGATATTAACAAATGCCGGAACAATGAATGCTCTATTCCCATTACTGACCGCCAGTGCGACTGTGGACATGAGGAGTGCACTGGTCAGGTTATCCGCCAATGGAGATAAAAAGAACGTGATGATACCCGTTGCCCAGAACAGTTTGCGGAATCCTAATCCTCTACTCAGTAACCAGGAGCGCAGGCATTTAAAGACGTTTCTCTCATCAAGTGTATTGATATAGGTCATCGCTACGAGAAGAAAAAAGAAAAGCTCGCCAATTTCGGCGATCAATTCCTTGACATGGTCATGCGCATGTCCTCCGCCATGACCTGCCTCATAAATGCCAATGATGCCCCACATGACGCATCCGATCAAAACCACCGGTTTTGACTTACGCATGTGAATTTTTTCTTCAAAAATAACCAGAGTGTAGGCGAGGAGAAAACAAATTAGGGATAAGTAGCCCGCCCAGGTATTAGCAAGATTTTCCATCAGTCAGTGCCCTTCCCACGTATGGTGACCGTCTCGATTTGCTCTTGTGATATGTTTGGAAACTTTAGTGAGTATAGTCAGTTGTCGCTCTCCGTTGCTTCCCTATGAGTAACATCGAATAATCTGATGTCCTCTGATTTATCGGGGTTACGTAAACAAGCGCTATGATAATCCGAGATTTTACAAATGACAAGAAATATCAGGAGATTATGCTAGCTAGGAAGGGGGTATGTGAAGAAACTTTAATAAAATCAAATGGTTATTGGGTTATGATTAAAGTTGACTGGGACATAATATGTGCTAACATTCGACAGGTGTGTAGGAGCGTTTTTATTAACTAATC
>CAJWQP010000002.1 GCA_913045445.1 uncultured Nitrospina sp. | reverse complement strand
TTTTGTGTCGTTTGTTTGAGAAATAGATTATAATCGCCACGGTGAGGCCTGTCAGACCACCCAGTGTGGTGAGACAAAATATCGGCGTTGATTCCAGGGTTGAGGCCATGCCAACCATCATTCCCGTCAACATGCCGACAATATGAAGGGGGATCATCACTTCAAACGCTCCGAAAAACGGCATAAGGATTAGCGTCAGAAGGAATGATATTCCCATGCCAGACAAACCGCCTGCAATCATGCCCGGAATCATGTTCCAATCGCCGGGTAAAATAAAATAAACCAGTGTAGCGATAGCGGCCCCGGAACCCGCCCCAATCAGCGGGTCTATGATTTTAAAGTTCATATCTTCTTACTAGGATGTTTTAAATTCTGAGAATTAGGATGACCAATGTGTGAAAACTTGTCAAAGGGTTTTTCACTAACTCTACCAGTTGATTATTTAAAAGTGACCTTATGACTGATATCGATTTCAACGATGACAATGCCAGGTCTTTTGTTTCCGGTCAGGAGATCGATTCTTTGCAGGCAGATGTTGACCGCTTGCATGACGATCTGGAAAAGGGAGCGGGGCAGGGGAGTGATTATCTGGGTTGGCTCCATTTGCCATCGCGAACTTCCTCTTCACTTCTGGATTCAATTATTTCCACACAAAAAGAAATCACAGATCAGTGTGATGCGTTCGTCTGTGTCGGCATAGGGGGTTCCTATCTGGGTGCTCGTGCCGCGATATCGTTTTTGAGTCCAGCTTTTGGGAATCCGGGCGGGCCTGAAATTTATTTTGCAGGGCAGAACATAAGCTCTGATTATCACGCGGATTTGCTCGACAGATTGGCTGATAGAGAGGTCTGCATCAATGTGATATCCAAGTCGGGAACAACGACCGAACCGGCGATTGCTTTTCGATTGCTCAGCAATTTCATGGAAAAAAAGTATGGCAGGGAAGAGTCTCGCAAGCGCATCGTAGTGACCACCGACTCGCAAAAAGGTGCTTTAAAAACTCTGGCGGATGAGGAGGGGTATAAATCGTTTGTTATCCCGGATGATGTTGGCGGTCGTTTTTCCGTGCTTACCCCTGTGGGTTTATTGCCCATTGCCATGACCGGGATCGATATACGCGCATTGTTGGAAGGTGCTGTGCAATCAGAGAACGCATTGACCCAAACTTCTGACTTATCAAAAAACATGGCTTACCGTTATGCGGCGAACCGTCACCTGCTTTACCAAAAAGGAAAAGTGATAGAGCTCATGGCAACGTTTCACCCTGCTTTTGAATATATTCTGGAGTGGTGGAAACAACTCGCCGGTGAAAGTGAGGGTAAAAAAGGACAAGGTATTTTTCCCGCTTCGGCACAATACACAACTGATTTGCATTCTCTGGGGCAATGGGTTCAGGATGGGAACCGCAACCTGTTTGAAACTTTTCTATTGGTGGAAAAGTCGGCCCATTCTATTGAAATTCCTGGTGTTACAGATGACAAGGATGGTCTTGGTTATCTTGAGGGAAAATCGCTGGATTTTGTTAACGAGAAAGCGTACAAAGGGTCGGCGGCCGCCCATCTTGAAGGCGGAGTGCCCAGCCTGACCCTGGCGCTCAAGGAACGTTCGGCGCACAATCTTGGCCAACTTATTTATTTCTTTGAGCGGGCGGTCGCAATGACAGGATACTTGTCCGAGGTCAATCCATTTGATCAGCCCGGAGTTGAGTTTTATAAAAAAAATATGTTTACCTTGCTAAATAAACCTGGTTACGAGAAAGGCAAGTAATATGACAACGGTTTCCCGAAAACTCGAAGATGTGATTCATGAAATTGCGTGTATGGAGTTGGGCGATGAACAACCTGCGTTTCAATCTGATCCCGTTATGGCTCGATTTAAAGAATCGGGAACGGAGCTGTGGGTTGACACAGGAGATCTGGAAAAAGCGCAGTCTATCTGGAAATCAGATTTTACCGCGCTCACCACAAACAATACCCTGGCGAATCAGGTGGTGCAAACCGGGGTGATGGATGAGGTGATTGGTCAAACTGTGACTCGGTTAAAAGAGGTGGCTCCCGATTTGTCAAAGGAAGAGCAGGTCATGGAGATTGGTTTTGTTATCAATTGCCGCATTGCCCTGCGTCTGGTCCGAGCATTCAAGACGAGAGTGAGTGTTGAACTTCATCCATCCATGTCACGGGATATGGAGCGTACCTTGGAATTTGCCCGGCGTTATTACCGCGTGTGTTCGGAGTTTTTTACCATTAAAATTCCTCTAACCCCTGAAGGGTATCTGGCTGTTCGCAAGCTTCGCAAAGAAGGAATGCCTATCAATTTTACTTTGGGATTTTCAGCGCGTCAGAATTACCTGGCCGCGCGACTGTCGAATCCTGACTATGTAAACGTATTTTTAGGCAGGCTCAATCAGGTGGTTACCGAAAATTCAGCCGGGAGCGGAGATCTTGTGGGCGAGAAGGTGACACTGGCTACGCAGGAAGCTCTTATAAATGTTCGCAAACAATATTCAGACATCAGCACGAAGCTCATTGGCGCGAGCATTAGGACAGGCGAGCAGGTTAAATTTCTGGCCGGACTGGATGTTCTTACCATTCCTCCGGCGGCGATGGAACAGTTCGCGAAACTTGAGCAGACCGGTTCTGTGGAAAGTAATATAGGAAAAGATATCCAGCCGGGGATCGATAAGAATCATTCCCAGCACAACAGGTTCTCCGCGCTTTGGGAAATGCCGGATACTTTCGTTAAGTTTGTAGATGATCTTTTGGCTGATGTGAAACTGGATAGTATGTCGGGAGAGGAACTTGAATCTTTTTGTAAGGAGCGCAGTGTTGATTTGTTTTATCCTTTTTCCGCCGGGGATTTAAATAAAATATTAGATCGAGGTAAAATTCCCTGCTTTGATGACTGGTCACAGGAAATTGCCCTGGATGATCTCATGACACAGTCGGCTTTGCAGTCATTTACCAAGGATCAGGGTGCGCTGGATGATAGAATTCGGTCGTTCCTGTGATAGTGATTCTGAAGGTTTAGGAGAGTAAATGATTCTTGCAGGAGATATCGGCGGGACTAAGGTTAATCTTGGGCTATACGGTGAGGTTGGCGAGCAGCTTGAACTTTTTAAAGAAGCCCGGTATGAATGCAGAGACTATGCAGGCTTGGACCAGATTCTGGATGTGTTTCTGGCCGAGACGGATCATCGGCCGGAGTTAGCCTGCTTTGGGGTTGCGGGGCTGGTTAAAGGCGGTGCCTGTCGAGTGACCAATTTGGGATGGAATATTGATTCTTCTCAAATAAAAGAAGCATTGGGCATCAAACAAGTCTGGCTCATTAACGATCTTGCCGCGATGGCTTGCTCGGTTCCTTTCCTGGGCGACGACGATATTGAAGTCCTGCAAAAAGGAGTCGAGGAAGGCGAGGGTATCGCGGTACTTGCGGCAGGAACCGGATTAGGCCAGGCTTTTCTTGTGTCCGGTGGTCATGGGCGTTACCGAATTCTGGAAACGGAGGGAGGTCATTGCGACTTCGCGCCGCGTAATCCTTTCGAGATGGAATTATTACACTTTCTTTTGCAGGAGTTTGAAAGAGTCAGTATCGAGAGAGTTTTGTCGGGTGAAGGAATTTACCGGATTTATCGGTATATTTGCGATAATCAGGAATTGGAGGAACCCGATTGGATCCTTGATGAGTTCGATGCGAAAAGCCTTTCCAGGGTGGTTGTTGAAAACGGTCTCAATGGAAAATCGAAACCCTGCAAAATTGCTATTGAAGTGTTTGTAGAGATTTATGGTGCTGTTGCGGGAAACATGGCTTTGCAGTTAAAGACGACTGGGGGAGTTTATGTGGGTGGTGGGATTGCCCCAGGTTTGGTTTCCTTGATGAAAGACAGGTTTTTCATAGAAAACTTTTTGGACAAGGGCAGATTTCGAGGGTGGCTTGAGCGAATCCCTGTTCGCTTGATTCTCAATGACAAGGCCTCCCTTCTTGGTGCGGCCCATTATGCTTTAGATAAAAAGTTTGTGCGGCTTTGAGTTTTATGTGACGCTGAATATTATTAGAGACAATTTAAGAGAATGGATTTACCGAAATGAATGTTAAAAAAATCGTACTGGCATACTCCGGTGGACTTGATACCTCAGTAATTATTAAATGGCTTCGAGAAAAATATGGTGCCGAAGTTGTGGCGTTCGCCGCTGATGTCGGTCAGGGGCAGGAACTTGATCCTGTTCGTGAAAAAGCGCTCGCAACGGGTGCTAGCGAAGTTTATATAGAAGATCTGAAAGAAGAATTCGTTCGTGACTTTGTGTTTCCCATGCTTCGCGGCAATGCTTTCTATGAGAATGATTATTTGTTAGGGACCGCAATCGCTCGTCCCTTGATTGCCAAAGAACAAATCAGGATTGCTAAAAATTGCGGTGCCGATGGTGTCTCTCACGGTGCTACCGGGAAAGGAAACGATCAGGTTCGTTTCGAGTTGGCTTATATGGACCTGAATCCGGACATCAAAATCATCGCGCCCTGGCGTGAATGGGATTTGACCTCCCGCACCGCGCTCATGGACTATGCCAGGGATCACGGCATACCGATTCCCGTTAGCAAGGACAAGCCTTTCAGTATGGACCGCAACTTGTTTCATGTCAGTTATGAAGGGGGGATGCTTGAAGATCCGTGGACTGAGCCGGATGAAGATATGTTTATGATGACCGTTGCTCCTGAATCCGCCCCTGACAAGGCAACTACTGTCGAAATTGAATATGAATCAGGAAATCCTGTTGCTGTGAACGGTGAACGGATGAGTCCTGCAACTTTGCTGGCCCGATTAAACGAGTGCGCGGGTAGTAACGGTATCGGACGCATTGATGTTGTTGAAAACCGATTTGTGGGTATGAAATCGCGCGGCGTTTATGAAACCCCGGGTGGTACCATTCTGCACATTGCCCACCGCGCTGTTGAGTCCATCACTATGGACAGGGAGGTCATGTGTTTACGCGATTCCCTGATTCCCTCTTATGCCAAGATGATTTATAACGGATTCTGGTACTCGCCAGAAAGGGCTTTTCTTCAGAATACGATGGATGAAACTCAAAAAACGGTGACCGGGACAGTACGCCTTAAACTGTATAAAGGAAATTGTACGGTTATGGGGCGTAAAGCCAGTAAGTCGCTTTATGATGAGAATATCGTCACCTTCGAAGAGGGCGATGGTTACCGTCAGGACGATGCTGATGGATTCATCCGCCTCAATGCACTTCGTTTGAAGATGTATTCCAAAACATATGGTGTTAAATAGGCCCGGGAAAACGGGCTTGTAAAATGCTCAGTCAGAACCGCCGGGTGATTATTCCTGGTCCAGCCTCTTTAGTCTCAAAGGGTTAGCTTACCCACGCTCTTGATTTGTCTTGCCAATAGAGGTATATATGGCCATATGAACCTTATTCTGGTTGTCGATGACGAGAAGAGTCTTCGTGAGTTTTTAACCATCATGCTCGAAAATGAGGGCTATGAAGTGGTGAGTGCCGATAGTGGTCAGAAGGCCGTGGCATTGATTGAGGAGAATGTGTTCGATCTGGTCATCACGGATATCAGGATGCGTCAGTCAAACGACATTGATGTCTTAAAAGCGGTGAATCAAGTCAGCCCGCAAACCCCTGTGGTGATGATGACTGCCTATGCATCTGCCGAAACCGCGGTGGAGGCGGTGAAAATCGGCGCTTACGATTATATTTCCAGGCCATTCAAGGTAGATGACTTACAGATTGCAGAAGCACAATGTTAAAAAAACTGGATCTCAAAAAATCAAAAATCAAATTTTGTACATGAAAGCCAAGACCTGCCTATTAAATTATTGGACTTTTTGCGTTCTTTTAATTTTTCTCTTCACGTCGCCAGTGAGAGCAGAAGAAGGCGTTGAAGATAGGGTCCCGCAGCTCAATCCATTTTTAGAGGCTGAGTACCTGTATCACTCCGGTGAAATTAAAAAGTCACAACTGTTTTATCAGGAGTACCTCAGTAGAAAACCTGGTGGAGATCGTGGTAATACAGTTTTATACAGATTGGGGACTATTCATCAGCAAAGCCATTCCTTTGCCACGGCATTGCGGTACTACAAGACGCTTTTAGAGCGCTCGCCCAGTTCATTATTGGCATACGATGCCAAACTTGGGATGGCTCAGTGTATGTTTGAGCTTGAGCAATATGGGGAAGCGGAGATTTTATTCAGGAATATATCTGCATCGCATCCTGACACCAGAAAAAAATGGGAAGCCAGGATACACCTTGGGAAATTGGATGAAAAGCGATTAGATTACCAATCGGCTATTGAAAAACTCAGAAAAATTTATTTGCAAAGTGATGTTAAGGACGTGCGGAATCATGCGAAGGAAATGATTGACCGGATTATTAAAGAAAACCTTGGTAAGGTTATGCTGATCGGGCTTTCCAAGAAATACTCCTCAGGCTTTCCTGCTGATCAAATACTGTTGAGGTTGATCTCGATTTACCGGGAAGAAAGAGATGTTGAACAATTGCAAATCACATTCTCCAGTTTCTTGCGTTTGTTTCCCGATCATCCACAGCGTTTCGTGATCGAGTCAGGGCTCAAACAAATTGAAGATAATAAAGAGGGTAAATTGCGTCTTGGAGTGGTTTTGCCCTTAACGGGTAAAATGGCATTAACCGGGCAACAGGTTCTTCAGGGTGTTCAACTGGCGATTAATGAATCTGGTTTGGAACGTGATGGGAAATTAGAGGTTGTTGTCAAAGATTCTGCCGCCCGGCCCGTGGAAGAAGTGGTGAGGGAGCTTGGTGCCGACCCCAGTGTGATTGGTGTTGTTGGTCCGGTATTGAGTGGGTTTGTTAAAAGGGTAGTACCAGTTGCCGATCATTATCGTTTGCCAGTATTTACACCCACTGCATCATTTGCCGGGCTAACAGATTTGAGTCCTTATGTGTTTCGTAATGCAATGACACGAAAACTTCAAGGAAAGTTTATTGCAGACTATGCTGTTAATGTTTTGCAGTTGCGTCGATTCGTTATTGTTTATCCTTTAGAGGGATACGGTTTCGAGTTGAAAGATACGTTTGTTCGTGAAGTTGAATCTTTGGGGGCAGAGGTTGTTTCTGTTGTGGGTTATGAGCGTTCGCAAACCGACTTTAAAAAACAAATCCTTGAAATTGGTGGCATAGACGATGATAAGCTGACGAAGCTTGTGGAAGACCAGTTGAAAACAAATACAGCACCCCCCCCGTTAGGTCCAAATGGTCCGATGTCCCGTCCGCTGGCAGAGATGGGCCTCTGGTCAGGTGAAGAGGTGGAGAGCCTGAAAGTTTCTCTGGAGTTGAGCTATGATGCGATTTTTCTACCGGGTTTTTATGATAAGGTTGGCTTGATAGTGCCACAACTTGTTTTTTATAATGTTGATACAGCAACCTTGCTTGGGGCAGACGGTTGGAACTCCCCTGAATTGGTTAAGATTGCTGGAAATTATATGCGAAAGGGATATTTTGTTGATGGCTTTTATGCGCAATCCAACCGCCCCGAAATAGTTCAATTCGTAAAGCAGTACAAAAGTTTCTTTGCCGAAGAACCCACCATATTATCCGCACAGTCTTATGATGTCGCGAAAATGTATATTCAATCTATCCAGTTAGGGGCTGAAAACCGTCTGGAGACTAGGGATAAGCTTCTGAGGATTCGTGGGTTTCAAGGAGTCTCAGGAAGGACAAGCATCCTGCCAAATGGTGAAGCTGACAAGAATCTGTTCACCATGAAAATCATCAAGAAAAAAATCAGCGAGGACAACTGATTCCCTTATAAAAGAAAAATAAAGCTTTGTTGCGAGTATTTTTCGATCAGCATATATTTAAATACCAATGCCTGTGCTGATATAGCTCAGGCCACAAGCGTTCTCAGAAAGTATTTTCTGCTTTGATCTCGGAGGAGGTGGTGTGTTTGTCGGGGAGCTGGTCTTTCAGGAATAATTCGAAATGGCCCTCGGGGTCTTCAGAGCTGGTGAGTTTTCCCGATTCAGGATTGACTTTGGTGAACACGGTTTCGTTTGATACAGGGAAATTATAAACAGGCGTATTGGCCAAGGCTCCCTTCATGTATTCCAGCCAGATGGGTATCGCGGCGCGGGACCCGGTTTCGTTTCTGCCAAGAGGTTCATCTTTATCATTGCCTACCCAAACTCCAGTCAGCAATTTAGGTGTGTAGCCCAAAAACCAGGCATCGACGTAATTGTTGGTTGTTCCTGTTTTGCCTGCGGTGGGCCGACCGAGCGAGCGCACTTTTTTGGCGGTTCCTTCCTGAACAACGCTTTGCAGTAGATTGGTAATGATTTGCGCCACTCCGCTGGAGATGGGCTGAGTTTCTTTTCGTTTGGCTGTGAAGAGTGTTTCGCCATTCCGGTTCATGATGTACCTGATGCCCTGCGGTTCTATCCGTGTTCCCTGATTGGCAAATGTAGAGTAGGCAGAAACCAATTCGAACAGTGTTACCCCGGACGAACCTAGAGCGATTGAAAGATTGCTTTCCAGCCGACTGCTTATTCCCAGGTTCCTGGCCATTTGAATTGCTGAATGCGTTCCAACTTGTTGCAGTAGTTTTACCGTGACGATATTTCTTGAGTGAGCCAGCGCTGTGCGTAGAGGAGTCGGACCATAAAATTTTTCTTCAAAGTTGACCGGTTTCCATTTCTCAAAAGAGTGATCTTTTTCTTTAAAGATGATGGGCGAGTCTATGATGATACTGGCCGGGGAGAAGCCTTCGTTGATAGCGGTTGCGTATATGATAGGTTTGAATACTGAGCCGGGTTGACGAATTGCCTGCACAGCCCGATTGAACTGGCTTTTGGAAAAATCGTAACCGCCTATCAGGGCTTTGATATGTCCTGTGGCGGGTTCTATGCTGACCAGTGCCGACTCGACTTGCGGTTCCTGTTCCAGTGCCAATGACCAGAGAGAGTCCGCTTCGCGTACACCCAACACCTTGACCAATATTTTATCGCCGGGTTTGAGGGCCTGATTGGGATTGCTGATGCGAGCCCAGCGACCGTCTACCTTGATATTGGGTTCCCGCGCCCACTCCATATCTTTCAGTTCGATGATCCCCTTGCCCTTACCCAGTAAAACGGCAACATGATCTTTTTCAACTGTGGTCACCAGGCCTTTGATAATGTTTCCTACTTCCGGCCCCATTCCCTCTTCATCAAATTTATTTATCTGACTTATACTTTTCTGTAATGTTGCTTCCGGGAGGGAAATATTCATGATGCCCAAAGCACCGCGGTATCCGAAACGCTTGTCTGAAATGCGGACATTGTTCTGTACCGCTTTTTGAGCGATGATCTGATTTTCCAGGCCGAGAGTGGTGTAGACTTTGAGTCCGCTCTTATAAACCTTATTCCGTCCATAGAGGGTCATCAGATTTTGGCGAATATACTCAACGAAATAGGGAGCCTTGTTAAGCATGTCGGTGATTTCGCCGAGTTCGAAATCTTTTTTCATTGCCACTTCAGCCTCCTTACGCTGGATAAATCCCAGTTGGGCCATGCGGCGTATAACATGGTTGCGTCTTGAACGAGCGAGCTTCGGGTTTCTGTAAGGTGAGTAATTGTTAGGTGCTTTGGGCAAGGCGGCGATCAATGCACACTCATCCAGATTGAGGTCTTGCACATGTTTCCCGAAATAGGTGCGTGCCGCCGCTTCAACCCCATAACTGCCATGTCCGTAATAAATCTGATTCAAGTACATCTCAAGAATTTCATCCTTGGTGAAAACAAGTTCCATCCGGACGGATAAAATAGCTTCCTTTATTTTGCGTTCCAGAGTTCGTGCGCGGGAAAGGAAAAGAGTTTTGGATAATTGCTGGGTGATGGTGCTACCTCCCTCGACCACATGACCTGCCTGCATATTAGTGAGAAAGGCCCGAAAAATAGCCTTTGGGTCGATTCCGAAATGATAATAGAAGTTTGAATCCTCCACAGCCAGTGCGGCCTGTTTCAATTGGACAGGAATTTCCTTCAGCGGCACCATGATTCTTTTTTCTAGATAAAACTCGGCGAGTAATTCATCCTGATCGGAATACATCAGGGTGACTGTGCTGGGTTGGAAATTTTTCAATTCCCGCACATCAGGCAATTCGTCAGAAAATTTATTGTAAATAAAGACTGCTCCCGCGAATCCGATGATCAAGGCCACAATGGAAAACGAAAAAATGCCAATGACCATCATTTTAAAAAAACCGGTCCGTTTTCTTTTGGGCACCTTCTTTTTTATTTTTTTTGGGCGCTGATTTTTAAGAATCTTAGTCATGATTGCGCTTTGAGCGGCATTCGATTTTCGTCCAGTTCTATGAGGTCGACCCAGGTGATTATGTCCGTGCGGTCCGGATCAATCTGATTCCGAAGCTCTTTAAAACGAGTCTGCTCTTTCCGATTTTATTTATAGAAAAACTGATCGGTAGGAAACGTCAATGCATAGAGCGAAGATCAATCCAGACGAACCCGGCTGAGTTTTTTAAATTGCGGTGAAGTATTAATGGCTCGTGCGCCTTCGGCTCCGATATGATTTCTAAACAGGTCCAGGGTTGTTACATTAGTGAGGGTCTCCGATTTTGCAATGTGCTTTGCCCCTTCTTCACCAATTTCATTAAACTTTAAAACCAGCTGGTCCAGATTAGACCAGTTTGCCGATTGAGCAAGAAGCCTCGCGCCTTCCGCTGTTATTTTATTTGATTTTAAATTCAACACCTGGAGTTGTGACAGGTATTGTGAATCACATAAAGCCGCTACGCCTCTATCGCTTATTTCGTTGTCACCCAGCGCCAGGGTTGTGACCTTTGATAAAACTTCCAAATTGGAAAGTCGAACTGTCCCTTCATCGCCCAATTCTCTGTTTTCCAGGTCAAGCGACCCGCCGCCGTTCAAATTTTTCTCAACCAGTTTTTCGATGTCCGGTTTTTCGTTGTGGCTCATAATCCTTTAAATTCAACTTAATATATAAATAGAGGCTTCACTTTGTTCAGTGGGTTACATGATAAACCTTCCTGAAAAAAGGGTCAATCATTACCCCGGCGAATAACGGCAACTTTCTAAAATTGGGTTTTAAATAAATAAGATAAATGATACATTGAGGGCTATAGCTTGAAATTTAGGGCTTATGTTCAACTGAGATTAGGGGATGACGTTATGAAAAAAGTTTTTTCCATTCTGATAGTATTATCGTTATTTTTGATTCCTGTAACGGCTTTCGCTGGCGAAGGTCCTTTGGCTTTGCCCGCTGGAGCTAATCCTGAAGCCAATATGCATAATGATGAAGGCATCAAACATTGGAATCAAGGCCATTATGATGTGGCTTTGAAACACTTTCAAGAGGCTTCTGGAATTGACGCTTCTTCGGGAGAGGTTCATTTCAACGAAGCGATTGCCAACGATAAAGTGGGAAAACATGGGGATGCCACCATGCATTTCAAGGCCGCTTTTAAGAGAGCTGGCGGGAATAAGAAAATTTTGGAATCACCTATTTTGCACGCGCATATCGGACATTAAAGGAGTCTCTGAAAACCAGGGAAATCTTAGTTTGAGGAGTCCTTGAGTTTTCAGATAGTTCGGTGACGCCCTCAAGAGGCGTGAAATTTACCGAATTGGATGGGGACCAGTTTTTTGCCGGGCCCTTTTTTTTCTAACTTATTGAAAAATATAATTAATATCTGGTTTTGGGACCGATTTAGCTCCGATTTTTAAATCTACCCTTTCACAGAATCATCTAAATAAATGAGAGGGTAGATAATTAGAGAGGGTAAATAATTAGAGTTGGATGAGGGCTGCTATTATAGAAGAAATTAAAGAGTTTAAATAAATTTTCAAAGAGTATCAGCCTGTCATTCGATTCGAGTGTCAGGCTTTTTTGATGGAACATTAATCGAAAGGAGTGTGAGTTCCATGGATGTGTCGGTAACTTTTGAGAGACCGGGCGAGTACATCGACCCTGGAGGATCGACCTTGCCGAACATTTTCCATGGGTAGATGTGCCGCCTCTGACTGACTAAGGAGGTGAGCGCAATGAAATACTTCCATACATTTTTTACCATTGTAATATTTGTAATGTTTTTGACTCCATCTGCCTGGGGTAGCCCATACCTTGTTGCAGAGCCTCCTGTGGCTTCGCAGATGAACTGGGATGTTTCGCCCAATGGAATGTTGAGCATCAGTTACGACCTGGATTTTAATGGGATGGCTGATTTTCATACCATGCGAGTGGTGGTTGAGTCCTTTTACTCAGACCAAACCGTTGTGGAAGTTGGGGGTGGTTTTCCAAATCATTCAATTTTCTTTGTGCCTTATGGACAGCAATGGTTTTATTATGTGGTTACGGGACAACCGCTGTTTTACTCCTATGATGTGGACGAAGATGGAACCTGGGACATTATGTATAAGGACGTTTCTGAGGATAGTGTGAACGGAAATGAGGTTTTTTATGCAAGTCCTTCAGGTATGTTTACAGGTGATTTCAATAATTTTTGAGACGAGCAACCTGTTTACGGTCGGATGAGCGTTAAAAAGCAGGAATCTTTTGGCTTTTTGACGCTTATCTGATAGTATTTAAGACACTGCAACTTCATTCAGGAGAGTGTTCTTATGATGGGCATTGGTTTTCCAGAGTTGATGATAATACTAGTTATCATCATGATAATTTTTGGCGCCGGAAAGCTTCCGGAAATTGGATCTGCTTTCGGACGAAGTATCAAGAATTTTAAGAAGTCTATGAAAGACGCTGAAGCCGAGGAAATTGACTCTGGCGCATCAGAAAGCGAGGCAACTTTGTCAGCCGCAGAAACGGCAGAAGAGGGGGCCAAGAAAGTGTTGACGCCGGAAGAGGCCGCCGCAAAAAAAGAAGCGGAAATGATTGATGAAGTGGCCGATGAAATTTTGAAGAACAGGATCGATCCTATAAGATCTGCTCACGATGGACTGGTCCAGCAAAATGATGTGTTCACCAATTCACTGAGAAGAACTCCCGGTGGAAGGGGAAGGGAAAAAGGAATTAGCCGCGACGTATTCTAAAAATTAAAGAATTGTTATGCAATTTAGAACCGCTTTGTGACAGATGAGAAATCATCGGCAGAGCGGTTTTTTTAATTCTCTTCCGTTTGAGTTTGTACCGGATGAAAAGCTAGAACCCAGCCGATAGCAAGTCCCACCCCGACCCATAGTAGTTCTTTAATGCGCCGGACGAATGAAACAGTCAATCCAAGGTCTGCCGGCATTCCCATAGCAGTGAAAATGAGGATGAGCCCTCCCTCCTGCGCTCCAATACTCAGCGGAATGAAAAAACTTCCCACACGCACCAGTTGAGCCAAGGCTTCGATGACCCATAAATCGATCAGGGTCGGTTCATATCCAAGAAAATATAATGTCACATATAGCTCTCCCAGTCCAACGGCCCATCCGGCAAATGCGTATAGTGTTGACGTAATCGTTCTTGACGTGTGTTTCTTATAATAGGAAGAAATACCTTGATCGACTATTTTTAGTTTATCAAGGAATAGGGTCTTTTTTTCACTCACAGGCAAGCGCGAAAACCATGTTGCCAGTCGTCCAAGAGTTCCCGTGATCTGGAAAAAGAGAAATAGAAAAATTACTGTAGAGAAGACCACCATACCAGCCAGGCAAGCCATTTGAAACTTTTCGGATACGATGCTGGACTGAAGAGTGAAGAAAGTTCCCGGGATAAAGAACAGGATAAGAGCCATGAGAAATGTGGTGCGCGCTATCACTTGGGACACCATTCCCTGCTTTAGCGAGAGCCCATGTCTTTCTTTTAACAGCTGGGCTTTAACCGGTTCTCCTCCAAGAGTTCCAAGCGGAGTGATGACGTTGTAAGCTTCGCCTACCTGCCGAACACACCACAAATCCCAAAGACTGAATTGACGAGCTTCATCCGATAGGAAGGTTTTTTGCCAGGCGACCGTGTCGAGCCATGTGACGCATGTGTATATGAGAATAATGAATAAGAAGCCAAACCCCAACTTAACGATCAGGCTTGCAACCACGGTCAAGTCGACGGATGACACAGCCCAGCAAAAAAGTGAAATACCGACCAATAGAAAAATCAGTTTAATAAGCTTAGGCATTTTACTCAGGGATTCAGGAACCGGATTTTATGCAGAACTCAAAATTTGTCCTGATTGATTTATGGACTATAGCACAGGTCTTCGTTCGGGGCTGGCGAAAACTGGAAGCAGGATAATGTGTCGTAGTCGGGTAAGGTGCTGAGTGCAACTTTATCTATCGCACTCGCCGCCGATCATATTGATCATATCGAAGGTAGGAACGATATCAGCCAGCATATTACCTTTGCAGATTTCTGGTAACGCGGCCGTCATCGTAAAGCAGGGAGGTCTGACACGGCATTTCCATGGCTTGCCGGCTCCATCGCTGACAATATAAAATCCCAACTCGCCATTTGCCGCTTCAGTAGGATAATACACCTCACCAACAGGAGGCTTCAGGCCGTCGATGACCATTTTGAAGTGGGCGATCATTTCTTCCATTCGCGTATAGACATCCTGCTTGGAAGGAACCCTGAGGTAAGGGTTGTCGACATTGATCGGTCCTTCCGGCATATCTTTCATCGCTTGCTTGATGATTTTCAGACTCTGTTTAATCTCCTCCATCCTGACCAGATAGCGGTCAAAATTATCACCCGTTGTACCCAGGGGAATATCAAAATCCAGTTTGTCGTATGCCAGATAGGGGTGTTGTTTACGGACATCGTAGTCTACGCCACAGGCCCGGAGGCATGGCCCAGTAAAGCCCCAGGAGATCGCACTTTCCTTGGAGATGCATCCTGTGTCACGCATACGGTCGAGGAAGATGCGGTTTTTGGTGAGCAACTTGTCCACATCGTCAAAAAGACTGTCAAGTTTTGGATAGGTGGCTTCCAGGTCATCGTTGAACCCTGGTGGAAGGTCACACATCAACCCGCCAATGCGGATGTAGTTAGATGTCAGTCTTGCTCCGCAAACTTTTTCAAGAAGGTCCCAAACAATTTCCCGTGCTTCAACAAAATAGATGAAGGCTGTTAACGCTCCCAGTTCCAAAGCCGCCGCCGCGATATTTGTATAGTGATCTGAGATGCGGGCGAGTTCGTTAGTTACCACGCGAATGTAATCACAACGCTCGGTGGTTTTGATGTCGCAAAGTTTCTCCACCGCCAGCGCATAGCCGATATTGTTCATGATTGATGAGCAGTAATTCAAACGGTCTGTATAGGGAAAGACGTTGGAGTAGGTAACGCTTTCGCACATTTTTTCAAATCCGCGATGCAGGTAACCTACTTCTACAACCATATCGACTACGGTTTCGCCATCCAGCGTCAGGAGGAACTTTACGGTACCGTGTGTTGCCGGGTGCGATGGTCCCATATTCAGGACCATGTGATCAGTGTGTAGATTTTCTTTTAAGTCGACCATAGTTTGTCTGTGATTAAATTAGTTTGCGTTAAAAAAATGAATCAGCCTAACTTGGATATTTTGATGGAAACGGGGCCTTCCTCTCCATTCCTTAACAAGTTGAGTTGAACCGCTACCCAGTTTTTAGGAACATAAACCGTGCCTTTGGCTGTGACCGTGCTCAATATTACAGGAACCTCTACCCTGTGCATGTCCGATTCAATCATAATTCTGTCGCCGTCACCGATACCTAAAGCTCGCGCGTCTTCCGGATTCAATTCTGCTACACAGTCTGGCCCGATATCTGTCAGAGCCTTGGCATATTGTGTGTAACTGCCAATATGGAACATATGGTTGTTGGAAACGAGTTTAAAAGCAAACCCCTCCTTCTGACTGGTTTCCTGTCGCGCCTCGGTAACCCGAAAACCAGGATTTTGTTTGAATCCATCAGGAGCCCACTGCACGGACTTAGATCCAGGAAGTGTGCCATTGTAGATCGGAACAGTTTTTGAAATTTCATCTTGCACATCTGAAACGGCGGAGTTGGGAAATGGTTTTCCAAAAACGTTTGCCAGTTGAGTGAAAATATCGTGATCCGTGCGGGATTGACCTTGCGGCAATGTTGCCGGAGTCACCTTTTGAACATGACGGGTCATATTCGTGAATGAGCCTTCCTTCTCGGCATACGTTGTTGCTGGAAGAATAACGTCCGCCATTTTAGCGGTGTCCGTCATGTAGACATCTTGTACTACCAGAAAGGGAACGGTGTTAAGCGCATTTTTAATCTTCTCCCCTTTGTAGTAGGAGTGGACGGGGTCTTCTCCCGCGATGTGCAGGAACTTTATGGTCCCATTAGTGCAATTTTCAAGCAGGTCACCCGCTGGATTGTTTGTTCCAAAATGATCTGGAACGGGTTGGTATCCAGGCAAAAAGTCAGGAGTACACCCCATATCATTAACACCCTGAGAGTTGCAATGTTCTCTTGGAGGGAAGATGCTGACACTGCCTTCCGCGCCATGATGAACTAGAATAGATAAATTAAGCAGGGCGTTCAAGACATCTTCACCTTGCCCCGAATCGAAAATGTCATTGCCGATAAGGATATATCTGTCAGCGGTGCGCCCAAACCTTTTTGCCGCTCGCGTTAGAACTTCATCCGAGAGTCCGGTCGCTTGTTGTGCGGCTTCCGCTGTGTATGGGGCGAGAGACTGAATCAGTTCATCGTAATTTGGAACAGCCAATTTAACATTCGCAGTGTTCACGATGCCCTCATCTATAAGGATGCGGGCGATACGATTGGCTACAGTCATATCCGAACCCAGCGAATAATTCAGGCGGATATCTATATTACTTTCGCTTTTGAAAACGACCTTGCGCGGATTGGCGATAATGACATCCGTTCCAGAGAATATCGTTCCTTTACGAACAGAGTTGCCGCCTACCGGGTACTCAGATGGCAGGTCGGAATTGAAAACAAGAACGACATCCGAGTTTTCCAGTTCCGTCACCGGTTTCGAGTTGATACCGTTTTCAAAACACCGGACCATGAACTGGTTCACGTAGGGCGCTCTCATGTTAGCCAGATTGGTGACCTGATTGGAGCCGTAGAGTTCACGGAACAGTTTCTGGAACAGGAAATTTTCTTCATTGGTCAGTTTTTCACCGCCAATACCGACAACCGTTTCAGGCCCGTTGCGATTGATCGTTGCCTGAACCCGATCGATGATAGTCTTAATTGCTTCGTCCCAACTGACTTCCTTGAAAGTTCCGCCGAAATTTATGAGGGGCGACTTTATACGATTTTCATTATGAATGATACCGTGACCAAAGCGTCCCTTGGAGCACAGGTTTCCTTCGTTGATGCCTTCACCTGGCGTTTCATCGCCAACAAACCGGGTCACTTTATTTTTCTTGCTTTCCATTTGGACCGTACAGCCCCAGGAACAGTATCCGCAGATGCTATTGTTCGTTTTAAATAATGCGGCCAGGCCACGTTCCTGAGAAGACATGTCCATTAGCGCACCGGTCGGGCACACTGTGATGCAGTTTCCGCAGAACTCACAGTCCAGTGGTTCCTGATTAGCGGTGCCGATCATGGACTTCATACCTCTCTGATGGAAGTCCAATGCTTGAACACCCTGAATTTCGTCACAGGCTCTGACGCACAGGCCGCACAAGATACATCGGTTGAGATAAAATTCTATGAGTGGATTCGATTTGTCACTGGGTTCATTGCGACGCTGAATTTCAAACCGTCCATTGGACATTTGCAAAGCTTCCGTGTTGTCCTGTAGTGGACATACCCCGGATTTGTCGCAGATAGGGCAGTCCAGCGGATGTTCTACCAGAAGCATCTCCAGACAAGCGCCGTTATAGCGGTCCGTTTCTTCAGTGTCGGTAAAAACTTCTATGCCCTCTGCCACAGGATGGGTGCAGGAATAAACCAGTTCCTTTTTCCCATCCGCCGAGCGGACGTCCACCATGCAGGTACGGCAAGCGGCGAAAGGTTTGAGTTTCCTGTTATAGCAGAGGTTGGTGACCTCAACACCGTGTTGTTTCGCGGCTTCTATTATTACGGTACCTTCCGGTGCGGAAGCGTCTTTACCGTTGATCTTAAAGTTAACAGTCTTCCTTACGACAGTGCTCATTCGCTGGTAGTCTCCTCGGCCGGTTCCTCAGATTCGTCTTCCAATTTATATGCGCCAAGCAACTCCAGAGTAGCTTCAGGATCGATCGTTCCATGAGTATCATCACCGATGAGGGCCATAGGCGCGGCGCCGCAGTTGCCCAGACAGGAGGCAGTTTGCAGAGTGAATAGCTTGGTGTCATCCGTTTCTCCCGCCCGTATGTGGTAACGCTCATGAATTTTGCCTTCGATGGCCGGTGCACCCTTGACAAAACAAGCGGTTCCATAGCAGAGTTTGATAATGTATTTTCCTGGCTCGGTAGTGAGTAGTTGCGGGTAAAAAGAAATCACCCCATACACCTCGGCTCGAGTGACTTCCAGCGCCTCCATCAAAAGCCGAATCGCTTTGTCAGGCAGATACCGATAGACTCCCTGGATTTTTTGTAACATGGGAATCATGTACCGTCGGCTCTTGCTGGGAAAGCTGTCCAGTATCTCATGCACCGGTGCCAAGTCTATTTCTTCCTCCTCGGCAGTTTCCTGATCAGTGACTTCGGTTTCTTTGGTTTCCATAATCAATAAAGCTCCTTGATTAAAAGGATATTCCAACCCTCTTCGATTATATTTTACCCATCGCAGGAGGTGAGCCTGAGAACTATAAAATCTCTTAACTATCGAAAACTTAAACCCTCAGCGCTACTTTGGGAAGGTTGGAGGTCGAAGTATATAAGGTAGATCGTTTTACTGTCAACTGATTTGTTCAAAGATAGCCTGTATCCAGCTATATTCAGATAAACCCTTGTAAACTAAGGAAACTATGGTCGCAGGTTTCAGGGCCATTGCACCGGGTGTAAGAGGAAAACAGCAGGGGGAGGGGCGGTAAATACAATAGAGCCTTAGAATACGCCAGAAGACTCAAAATGCGTTCGTGCGGTCACCACGAGGTTGGGGGGATTTCGTATGAAATAGTAGCTGAAAACAAAACGTCATTCTTTTGATCTTATCTTTAGACAATACCGCGTATCTTTGAACTCGCCTGTTTTGGTCAGGGCTTTCTTTTTTACCAAATCTTGCAAATCCCTGGTCGCGGTAGCGCGGGAGGTGCCAGTGATGGTGATATAGTTTTCCGGGAACAAGGCTCTAAAAACAGGTTTCCCTATGGAAACCCCCAAGCTCTACGTCCTGAAAATATACTGATGGCCTGAAGGGATTTAACTATAAATCCGATGGGAAGGCAAATATTAATTGACACGTGTGGATTTGTTTTTTGCCGGATTATTCGGCAAGGCAGGAAATTAATCTTTTGTCTTTGAACATTTTTCTCAATGTGTCTGACAGGGAGTCATTGATTAGATTTTCGTTGGGAAATGTGCTTGCAGGAGCTGAATTTAACTCTTTTTTATCGCTATAGGTTCCTGTGTAGCTTTTCCCCTCATTTTTACAGCGTGCCCGCAAAATCGATTGAATTTTGACACTCATGACAGGGAGGTTTTGTTTGTACCTGCTTTTAAGCCGGACAATTTCAACCCGGAGGGTTTTGGTGGGCATCTTCTCCATCCTTTTTGGTTGAAACCCGATTCGAAATAATCCTTCACTAATTTTTTGATGCATCACGTCTGTGATGTCTGAATCGGGGCTGACAGTGAATTTCCGGATATAAAAATCACCGCGCCATTGGGCAATTTTGTTTCCCGAACGGGCATCGATCACTTTCAGTCCGACAGGCTTGGGTTTACTAAAATTATGCGGGGTCACCGGAACATGAGGATTTATGGCAATATAATGTCTTTGTGAGCACCCTGCAGAGAAAACTACAGTAAGCCAAACGATAAATTTGAGTATTTTCATTTTTCCCCGGATTAACTTGTCTCTGGAGATACAAATTTATTCATTCCTACAGCTATTTTGCCCTGATGCTGAATAATGAGCAATTAAAATATTTTTAGTAGAATGCTTATTTTGCCGGAGGATACTACATTTGACATATTTGATTCTAAGGTTAGTATAATTAGGACCTTTACAATAGAAGTCTCTAGTGTAATTTTAAAGGCTTGATGAATGGCGGATGCTGAACCTGAAAGACCTAAAGAGGATAGACGACGGGAAAAAATCAACAGGCGACTGATGGTTTTTGGGATTCTGGTGGTTCTTTTTTCTTTTGTGTGGCATGTGGGTTCCGCATTTGTTTTAGGGGCCAGATGAAGGCCAGTATCAATTTAAGTCTCTTGGCAGGTTAAGGCGACCAACGTCAAGTATCGGTTGACTGGCTCAGATACCATGAGCATTATCACCATCATATTTCAAGCTCCTCAGGACTTACGTCCTTGATCTCTAACCATACCCCTTCCAGTATGTTTCTCAATCCAGCAACGAATTATCCCATGTCATGGAGGAGTTTCAGTGGTTTGTCTGTTGTGGCGAATTAGTGAAGAAAAGAAGCAACAGTGGTGTCAAAAACCCCTTCAGTTTTTTCTTTAATAGAAGTGACATCTTTCTCAGAAATGGCGAGGATATCATAGATGTCATCAGTTGGCGGGGGAGCATGCATTTCTCCATTTCATTATGAAGGATCAAGGGGGGCAAATCTCAAAAATGGTCGGGACGAGAGGATTTGAACCTCCGACCACTCGACCCCCAGTCGAGTACGCTACCAGACTGCGCCACGTCCCGTTATCCTGTTTTAATGGATATCACTCAATGCGTTTTCGTCATTTCTGCATGTCATTCCGCATGCGACGACTGTTTCT
This sequence comes from uncultured Nitrospina sp., assembly GCA_913045445.1. GTDB lineage: Bacteria > Nitrospinota > Nitrospinia > Nitrospinales > VA-1 > Nitromaritima. The sequence goes on along the minus strand of CAJWQP010000002.1, from coordinate 54,691 downwards.
CTCATGACCGATTTTTAAGATTTTAAATAAAAATAGAGGATATTGCCTTGGAAGTCAATACGTCTGATTTTTTCGGACCATGTTTATGGTTCAATTTCATTGGTCGTCTTTCTGATCTGTGGTAGAATCCTATAACCCTATGAAATAAACGGTTGAACCTCCCTTTGGCTTGTGAAAATGTGTCAGATCTTTTACACATATAATGATTTTTATCGGGACACTGAAGCAATAGGAAAATTTCTTTAATTATTTTTTGAGCGATAATTATGAAAATTGTGAAGCTTGGTGATGTTGTTGAGTTTAATCCGGAAAAATTAAAGAAAGTCGGGCTTTTTGATACGGATAATTTCTTCTGTGATATATATTGCTTTGAACCGGGGCAGTCGCAGAAAGTGCATTCGCATGGCGAGTCCGACAAGATCTATTATGTCCTCAAGGGGAGAGGACTGGTGACGGTTGGGTCCGAAGAAAAAGAGCTGGGCCCTGATGAAATTACGATAGCCCCGGCAGGAGAAGACCATGGGGTGCTCAATCATACACAGGATAAATTGGTGATGCTGGTCTTTATGGCTCCTAAACCTTAAGAGGGATTCTTAAAAGAGGAACCTTTTAAAGTCGAGCGTATTTCGTAAACGATTCCGTTTTTAGCGGATATATTAAATAAGATTATGGTTTATTTAGTTTTTCCCTCATCGTGGCACCCATCTCAGCCATACCTGAGCCTGCCCAGTCTCAAAGGGTACCTGCATATGCATGGTATTCATGATGTGAAACAAAGAGACCTTGCTATTGAATTGCTTGATCATCTTTGCACCTGGGAAAAGACCAAACCGCTTTATGAGCGAATCATCAATGAGTTGAATGAATTGGGATCGAAACCCAGGCACTCCCAGTTTGAACAGGAAAAGTATGCAAAACTGCGAGAAGCGGATGAGGCGATTCCTGCGCTCAAATATGAAATTGATGCGGCGAAGGATTCTCTGCGTTGTGAAGATTTCTACGATCTTGATCGTTATATGGAGAGCCTCAAGATTATTGATGTGTGGCTTGATAATATTCTGGCGCCCTATTATCCTTCCCAACTCACAGTTATCGGGAGTCAGTTGCGTTATTCACCGTATTCGACGCAGGAAATTTTCGATTCGTTTAAAAATCCAAATGAAAATTTTTTCTACGATATTTATAAGGAACATTACCTTCCATCCATTCTAAAGGAAGATATAGATATCCTTGGAGTATCGATCACCTCGGTCGAACAGATAATTCCAGGGCTCACCCTTGCGTATCTGGTTAAGCAGTCTGCTCCCGACATTCATATCACCGTTGGCGGTAGTGTGTTTACCAAGCTGGTGGACCGGATAGAGCGTGACGGGTCTCCTGTATTTCAGTTTTTGGATAGCATTATCGTTCATGAAGGCGAAACCCCTCTATTGAAGCTAGTACAGGAGTACAGAGGGGGAGGCGACTTGTCGAAAATCCCTAACCTCGTATGGGAAGATAAGGGTAAGGTGGTGGTAAACCGTCCTTTTGCCAAAGAAGATTTGAATAAACTGCCGACACCCGATTTTGACGGTATGCCTTTCGACTTGTATCTTTCTCCTGAACGATGCCTGCCGCTCATGGGGTCGCGCGGATGTTACTGGGAAAGATGCGCGTTTTGCTCCATTCCTTTCGATCACATGGATTTCCATGTGCGCTACGCAGAGAATGTGGTTGATGATGTGCGCAACCTGAAGGAGAAATACGATTGCAATTATTTCTTCTTTACCGATGAAGCGCTTCCGATCAATTTCATGCGTACTTTTGCGTCTAAAATTGTCGAGGCAAAACTTGATATCCAGTGGACGGGTGAGTTGAAGTTTGAAAAAAGTCTGCTGACTGAAAACCGGATGGAGCTTTTGTATCAGTCTGGATTGAGGAAGTTGATTTTTGGCCTTGAGTCTTACAGTCAGCGAGTATTGGACGCCATGAAGAAGGGTGTTGATGTTGAGGTGATTGACAAAACGGTGGAGGAGTGTCTTCGCATAGGCATCGCCATGCACTTCTACCTTATTACCGGCTTCCCAACAGAGACTGAAGCGGAAGCCAGGGAGTCTGTTGATTTCGTGGTCAACAACCGCAGGTTGCTCGATTCGCCCGGATTCTCCTGCATCATTTCTCAGTTTGATCTGGAGAAGGGGACTCCCATTGAAAGTAATCCATCTGAGTGGGGGATAAGCGAGTTGCAGATTCCGCCGGGCCATGACCTCGGCCTGGGGTATTCCTATAAGGGCAGTATTGGTCTCAGCTTTGACGAGGCGGAAAAGCTGTACCACGAGTTGCAGGAAAAAATTAACCGCGAAGTCATGACTTTTCCCGATAATTATTCATTGTCCGATGGACTTCTCTACCTCGGACATCATCAGAAAGATGATATCAAGTCCCGCTTGGAAACACTGGCCTGACGAACAGAGAACTACCCTAATTCACTCCCTTGAAATTGAAGAACGCACCGTACTTTTTATCCGTTCCTTTAATATGGTTGTTCAACCAGTCCTTGAGGAACTCCATCAGGTCGAAGTTCACCTCGGCATCGCCTTTTTTAAAACTTTCATAAAAGTCAGAAACCCGTCCCACCAGTTTCTTAAGCTTTTCAATGTGTTCCCGGGTTTCCGGACAGCCATGTTGCTCGAACAATTTCTCCTCGCTACCAAAATGATAAACGGTGTAGTCCACCAGTCCGGTAAGGATTTTATCCATTTTGTCACAGTAAGTAGAGGGCTCCCAGTGGGAAACCAAAGGTAAAGAGGAGGGCAATCACGTTTAGGATTTGCAGTAGAACAAAATTATCGAGAATGGGGGATATGATCACCTCGACGCCAACTCGCCGAACGGCGTGTTCTACGTCAACGGAGGTAATGTCTCCAGATTCCTTTTTAGCCAGCTCTTCAACCACATCATCCAGAAAGAAAAACTTAAGGCCTTTGAGAATAGCCCCATACACCAGCCACGCAAAAAGTGCGGTAACACCTTTTTTAAGCCTCAACTGCGTTAGGAAATTTTTTCCTATTCCGTCAAAAGTTTCTTCCAGTTGCTCTCGGGGTATATTTTTGTTGATGCGTGGAATTTTTTCTACCAGTCCTTTAGTGATCAGATCGAGTAAACCATGGATTCCAGTCATAGCTTCCGCCAGTTTTCTTCCTGCAGTATGAATCGCGCAAGCGCCGATACCGTGAATAATTCCAAGTATCGCGTACCAGCCAAATGCCAGTGTGAAAATCAAACCTTCCAGCCACTTATTCCACTCCAGCTCTTCAAGGAAGATGGCATCCAATGCGTATAATCCAGCCATGCCAAGGGCCAAGCCCAAGGCACAAAACAAAATAAGATTAACTAAAGTTCCTGTTAAAAGATCCGTGAAGAACCGACGCCAGAATAAGACGATCTCTTCTCTCTTCATCTTGAAATCCTGATTGAGAGGTTCATGTTTGGGTTTGAGATAAGTTGGGTGCCAGGAGTGTGGAAACTTTTCAAGAGCTTACTTTTATCTGGAGTATCAGGTCGCCACGTTTTCCGCTTTTAAGATGTCCCTTTTCTTTTATTCTGAGCTTGCCGCCATCCGGAAAATTCTTTGGTATGCGAATGATCAATTGCTCCGAATTGCCGTCGACCTCATAAGATACTTTTTTATTTGTCCCGGCAAGGGCTTCCGCCGGGGGAATGGTCATGGCAAGAGTAAAATCAAGAGGATCCGTTACGCTTGCAGTCTGGTGACCTGTGAATATTTTTTTAACAGAACCTATAATGTCAGGTTCCTTATTTGAGCCGTCCACTCCTGTTCTGCCGGTAGATTTGGCATCGTGCATTTTTTTCATGGCAAACAAGGATGTTCCAACGATGTGTGCCAGCCGAAGCCCTTGTCCAACTCTGCCAATGGGGCCAGGAATCATTCCCAGAACACGTACTATTCCCCCCAAAGCTCCCCCCAGCAATGTTGTTTTAAAAAATGCGTTGCCAGATCGAAATCCCGATCGCGAGAACTCTCTATTTAATTCTTCAAAAATATCTTTGCCGAATCCGTTACGGAACATCTCTTCGAATATATCCTGCTGTGAATATCCAAACTGTGAAGACTCATCAGTTCTTCCCGCAAGATAGTCAGTTCGGAAGCGATCATACTGACTCCGCTTGAGAGGGTCTATGAGGACTCCATAGGCTTCGGTGATTTGCTTGAACTTTTCTTCGCTATCAGGGGCATTCTTATTGTGATCGGGGTGATGTTCGAGCGCAAGTTTTCGATAGGCCTTTTTGATATCCTTTTCGACAGCGGCTTCGGAGATGCCAAGGACCTTGTAGTAGTCTTTAAATTCGCGAAATTGAGTTCTCATCTGGGTGGCTTCGGGCTAATACGGGAGAGACACTACATTCCCAGTTGTTGCGGATAAGTTGCTTCAGCTCTCTCAGGCCCCAGCAACTGGATTTTATTTTCCATGCTGGACAATGTATAAGTTTTGTCCGTATGGAGGCGCTGGTTCATATTCTCAAAGTGAATGAGAATAGGTGCGTTGTTAACTTTATCGCCGGGAACAGTGGCCGTAATGACAAAGTCCTCGGAACTCAGTACATCCCGGTACTTTCTTTTCATATTCATTTTATACGCTGAGTATCCCTTTATTTTTTCAGTTCCCTCATAGGTTTCTTTGTTGATCACCTTAAAAGATTTCGGAACATAGACATTGGCGAAATAGTCAGGGCCCAGGGAGTGGTGAACAACGGTCTTAACATTCAACAGGTGAGCATCCTGACTGACTGGAACCAGTTTTATTTTGACGTAATAAGCGCGTTCGTGGAAGTTTAGATTTTCCAGAAAGACAATTCCGTATAGTACGCTGAACTTAAACTGGAGGAAAATTCCTAGAAAGATCCATCCCAGAACTTTAAAGTATTTTTTCACTCAAAAACTACCCATTATATTGTAATCCGCTGCCTTTTGGAGGGGATCTCGAGACATTAGTTTTTGCAACTAACTCAATTAAAAAAGCTTATCGGGAACATGCATCATTATTGTACAAAATCATTCTAATTTCAACCGGCAGGTATTGTCGGGCATAAAAAATATCAAATCTTTAGTGTTCGCTGTCAACAAAATCTGGACCAATTGAGTTAAAAATTTAAGAGATACTTTCTGTTAAACTTTCCTTAAGAAGGAGGTAGTTATGAAGAAGAAAGTATCGAACGAGAAAGTAGTCACGGACGGCAGAGGGAAATATTAACCGCAAGAGATATTATAAAACGCCAAACGATGGCAGAATTAAGGAGACTGAATCAGAAAAAACCATCGATGTTGACTCCAGGTTCTTTAGTTCAAGTCTGAAAAGAAGTTGTTGTAGAACCCGTGGAGCCTGTGCAAAAATGAAAATCATTTTTCACAACTCCACACCCAGGTAGTTACCATTTTTATCGATATGCTCCACAGGGAGGAAATCTGGGTCGGGTGCTATTTTTATTACCGGATGGGCGGCCAGCCAGTCCTTTTCACCTTGAGTCAGGAAAGGTGTACTTGATTCTATTGCTAAGGCTGAAATTGGCAAACAGAATATAAATAGATGTTTCGCGATAAAAATAATTAATGTTTTTGGATAAAACTTCATGTTTCTCGTCCCTACGACACAAATTATGTTGTGAGTTTCAGGTGGAATATTTGCAGATGGTTTATTTTACATTGGTTTTGGGAATAATGTAGTATAACCTTTTTAAAATATTGTTTGATGGAGATACTTTGTGCCCGAACGTGGTCAGTTGATTGTTTTTGAAGGGATTGATGGCACTGGAAAAAGCACTCAGTGTCGGAAGATGGAAGAATATTTAATTGGTAAGAGGGTTCCTGTTGTCCGTCTGAGAGAGCCGACGGACGGGGTCTGGGGCCAGAAAATCAGGGAAATATTATCAGAAGGGCGAGGCGATGTCAGCCGCGAAGAGGAACTTTCCTGGTTCCTTGAAGATCGACGGGAGGATGTTGAAAAAAACATTTTGCCAGCCTTAAACGATAATAAAGTCGTTCTGCTGGATAGATACTATTATTCCACGGCCGCATATCAGGGCGCGTTGGGGCTGGATTCTGACAGTATTCTTCGTGATAATATTGAATTCGCACCAATCCCTGACCGGGCTTACATTTTTATTGCGCCACCTGAACAATGTTTGAAACGAATTGAAAGTTCACGCGATGGCTATAGTTCTTTTGAAAAACTGGAGTATCTCGTAAAGGTTCAGGAAATTTTTAATTCATTTCAGGGTGTCCATATTAAAAAGATAAATAGTAATTCTACGATTGAAGATATTCACGCTCAATTATGCGGGGATATTAATGAGTTGACGGGAATATAAAATGAAACGATTTATTTTGGGAGTTACAGGGGCCAGTGGCGTTTGCTATGCAAGGCGATTGTTTGATGTGCTGAAAAATCACGCTGAGTTGCATGTGGTGATTTCTGAAAGAGGAGCCGAACTGCTCAAGCTTGAATTGGATTTAGATAGCTCTTATTTTTCTGGTGATAATGTGGCTCTCTATAAAAATTCGAAGATCAATTCCTGTATTGCCAGTGGTTCGTTTCGTACTGATGGTATGGTGGTGGTTCCCGCAAGTATGGGGACGATAGGGAGAATTGCTTCAGGAATTTCATCGACACTGGTAGAGAGGGCCGCCGATGTGATTTTAAAGGAAAAGCGTAAAATGATCGTTGTCCCCAGAGAGACACCTTTTAGTACCATTCATTTAAAAAATATTTTGGCTCTTGATCAAGCTGGCGCTGTGGTTTTGCCTGCTTCTCCTGGATTCTATTCCGGACAGAAAACCTTTGATGATCTTGTCGATTTTGTCGTTGCACGCATTCTGGATCAATTGGACATAGAGCATGATCTCATGGACCCATATCAAGGCTGATACTCAATTGCGGTTTGTATTTATATTATGATTTATCTCGACAATGCCGCAACCACTCCCATGTTTCCCCAAGTGATGGATGTTCTGGCAGATTCTATGGATTCTGATTTTGCGAATCCGGGAACCGTCTATTCTATTGGCCTCGATGCTCGTAGGAAAGTTGAGCAGGCAAGGGAAGATATTGCCCGTGCTTTGAATATTTCCTCCACCCACAAAATAGTGTTTACCAGTGGCGGCAGTGAGGCCAATAATCTTTTTATTAAAGGACGCTGTTTTCCTGATAAGAAAGTGGCGTGTCTGGGTTTGGAACATCCCAGTGTCAGGGCGACACTGGAGTATCTCAGGTCTTTCGGCAATGACCCTCTCACTCTTCTGGATTTTCAAACTGAAGGCCGTTTTAATTTGCAAGGTGTTTCGGCATTATCTGATAACCGGTGCCGGTTGTTGTGTCTTTCCCATGTTAATAATGAGTTGGGGACGGTTAATGATCCTGTTCAGGTTTATGATGCTTTGCGTCAAAGCTCTCCCGACACCCGACTGTTTATGGACGGGGTGCAGGCGGTCGGCAAGTTAAAGATTCCTGCTGAATATTGGGGCGGGCTTGCCGGTTATTCTGTCTCCGCGCATAAATTTCATGGGCCCAAGGGGGTTGGCTTTTTAGTCTATGAATCAAAACTATCTATCGAGCCTTGTATTCATGGCGGAGGTCAGCAAGATGGTATACGGTCTGGTACTCTTCCTGTTCCATTGATTCGCGCGATGTCGGTAGCCGTTAAAATTGTTGCTGAACGAATTGATGAAACCCAGAATCATTTGCGTGGTCTTAATCAGCGTCTGATACAGGGTTTGAGTGATTTGGCTGAACGTATTCCAGAGCTTAATATTCGTTTTAATTCATTGGATGTCGATGACCTGATTCGCCAATCACCGTCTATCGTCAATTTTAGTTTTCCTCCCGTAGAAGGGGAGGTTCTTTTGCATCACCTTGAAGAAAAACAAATTTATGTGGGGTTGGGGAGCGCCTGTAGCGCGAATTCGAAGGAGCCTTCTCAAATTCTAAAAGGAATAGGTTTGTCTGATGAAGAGGCTCGTTGCAGTTTGCGTGTTTCTTTTTCCATAAATAATACAATTGATCAAGTTGATATGTTCTTGAAAGAATTTGCAATCGCTTATGAAAATTTGTACTCAACCTTTAAAGGCAAAGAGAAATGAAAGAATCCAGAACTCTTCTTATCCGATACGATGAGATAGGCCTTAAGGGAAAAAATAGAAAATATTTTGAGAATCGACTGGCCCGCAATATCAGGTATGCGCTAAAGGAGATTGAGGGTGTCCGTATTGAGAAAGTTCATGGACGTATATTAGGGCGCGTGGACAGGAAGGACGCAGACGAATGTGTTCAGCGGTTAACTTTTGTTCCTGGGATTGCTTCTATCAGCATTGGTGTTTCCATGGAACCGGATTTCGATAAAATGGCTGAGTGGGGCATCGGCTTGATTCGGCCTAAGCTGGATAATCTGGGACAACTAAAATTTTGTGTCAGGACACGACGTTCTAATAAGTTGTTTCCTTCTACTTCGACGGAAATTGATTTCGAAGTGGGATCGCGCATTATGAAAGCGCTTTCTTACAAAGGACTTTCCGTTGATATCAAGAGAGCCGAATTTGTTCTTGAAATTGAGATTGGTCCACAGGAGACTTTGGTTTTTGATAATCGTGTTCCAGGACTTCGCGGGCTCCCTGTCGGTAGCTCCGGTCAGGTTCTCAGTCTTCTTTCGGGGGGAATTGACAGCCCGGTTTCAACATTAAAGCTTATTGCCAGAGGGTGCCGCGTTCATTCTGTTTTTTTTGATAACCGTACCTTTCTTGGTCGCGGTGGATACGATAAGGTTGTTCGTTTGGCGCATATCCTCAACCGGTATCAGGGGGGCGGGAAACTTTACGTTATTCCATTTCAGGATATTCAGGTGGCTATCCGGGATTACTGCAGTGATGCGAACCGGGTAGTGTTGTACCGCAGGATGATGTATCGCATCGCTTGCGCTTTGGCTGAATCAAAAAATTGCCAGGGATTAGTTACGGGTGAATCATTGGGGCAGGTGGCGTCCCAGACACTGGAAAATCTAGCGGCGGTATCTTGCGTTGTTCCGATGAGCGTGTTTCGTCCTTTGATAGGAATGAATAAACAGGAAATAATTGCTCAGGCAAAATTGATTGGCACATACGATATAAGTATAGAGCCGCAACCCGATTGCTGTTCCGTTTTTATGCCCGACCACCCAGCCACCCGCAGTAAGATACAAGAGCTGGAGGCTGATGAAAAATGTTTTCCTTGGGAAGATCTCATGGCTCGTGCCATGGATGCGGTGGAAACTATTAACCTTGACGAACCAGGTTAATTGCTGATAATTTCAACGACAGAGTTACCTGTTAATTCTTGTAGCAGGGTTTTCATTGTTTTTTTCAAGGTGGGATGGATATGATTTTCTGCTATTTCATTCATGGGAGCCAGAACGAACTTTCGCTTGTGAATTTCAGGGTGAGGCAAGGTCATGCGTTCCTGATTTAAAATCAGGTCATCGTAGAATAGCAAGTCGAGGTCAATCAGACGAGGCCCCCATTTTTCCTTACGAATTCTGCCCATTTCACTTTCTATCTTTAATAAAGCCGATAGCAGTTCTTGCGGATTCAACAGGGTTTCGATTTTAATCGCGGCATTGACAAACCAGTCCTGATCTATATGACCCAGGGGTTCTGTTTTATATAGTGATGACTTGGCGATAATCGTTACATCGCGAAGCGCTGATATCCTTACAATTGCTTCTACGCAGTTTTTATCAGGAGAGGGAAGGTTAGATCCGATCCCAATGTATGCCTTATAGGTCATCGAAATAGGTAGCTTGATAAAGAAGGATGTCAGCGGTTTAAAAAATAAGTTCCGCTTATTTCGGGAAGGATGCGTCCCATCTGCCCCGTGTTAAAAATGCGCATGTCATGCGGAATACCTATTGTTTCTTCATTTTTGTACTTTGTATTGTACAGTGGGTGGTTGGCTACAACGAGTAGCTTTTTTATAGAGTCCAGTTTATTTTTAAGTTCACCTTTGGGCGCGGGATAAGGAGTTTCTGCTTGTTTCACCAGTGACCCCAGTCGAACCAGGTACCAACTGAATCCAGGCGCACTTTTACTCGGTCATATTCTACATACAAAGTCAATCCGGTGAGTTCTTCCAGTTTGACACTGGCGAAGTTATTGGTTTTTTCTATGTAGAGAGGAAGGTCCGAGCCGTGTACAGGGTGTGTGCCGCAAATCTGGTAAAGCACGTAACCTGTTACGTCCTTTTTTTAATGCTTCTTTCCACTCAAATGGGCCTTCCCAATGTATGTTTATGGTTGAATCATTCACAAAAAGATTCCTCTATAAAATATAATACGGTTAAAATTCGAACTCTACTGATGATAAGCGACTTTTGATTTCATTGATAATTCGTTTTTCTTCTTCCGGCCCTTTGGCGGCAAAGGTTGCTGAAAATCGGATGAAATTTCCAACATCATCCCAAGGGACAGTGGAGATCATCATTTCTTTGATCAGGTATTGCGAAAAATCTTCTCCTGAATTAAATCGTTGTCCCCCCTTGATTCCTTTTGGCGCTTGCACATAGAGAAAGAACGAGCCGCCAGACATGGCTGCGTCAAATCCAACGGTGTTTAGAGCATCTACCAGCAAGGTCAACCTGCGGCGATATTTTTCAAGGATTTTTTCAGTGATTTCAGGATGCTCCAGGGCATGTACCCCTGCTTTTTGGATAGCCGCAAACTGACCAGAATCTATATTGTCCTTAACATGTGCGAGACCTTTCACCACTAATTCGTTTCCGACAACGAAAGCGATCCTCCATCCTGTCATGTTATAGGATTTTGATAGTGAATGAAGTTCAACGCCCACATCCATCGCTCCGGGAGTGGATAAAAAGCTGGTGGGTTTGTCGGCGAAGGTCAGTGCCGCATATGCGGCATCCTGAACAACTACAACATCGTTGGCTTTGGCAAATTCAACAACTTCTTCATAAAATGCAGGAGTAGCATTTGCTCCTGTTGGATTGTTGGGGTAATTGATGTAAAGCAGTTTGGTTCGTTTGGCAATGTCCTGGGGAATAGATTTTAGATCGGGCAGAAATTTATTTTCCTTGGTGAGCGGCAGGTTAACCACCTCTCCACCCAGATATTGTGTATGAGTTCCCATTACTGGGTAACCCGGGACAGTCATCAACGTAATGTTTCCTGGATTGATGAAGATTGATGGCAACATGGCCAGCCCCGGCTTGGAACCTATGGTATGGTTTACATGTTTATCGGGGTCCAGACCTTTAACGCCAAAAACGTTTTCCATGTATTTTATAGCGGCGTCTTTAAAGTCCTGAATTCCGTTATCTGTGTATCCTCTGTTTTCCGGTTTTTCCGCTTCCTGCTGGAGTGTTTTGATTACTTCGGGGAAAGCCATTTCATCAGGTTCACCTACACCCAGATCAAAAAGTTCTTTGTCAGGATTCGCTTCCATTGCCGCACGTTTGGCGCGTTTTATTTTTTCGAACTTATATATTTTTGTATCTTTGCCAAAATTATTTCCGCCAAGACGGTTGGCAAACATGTTTTGAACATAACTTTCGCTACCGGACATAATGAGTTACTCCATCGAAATGGTTGCTGGTCAAATGGGGAAAATACTTATAAAGCCGATCAATCTAGCCAAAAAGGCCAAAACTGTCAACGTTTATGATGATGTTAATAAATTACTAAAACTTGTATGAAGACGTTTTGCCAGAGACTCTGGCTTTGGTAAAGGACGCCATCTCGGAATAAATTTTAACTCCTGCTTCTATCATGTGGATTGCCAAAGCCGCACCGGTGCTTTCACCCAAACGCTTTCTTTTTGCTGATAAAAATTATGCTTCGTCATCATCAGGATCATCCTCTTCAACGACAAGCTCTGCGGCCACTTGAGAATAACGGAGGTACTTGATGACTTCCCCGATCTCTGCGTCAGAAATTTTATTTTGCTGTGAAGGCATTTTATCGGACCCTTCAATAATTTGTTGACGAATTTCTTCATCGGAAAAGTTAGCAGGCAGATACTCAATATCAATCAGTCTTGGTGCTTTAGTTTGCTTGCCCAACGCATCGGCTCCATGGCAGCTGGCACAGACTTTGTGGAAATAGTTTTGACCGACCTCAAATTCGGCAGGGACTTTTACTGTGGGTTTCGGCGTACAAGAGCTAATAAATAAAAAAGCGGTTGCTAAAAGCACCGCTCCAGTAATTCTAACTTCCATTAAATTCTCCAGTCACTTTCTTTTTACGATATCTATTTTACCATCATGGTTGTTGTCAAGTTCCACTCGCTCAAGGTGGCCCTGTGAATCAAAAAACTCCCAACGGTCTATTTTTTCATTCCCATTGGTATCAAATTCCACTTTATTTAATTGTGTGGGACCTGTGAAATATTGAAACTGGTCGGGTTTTCCATTGCCACTGGTGTCAAAGCGGGCTTCTTTGAGAGATTCTGTCTTATCAAATATTTCCCATCGGTCAATCGAGCCATTATGGTTCTCATCATATTTAGCATTAGTGCGTTTCCCTAATTTGCTAAAGGTTTGCCATGTATCCACTTTGCCATCCTTATTGACGTCAATTTCAACACTTGTAACCTGGTTGTCGGCTCCAAAATATTCCCTTAGATCTAATTTGCCTGAAAATTGGGAATCCTTTTCCACTCGTTGCAGGGTGCCATCTGCATTGTAAACTTGCCGCTGATCCATAATGCCGTCAAAGTTTCGATCAAATTCAACCTTAACAGGTAATTCCTTCCGCTCAAAAATATCCACCTGATCAATTTTATAGTCACCGTTTTTGTCGTACTCGACTTTAATGATTTTGTTGTCGCCCGACAAGTGGTGCCACTGATCCATCTTGCCATCGGAATCACTATCCACCTGAAGAACCTCGGCATCAATTGAAGGCACCCACAGCAAGAGTGATATCAGAAAAATGGGGATAAATGGTATCGGTCTAATCATGGCCCACTCAGTATATATGAAATTGGGAGTTTAAAGGTAATGGATTTCTCACTGAAAGGTTCAGGAATATAGGGATAGGGAGCTCCATTGCGAATCGCTTCCAATGCCGCGTCATTCAAAATTTCATGGCCTGATGATTTTGCCAGGATCAATTTTGCCAGCTCTCCTTCGTACCCTAAGGTAAAAGAAACGGTGGGTATTCCTTCAATGCCACGTCTGCGTGCCAACCTGGGGTAATATTTTGCCTGTGAAATTTTTCTCCTCTAGAAATCGAGTTCATTTAGAATTCTATTCCCTTTTGTGCTGGAATACTTTGCTCTTTGTATGGATGCTTGATGCAACGCATTTCAGTCACCAAATCCGCTAGTTCTATCAACGGTTCGGGAGCGTTTCTTCCAGAGCAGACGACATGAATATTTTCGGGTTTGTTGCGTAATGCTTCAAGAAATTCATCTAATGGAAAAAAATCGTATTCCAGTACATAATTGATTTCATCCAATATGATCATTTGGTATTTTCCGCTCAGCATCTTCTCTTTGACAATATCGAATGCTTTGCGCGCAGTTTTTTGATCCTGTTCCGGATTGTTAGTGTCCCATGTGAATCCATCGCCCTGGGCATCATATTCTATGTAGGGGGCGAGCTGCTCGAATGACTTTCGTTCACCTGACTTCCAAACGCCTTTCATAAATTGCAGTATGAAAACATGCATTTTGTTGCCTGCAGCTCTAATGGCCATTCCGAATGCGGCGGTTGATTTCCCTTTTCCTTCACCGGTATTAACTATAATCAGTCCTTTACGTTTTCTAGGGTCTGCACCAGATGGTTTTCGCATGACTTTATTAGCTTCCTTTTGTTTGCATTGATTTAAGTTGTATTTTAGCCAAGGTTAGAATCTGTATCCAACGGAAATATACCCTGCCCGACATGGGGCCCACTTCTATGATGATTTCCGGTGATTTGCTGATGATAAATTCCTTGGATATTTTTGGATACTTTGCCATGTTGCTAGAGAGAACATTTTCTCCACCGGCAACGGTCAACAGTTCATCCAGAAAGGTTCCTTTTCCTACGGCATACAGATCGCGTGCCGGATCGTTGCTGTCACCGAGTAGCAGCAGCACTTGCTTTGGTGTCTGCGAGTCCAGCCGACTCTGGTAATGATCAATTCCTGTCTTTAGCTGTTGAACCAGTTGCTGCCCCGCTTTTGGAGTATGTAGTGAATCAGCAATAATCTGGGTTGTGGTTAAAATACTTTCCAGGTTACTCACGGATACCGTTCACCGATTCCTCGACCATAAGTTAGAACTTGAATTCAGCTCCAAGACTCCAATTTCGGGTGAATTGATTTGGGTAGATGACATCATCTCTCAGCCAAGATCCATTGGATTGTTCAAAGAGGTTTTCAACTTTTATAGAAAAATCGACTTGGCGGGGGCCACCAGCCCGCCAGCCCCATAACCCCTTCCCGGCATCGACTTTGTGAGTGTAAGTGTAAGAAAGATTTGTTGAATTATATGCCTTGTTTTTCTGACTTTTATTGTTGCCGAAGTCCTCTTCAGAGAGCATTTCGCTACGGTACGCATGTCCCAGAACAACCCTGGACTTTGATGTTGGGGCGTAGTCTAGCCCAAATGTCACGTTATGTTTTGATACCTGGGGCAGTTCGTCTCCAGTTGTTGGTTCAAAGTCAATGATTGCCTGAGTATATGCGTAGTTGATCGAAGCAGACAGGTTGTTGCTTAAGAAGTACTTGTCCTGCAGTTCAAGGCCATACTTATAGGACCTGTCAATATTGGTGTTCTTCCATGTTACGGAATTGTAAAACAGTTCATGTTTTAACTTAATTCCATACAACGTAAGCTTTGCTCTGTTTTTTGAAGTTACATGATTAGCACCGATATTAAGAGTGGTTGACATGGCAGGATCTATAAAACCATTGAACGTCCCGGCCGAATCGAAGAGACGGTCAACATCCGGTGCTAGAAACGCATAGTTTAAGTTGGAAAACATGCTGAGGTGATCATTGAAAGACTTGTTGATACCAAGATCATAAGCTAAAAAGTCATGCTTCGAATCATCCGTTTGCCACGTGTAGTCAACCCACTCGCCTCTCGCGCCGAGTGAAAAAACTGTGCTACCAGTATCGTAAGAACTTTGAACAAAGAACCCCATATTGGATTTTTTGGCTGTATCGGTGCTGCCTTTGTCCCAAGTGTCAGCATTGCGTATTCCATCCCATGTTTGGATGCCGGTAATAACTTTTAACGGCCCATTTTGATACTTGACACTGCTGTCAACGGCATTGTTGTGGTATTTCTTTTCTGTGTCATTGACTACGACCTTGTCTTGATGGGTATAAACTAAGTTGACTTCGAGGTTGCTTGTTAGTTCTAGTGTGCCACCAAGAGTTAGGTTGTTTGTGTTGGAAGTTTCAAATGAATACCTTGTTGGGCCTACGGCGGTCTTGAAGCTCGATCCCGGATTTTGCTCGAACGTTTCTTTAGTCAGAGCATTTGGGTATCTTGTGTTAATGTTTGAATGGTCTTTCTCAACAAACACTTCGCTGGATTCGGTGGGGAAATACCGTAGTTTGGCCGAATAATTTCTAACGCTTCCACTATCTCTATGGCCATTGGGGTCCTTGTCACGGAATCCATCCTGATGATATCGGTCACCTGAGGCGGAGAGCATGAATTTCCCCTTTGAAAGGCCGGTTGTGAACGAGCCTATTGATATCCCATAATTACCCATTGAACCTTTGATGCTGGTTTCTGTTGTGTCGCGGGTGTAGATCTGAATCGACCCGGCGGTTGCACCATCTCCATAAACCACGGACCCGCTCCCTTTCGTGATTTCAATACGATCAATGCTGTCAAACGGGATGGTGCTTAATTGCTGGGGCACTGAGTCAATATTGTTCAGCCGACGGCCATTGACAGAAATCACAATATTTTTGTAGCCATCAGTCAGCCCGTAACCGCGTATGTCAATCTTCTGGCTAAAAGAATTCCCGGCGGATGGCATGATGGCCATTGATGTATTCTGATTCAGAAAGTCATAAAGCGACTTTGTGCCAGACCGCTCAATTTCTTCACGGCTATAAACCTCAGATGCATAGGTTGCTTTCGTATCTTTGGTTTTTATCTTGGTTGCAGTCACAATGATCGGATCCAGGAGATCCTTTGCCTCTGCGGTTGGGATAGAAATTACTGCGACCATTGTTGCCAAAATAAAATAATAAAAGTGCACGTATTCTCCTTTTTAAGCCTGCGATAGAAACTTGACTATCGCGTATTGCTATATTTTTTTGGATGTCTTCGGAAAGTCTCTGGAACAGAACTGTTCCCGTAAGGAGAAGGGCAAAAAAAACCCACTCCTGGGGAGTGGGGGATGCCAAATCATCCATCACCTCTCATGTCCCGAAGAGATTATGAAAATCATTCAGCAAGGTCTTCTGGCTTCCGGATCGACCTAATCCCTGCGCCTTCCCACGAGTTACCGTGCAGTGGCTAGAGCAGGTTTCGTCCCCGGTTACAGCGGCGGGTCCGCGACGGATTCGCACCGTCTTCCCTTATACTGAACAAAAATCGTCTAAATATTCGTGCCCGAGCCTATCAAACCTCCCTCGCTTGTCAAGGAAATACAAGAAAAAAGCTGGGAGAATATACCAGGGGGGGGTGATTCATCGTCACATCAGGGTCTATTCCGTAGGCTTCGGCTTGAAAAGCCTGTGCTCGTCCTATTTCACCCTCATCCCTGGTGACAAATGAATTATTAGCCATATTCTGGGCTTTAAAGGAGCCACCTTGCGGCCTTTGCGATAAAAATATCTGCACAAAGCCGCGGTGATTATGCTCTTACCAACACCAGAACCCGTACCAAGAACCATTAATGATTTAGGTTCATGATTTATTGTTTTGGCCGTTTTAACAGCCATACGAAAAAAGGTCCGCCAAGCATAGCCGTGATAATGCCGACGGGAATTTCAGTTGGTGCGATGATTGTTCGGGCAACTGTATCGCACAGGATAAGAAAGCTGGCACCGAAAAACATTGAGGCTGGAAGTAGTAATCGCAAATCAGGCCCAACTAACAGGCGCACGATATGCGGTACTATCAACCCGACAAAACCGATGGGTCCACTCACAGCAACCACAGTTCCAGTGAGAAGGGAAGCCATCACAAATCCTATTTTTTGAACCTTAATAACATCTACACCCCGGCTCATGGCTGATTGAACTCCAGTACTTATAAGATTGAGGTCACGGCCAATAAGCATGAGTATGGAAAATCCAATAAAGATCATAGGGCAAATGGACAAGAGGGTTTTATAGTCGGTGATATCCAGTCCTCCCATTAGCCAGCGTACGATGCGAAATGATTGCGTAAAATCTGACAAATAATGAATGAACATGACCATCGCGGCGAAAAAGAAATTCGCCGTTACCCCCGCTAGCAATAGAACAGTCGTCGGAAATTCGCCGGTTCGCGTGCGAGACAACGAAAATACGAGGGTAATGGCACCCAATGCACCGAGGAAAGCGGCTATCGGAACTGTTGGGATTCCCATGACCGTGTAGGACAATCCAAGACTTATAGCAATCACCGCACCCAGTGCGGCACCGCTGGATACACCCAGCGTGAACGGTGCTGCAAGATCATTTCGCAAGAGACATTGAAACACCGCTCCCGCGACTGAAAGTGCTCCTCCGGTGAGTGCCGCCAGGAAAATTCTTGGAACACGAACCAGAAACAGTATATTGGCATCGACATTGTCGCTGAACGCAATGTCGGATGAAAGCGCTTTTCCCAGGTCAATATGTGTTAAACCGATTAATGGTGTTATTGCCAGCGTTGCTAGGAAAAATAAAAAGAATAACCCCAGGGTTCCTGCGTAGCGTTTTCGATCCATTAAAATGATACTCATGGAGTGCATATCGTATCCGGTGAAATCATAATATCGCCATCGTGATCTTTGATGAGGTGAACCTTAACTCCATAAACCTCTTCAATATTTTCTTTTTTCAAAACGTCTTCCGGTCTGCCATCTTGAAATATCTTTCCTTGATCGAGGAGGACGAGTCGATCACAGAATTTTGAGGCCAGATGAAGATCATGCATGGCAAGAACAACCGTCACTTGTTCGTCTTTATTCAGTTGTTGGAGGATGTTCAGGATTTGAATCTGGTATTTAATGTCAAGTGCTGAGGTGGGTTCGTCAAGAATCATTACCTCCGGTTCTTGTGTGATTGCTCCGGCGATCACTACCCTTTGTTTTTCGCCGCCGCTTATTTCATTGAATCCGCGTTGAGCAAACTGCAAAACTTGAGTCCTCTCCATAGCATTCCGGGCAATTTCTATATCCTCGTCCCCTTCAAACGTAAAAGCGGATAAGTAAGGGTGCCTTCCCATAAGCACAATTTCTGAAACCTTGAACGGAAAGGCCATTGAATGATCTTGCGGAATCCAGGTGATAGATCGGGCCATTTGTTTGCGGTGGTAATCCTTATAGTCCTTCTCCCGGAAAAATAATTTGCCCGGGTCGGTGGTGAGTACACCGCCGAGAAGTTTTAAAAGGGTAGATTTCCCCGAGCCGTTAGGCCCGATGACGCCAACAAATTCTCCCGGTTGAATATCCATGGAAACAGAATGCAGAACGGTTTCCCGGTCATAAGAAAAACTTGTGTCGCGAATTTGAAGAATGGGTGATTTCATTTAATATCTTTGGATTATTGCTAATGTGATTCCTCAACGAACAGGTCCGGATGAATGGTTCGTGAAAAATCGTCAAGTATGTTTATCAAGCGTGGTCCTGGGATTATGATGTAATCCGCCCCAATGAAATAGATTTTATTATCCTTAACAGCGCGCAGAGTTGAAAATTTTGCCCACGACTCTTTCCTTTTGGTGGTTTCCTTTTCAGATAGATTGGATTTTGGACCAACTTCCATAATGACTTCAGGAGATTCTCTAATGATATATTCTTTGGAAATTTTTGGGTACCTCGCCATCGTGTCAGGAAGGACATTGTCGCCTCCTGCGATAGTCAGGAGTTCATCCAGAAAGGTCCCTCTCCCGACCGCATACAGGTCTCGACCAGGATCATTGGTGTCGCTTAAGAGTATTAGCACCCGCCTGGGTTTTAGGCCTTTCAAGCGGGAACGGGTATCATTAATTTTATTTTTTAATTTTTCCACCAGTTTTTTTCCGCTGTCAGAAGTCTTGAGGGTGTCGGCAATCAATTGGATCGCTTCAAAAATATCTTCCAGACTGTTGAGGTCAGTCCTTAAAGTAGGGATTCCTAAATTTTTCGCATTTTGGCGAATCGTTTCACTTGCCCTCTGGTGGATTATCAGATCGGGTTTCAGGGATAGCCATTTTTCTACACTGGGATTTAATAACCCTCCGGTGTTAGGCAAACGACAGGCCTTTGGCGGGAACTTACAATAATCGGTCACTGCCACTACACGGTTACCAACTCCAATTGCAAACAGAATTTCGGTGATTGAGGGTGATGTTGAAATGATTCGTTGCGGGTTCGCGTAGGCATATGAAATCGCAGACGCCCAAAGGCAAAGCGCGACCAGAAAAAGTTCGAAAACCTTACGTGTTGAATAATATTGCCTGAAAATTTCTATCACCGGAGTCATTTTGGTCCAGTGAGAAGGAGGGTAAAAAAAACCCAACCATACGAGGAAGGGGGAAGATACATTACCCTTCACCTCTCAAGTCCCGAAGAGATTATGAAGTTTACTCAGTCAGGTTTTCTGGCTTCCGGATCATCCTAATCCCCGCGCCTTCCCACGAGATAATCGTGCAGTGGCTAGTGCGAGTTTTGTTCCCGGTTACAGCGGCGGGTCCACGACGGTCTTGCACCGTCTTCCCATATACTGAGCAAGGTCATCTGAATGTCGGTGCAAGCATACCAAAAGTTTAAATCATGTCAATGAGAAGTCTTGCTCTGCAAGGTTGATCAGGAGACCTCTCATTTGTGGTGCTAAGGAGTGCAAAAATACTCCTTTTTTTATAAAGGTTTATATGCTTTTTGTGGACTCAGGATTCGAAGAAATGACGCAACTCCATCAGGTTTTCCTGGTTGAGTTCGTGACCCTGATTTGTTTCCTTAAGCATTGGGTTATGTCCTTTAGTTTTCATTTCCTCCAAAGCGTGTTCTGCTAGAAAAGAAGGAACAACATCGTCATTGGTTCCAAAAATCCCAAGAATAGGGGCAGGTGAACTCACAGCTATTTCCTGGTCGGGTATTTCCGGGAGAAAGCCACAAACCGATGCCACCTTATGTAATGGGTGCGTTCCCAGCAGAGTGTATACCAGTGATGCCGCTCCACCTTGTGAAAATCCCCAGAGACAGAATCGAGTTTCGATGTTTTTAAACCGTGTGTTTAAATAGTCTTGAGCCATGTCCATGACGTTGGAAGAGAAATTTAAAAAATCGCCCACAGACTCTTTTTGTCGTGGGCCATCGTTCCACCAACTCCACCGGCTCTCTCCCGCATCTACTGGACCTTCGGGAAACAGCATCAAGGTGTTATTCAGTTGCAGGCGGTTGCCATGAACAAGCATATTTTCCGGTGTGGATTCAGCGCCATGAAATCCAATGAGAATATTCACCGGAGATTCAAGGTTAAACTCTCCCTCTCCAAGAATAACCTTTTTACTGTTCCACTCTGTAGTTTTATAACTCAGCGACATTAATTGCTTTCCTTTCTGTGGCTATCAAGTATTCCTTTTGCAAAATGAATAGCCTCTGCGCGAGTACTGATAATTCTCAAAATCTGGGCCTCCTCAACTTTATCTAATATGATTTTAAAGAGGGAATCAGGAATAATATTAAACTGCTGTTTGATGTCGTTTCCATCTAGTAAAGGTTTGTTTGATTTGGCTGGAAGGTAGACATGAAAGTAAAAGTCTAAACTGTTTCGTACGGCTATTGATGTCGCATCAGTTTTCCATTTTTCCCCTTTAGGGAGTTTAGGGCGATTGGCCAGATGTAAGAATAATCCAGGAATCAACCCTTTCTCATTATGGTGAATGAATTGATAGAGGAGATGCATATTTGGCATGCAACCCGCAAAGTCCAATTTGCTTACAGATGCTGATCGCCAGCATGAAACCATAGCGATAATAAAGTCAATATCTGCATTTGAAGCCCTAAGGTCTGTAAGCACAATACCAAGTTTTGAATTTCGGCTCCATTTTCTTTGCCGTCCGGTTGCGATATCGGGGATGGTTTTTTTTAGAGGGTAAAGAATGGCCCCAAGTTTTATCAGGCCACGTTTTCTCTGAAATAGTTTCTTGATATCAGCAAGAGGTTTTGCTCCTGTCGTTTTTGGATTTGAAAGCAAAGTTTCCATGAAGGCAACTACTCTTATGGATGGTGGCGTATTAGTATTTTTGTAAAGGGCAGGGAACAGGCATTTCAGTAAACCGCTATCATGCATTGCGCTGATTGATGGGCTGGCCTTTTTAGAGTTCAGCAAATAATTCAGTTCGCTGTATATCCTTTCCGGGGCAACTTCGTTTATTTTTTCTTTCAGGGCGCTTATTTGTTTATAGGTATGTTCTTCAATCTGAAATTTGATGGTACTCATGAAACGAAAGGCCCGAAGCATGCGTAAGGGGTCATTCGAAAAAACAGGGCCTTGAAGCATGCGGATGGTTTTATTTTTGATGTCCGCTTTGCCATTGTGAGGATCAATGAACCTTTCCGTTCCATTAATAAAGGCATGTAATGGAACTGCCATGGCGTTAAATGTGAAATCGCGTAGGCTTAAATCTGTTTCAATGGAGCCTCCCTGCAATTCGGAAAAATCAAAATACAAATTGTTTCGGATGACTACGCGGAAAGTTTCCCTTCCCGGTGTTGTGTCCAGGGGAACTATCGGAGAACTGGTGTCTCGTGAGTATTTTCGAGCAAGTGTAGAAGCGCCGCTGACAGCAAAGTCGAAGTCGGAGCATTTTTTTTTCAATAGTCGATCACGCAGGGTGCCGCCTACAACGTAAATGTCCGAGCCACATGCTTTACTTAATTGCATGAGGCTTTGCAGGTTTTTATCAATCATTTTTAAGTTGGAATTTAAGAACTTTTTTGATGACAGCAGGGTTTCCCGGGTTATCTACGAGTTAGACGTCCCAGCCGGAACCGAGGCGAACATGCTTGGAAACAAAAATTCTTCCATCTTCCTTGACCAGGTGAAGGTCGGTATTTGTTAAAGGCCCGATAATTTGTTGAAGATTTTTAGAGGGTTTGCTTTGCGGGTCCTTTATCAGGAATGGGACCATTTCTTCAACCGAGTCTCTTACGCGGTCACTTTCAACGATATAGCCAAGGTAGTTAAGGTCGACATCGAGGTATTTTTTGACCAGATTGACCAGATTGTTTCCAGCCAATAAATCCTTTTTATTACGAACCCGGTTTATGATAATTCCAGGTTTGAATTGATCGATGATTGTATTGATTTCCTGGGTTTGAGAATCGTCAATTTTTTCCACATTTTCCCGAAGAATGTCCACTGTATAGGTTTCTACATCGGCCTGGGATGGATGCGAATGATTAACCAGCCTTTGCAGTTCGGGAAAGGCCCACAGGTGCAGACTGATTCTCCTGAATAGCGCCGCCCGGATGAAGCTGAACGTTTTCATGACCGATGTCATTTCTGGCGAACTCATCACTATGTTCTGTGTGCTTATGTTGAAAAAATCCAGCACATTAAAACTTGTTCCCGGTCCGAGGTCCAAAACAATCGTATCTGCTTTAAGGTTTTTGATAAAAGATATTATTTTCTGGACGCGCTCCGGATCTATGTTTGCACTTCCGGGATTGTCTCCGGCACTACTCACAAACTTAAGATTGCTTATTCCTGTTTCAATCAACAGCGAGTCAGAGGTTACATCGTTGAGGAAGAAGTCCTGGAATCCGTATGGGGGATGGCTGATACCGAGTAATGCATGTAGGTTGGATGCTCCAAAATCGCCATCCATAAGAACGACTTTTTGACCACTCAACGCCATGCCCACGGCTAGATTCGTTGAGATAACACTCTTGCCTATGCCGCCTTTGCCGCCGCCTACAGAAATAATGTTAGCTGATATTGACATTACAGATTTATACTATTTTTGTTAAGAAATATCTTATGGCTGCTTTGTTTATAAATCGGAATTCTTGTTTTTTTGTTTTGCCATAAAGATAAATGATTCTAATAGATTTACATATTCTTTGTTGGGGCGAGACTTCCGTTTATTTCTATAGCTGACTTTAGCCGGTTGGTATTGTTTTTTCTCTTTTCGCACAGATTCAGTCATCTGGATTTTCCTTGGCGCAACTGGATCATCATCGAGAGAATGGAATTGAGTTTCCAGTTTAGCCTGAAATGTTTTCAGTCGACTTACCAGCGCGTCAGTTTTTGCAGAAACCGAAGAGTTGAGCATGCTTTTCAGCAAAGGGCCAGCGGAAGACTTTGCAATGACAGGTTCCGGTTGAAGAGACTCTGCGGTCAAGGAATCCAATATCGGTTCGGGCTCTACTTCTTTTGGAGGTGTGTCAACCACTTGTTTGGCAGGTTGAACATGTGATTCCACCGATTCAGGTTTCTGGTCTTCCTGAGAAATTTCAGAAGAAGCTTCTATGAAGGCTGTATTAGATTCTTCGCTATGTTCTGATAGTTCCTGTTCCAGATTTTCCGCGCCTTCTATCTCTTCATGAGGCTCTTGATAGTAAGAGTTCTGGATAGGCGGGGCATCTGTAACTTCCGTTAAAGGAGAGACTGTTTCCTGCTCTGGTTCTTTGGTTTCTTCTTCAAAATGAAATTCAATTCCTTCATCCTCTTTATCTTTCTCAGCCTCAAGCATTGCCCCAAGGTCCAGGATTGTTTCTTCTTCCTGTTCCTGTGTTGCTGTCGGACTGGATTCAACAGCGGGTTCTTCTTCGGCTACCGGGGGTTGTGATTCAGCTTCTTCCGGTATGGATACAACAGTGGGTTCTTCTGGTTCAATTTCTCTGTCTTCAGCCACTGGTTGAGGGCTTGTGGGCAGAGGGGCAGGTTCTTCCTTAGTTTCATCCAGTTCATGCAACAACTCATCGAAACGTTTTTCCTTTTCAGCATGGGCTTTTTTTAATTTACAAACGCCAAAGGGAACAAGCAGGATAATTGCCGCAGTGATACTGAGGAGGAGAGGATCTGATAAAATAGAAGCAAGCAGGGGGTCGAAGTAGCCTAGAGCTTCCATGTTTTCCAAGTCCAGAAGGATACCCAACTGGAGCCAGATTTTTTCAGCGAGTTCGATGATATTTTCGAGAATTGTTTCCATTTTTGGCCGAATTGGCAAAAAAATTAATGCCGAGAGGTCTTAGTTTCCGACCCAAATAAGGTCGAGGTATCCTAACATATTTTATACAAAACCAAAAAACATAATCACTTAGAGTCAAATGGCAGGTAAAAATGATATAATCCAACCGACCTGTAAGAATAGACCTGGGCTGGGGGAATTTTAGAAGATCGAGTTCCTTCTGGGGAATTCCTGTTTTCTGTAAAGGCCGATTCATGGAAAAAGTTTCAGTAACCATTATCACAAAAAATGAAGAAAAGAACATTGCGCGTTGTTTGGAAAGCGTTCGGTGGGCCGATGAAATTGTTGTGGTAGATACTTTCAGTACTGATCGCACTGTAGAAATTTGCCGAAAGTTCACTGATAAAGTATTTGAGGAAAGCTGGTTGGGCTATGGTCCTCAGAAAAACCTTTGCGCTACAAGGGCAAGCAACAGGTGGATTTTTAATGTTGATGCGGATGAGATTATTTCGCCGGAGTGTGCTGAAGCGGTCAGAAAATTACTATCCAGTGAACTGAAGTTTCCCTTGTACCGTTTTCCCAGGAAAAACTTTATTGCTGATCGATGGGTGCGCCATGCTGGATGGTATCCAGACTTAATATCCCGGTTGTATGACAGGGACCGGGTGTCGTTTTCTGATTCAATGGTGCACGAGCGGTTAATTCCCGACAACGAGGGTGGAATCATAAATCATCCTATTTTGCATTATTCTTTTGACGGGATGGAAGATTACGTCCAGCGTCAGAACCGTTATTCATCACTCTATGCTGAGGAAAGAAAGCGGTTGGGTTGGAAGGCCAACTGGACTCATCTTTACCTGCGCCCGGTTTGGATGTTTTTTAAGACGTATTTTCTCAGGCAAGGTTTCAGGGAAGGGTTTCTTGGGATGTTTTTGTCATTATCAATGGCGTTTTACACCTATCTCAAATATGCCAAGACCCGCTCAATACAATAAATATACTCGTACTCAAAGTTATTAATGTTAAAATCAAGTCTCTTTGGTTGCTCGGGAGCCTGTTTTCAGGTCAGGGGTTATCGGGCTGTTGGTTTGACCAAAGAATTGGGAATTAAGATGGTTTTAAGATAATTTTAAGATAAAATGTCTTTGAGACAGGGTTAGGAAACTCGATTGCTCCATTATTTCCCGCCTATTCCCGGCAAGGTCGCCGGAGCCACAGGTTTCCCTTCTTTATTCCTATGAATCATATAGGGACAAGCCGGCAGTATATCCGAAATGAGACAGTTCTTCAGAGGTACTTTTGAATAAATCGCAGTTATTGATATTGATGATTCCGGTGGTATTATTTTCGCTGACGGTCCACGAGTATTCTCATGGCAGGATAGCTTTCTTGCTGGGTGACAACACTGCTAAAAGTCTGGGGCGGCTTTCTTTTAATCCGCTGAAGCATCTGGACCCCATTGGGACCCTGTTTTTCTATTTTATGGGATTTGGTTGGGCCAAGCCGGTTCCTGTTGATCCGAGAAACTTTGAACACCCCAGAAGGGATATGATGTATGTTGCCATCGCCGGCCCGTTGTCCAACGTCACGCTCGCGGTAATTTGCAGTTTTTTCATCCGCTTTATTGTGCCCGACATTAACGGGATTTTATTTACTTTACTGTGTTTTGGGGTATATATAAATGTGGCTCTGGCAATATTTAACCTCCTGCCGGTGTTTCCCCTGGATGGCTCCAGCGTTATAAAAGGATTGGTGCCAGGCAATGTTGCCGCCCGGTTGAGTGGGCTGGACCGGTTTGGGGCTATCCTTCTTATGGGAGTTATCTTGCTGGACCATTTCGCGCATACCGGAATTCTCGGGCGTGTTTTATGGATGCCTATAATAACAGTGGTTCAGTATTTATCGCAGGAAGCATTTCCTGCGCTTTTTTATATTCTCAAAATCAGTTTTCAATAAAACAAGTGGCTAACAGTAGGGATATTCATGGCAGGTAAAAGAATTTTAAGCGGCATGCAACCTTCGGGTCAGTTGCATCTGGGAAATTATCATGGAGCGCTGAAAAACTGGATTTCCATGCAGGATGATTTTGACTGTTTTTTCTTCATCGCTGACTGGCATTCGCTGACCACGTTGTATGAAGACCCGCATCTCATAAAAAACTTTTCTTTCGAGGTTGCTGTCGATTGGCTGAGTTCTGGTCTGGATCCGGGGAAATGCACTCTGTTTTTGCAGTCTGCCATTCCTGAACACGCCGAACTGCACTTGATTCTTTCCATGATGGTTCCGGTTCCATGGCTGGAGCGTAATCCTACTTATAAGGAAAAACAGGATGAGGTGAAGAGTGTTGATATGAGCTCTTACGGTTTTTTGGGATATCCTGTTTTGCAGACGGCTGACATTGTTTTGTATAAGGCGCACGCTGTTCCAGTCGGGGTAGATCAGGTACCACATCTTGAGCTTTCCCGCGAGATCATTCGCCGGTTTAACAAGCTATACAAAAAGAAGGTGTTCATCGAACCCGATGCAAAAATTTCGGATGTTCCCAAGCTCAATGGAATTGATGGGCGCAAAATGAGTAAGAGTTATAACAATGCAATTTTTCTTTCTGATTCGGAAAAGCAAATTACGAAAAAAGTAAAAGCCATGCTCACCGATCCGGCGCGCGGTTTAAGGACGGATCCGGGTGATCCAGATGTTTGTAATTTGTTTCCCATGCATAAGATTTATTCCCCCAGGGAGATGCAGGATGAAATTGCTTCTGAGTGCAGGAAAGCGGGGATTGGGTGCGGCGACTGCAAGTTGAAGCTGGTTGATACTCTTCTGGAATCCATGCGTCCATCGATGGAAAAGAGGAAAGAGATTGCCGGGAAACCAAAGGAAGTGCATGAAATAATTCATGCCGGTACGGAAAAAGCGCGGAAGGTGGCTCAGGCCACTCTGCAAGAAGCTAAGACAGCAATGAAAATTGCCTGATTCTATTATTTATGTTTTCGATTGATTTAAAAAACTA
The DNA here is from genome assembly GCA_913045445.1 of uncultured Nitrospina sp. GTDB lineage: Bacteria > Nitrospinota > Nitrospinia > Nitrospinales > VA-1 > Nitromaritima. The sequence goes on along the minus strand of CAJWQP010000002.1, from coordinate 27,380 downwards.
TGGACTATAAAGAAACGCTCAATTTGCCGCAGACGGATTTCCCGATGAAGGCCAGTCTGGTCAAGAGAGAACCGGAATTGCTGGCGCAATGGGAAAAAGAAAATATCTACGCTTCCATGCGTGAAAAGTTTAAAGGCCGGCCCAAGTTTGTCTTTCACGATGGTCCGCCCTATGCCAACGGGCATATTCACATTGGGCACGCACTCAATAAGATTTTGAAGGACTTCATCGTCCGCTTTAAGACCATGAAAGGTTATGACGCTACCTTTGTTCCTGGATGGGATTGCCATGGCCTGCCTATTGAACATCAAGTGACCAAGGAAGAGAGAGCTAAAAAGAACACGCCTTCTAAATCTGAAATCCGCAAGCTTTGCCGCGAGTACGCGAATAAGTTTGTTGATATTCAGGCCGAAGAGTTTAAGCGTTTGGGGGTTGGTGCCGATTGGGAAAACCCATACCTCACGATGACTTTTTCGTATGAGGCGGCGATTGTAGAGGAGCTTGGAAAGTTTGTGGTTAACGGCTCGGTCTATAATGGATTAAAACCGGTTCACTGGTGTACCACATGCCGTACCGCTTTGGCAGAAGCGGAGGTGGAACACGCGGACCATCAGTCTCCTACAATTTACGTCAAGTTCCCGGTCAAGTCTGGTTTGAGTGGGCAGTTGGGGAATGTTGATCCGGCAAAAACCAGTTTTGTTATCTGGACCACCACTCCCTGGACACTACCTGCCAATCTTGCGGTGTGCCTGCATCCTGAGTTTCAATATTCTGCTGTTGCGATCAATGGGGATACTTATGTTGTCGCGGAGGAACTTTTGTCGCGGCTGATTTTGGAATGGGATGTCAAGGACTACAAAGTTCTGGGGAATTGCAAGGGTAGTGAATTGGAGGAGGTTGTCTGCCGACACCCCTTTATTGATCGTGATTCACGGATCGTTCTTGGTAATCATGTGACTCTGGAGCAAGGAACGGGCTGTGTCCATACTGCACCTGGACACGGACAAGATGATTATGTGGTCGGACAAAAATATGGTCTGGAGACATACAACCCGGTCGATGACGGTGGTGTGTACAAGCCAGAGGTTGAAGAGTTTGGCGGACTCTTTGTGAGAAAAGCCAATCCACTGATTGTTGAAAAGTTGAGGACAGAAGGATCGCTGATCCATGATGATAAGGTCAATCATTCTTACCCACATTGCTGGCGTTGCCACCAGCCTATTATTTTTCGGGCCACGAGCCAGTGGTTTATCTCAATGGAGAAAAATGAGCTTCGGGAAAAAGCGCTGACCGCAATACGGGAAACTAAATGGATTCCGCCCTGGGGAGAGGAGCGAATTTTTAGTATGGTCGAGAACCGTCCCGACTGGTGCATCTCCCGGCAAAGGGCATGGGGGGTTCCCATCACTGTATTTTGCTGTGCCGCTTGCGATGAAGTCTTGCGTTCGCCGGAAGTGTTTGCTCACATTGTTGATCTGGTAAAAGAGCACGGGGCGGATTTCTGGTTTGAAAAAGAAGCAGAGGAGTTGCTTCCTGAAGGCACTGCCTGTTCCTGCGGGAATAAGGAGTTTACCAAGATAAACGATATCCTTGATGTGTGGTTCGACTCGGGTGTGAGTCATGCGGCTGTTTTGGAGGGTGATCCTGACCTGGACTGGCCAGCGGATTTATATCTTGAGGGGAGCGATCAGCATCGGGGCTGGTTTCATAGTTCGTTGCTGGAATCGATTGGAACACGGGGTAAGGCTCCCTATAAGTCTGTACTGACACACGGATATGTTGTTGATGGAAAAGGTAAGAAGATGTCGAAGTCGGCGGGCAATGTTATTTCTCCGCAGAAAATAATTGATCAGTATGGTGCAGATATTTTGCGGCTCTGGGTGGCATCGGAAAATTATCGCGAAGATATTCGGGTTTCTCAGGAAATACTCAAGCGACTGACTGAAGCATATCGAAAAATACGAAATACGTTTCGTTATCTTCTGGGGAATCTAAGTGATTTTGATTCGTCATCTGATTCTGTTGCCGCTGGCGACCTCATGGAGATCGATAAATATATCCTTTATCGTTTTAAATTATTGTGCGATAAAATCAATAAAGCATACGAGAATTATGAGTTTCATGTGTTCTATCATAGTTTCTATAATTTTTGCGTGGTAGACCTCAGCGCGTTTTATCTCGATATCCTGAAAGACCGTTTGTATACCTATCCAAAAAACTCCAGGGAACGGCGTTCGGGCCAGACAGCTTTGAATGAACTTTTGACAGGGATGACACGTTTAATGGCCCCGGTTTTGAGTTTTACGGCGGAAGAAATCTGGTCTTATTATTCCAGGGGTAACTCTGCAGAAAAAAGCGTGCACATGAGCTCGTTTCCTGAGCCTATGGAAGTGAGCGTTGATGATGGATTCATCCGCAAGTGGGAGATGTTGACTGAACTGAAAAGTGAAGTGAGCAAAGCGCTGGAATTATGTCGCAGTGAAAAAGTGATTGGGCATTCACTGGATGCGCATGTGAGGTTGGTGCTTCCAGAGAATGTGCGCTCTGTTCTGGGTGATGAGTATGCAGATTTAAAGTTTATCTTTATTGTGTCCTCAATTGAGGTGGTTGAGTTGCTTGGAGATGTTGCTAAAGTTCACCGTAGCGAAAATCTTGAAGGTGTGGAGATCGGTGTTCGCCGTATGGGGGGAGACAAGTGTGAGCGATGCTGGAACTATTTTCAAGAGGAAGATGGCTCTGGCAAGGGAGAACATTCGTCAGTATGCTACCGCTGTATCGAAAACCTCGAATCGGCAAAGGCTTGATCAGTTTTGAAAAATAAATATCTGCAACTTCTTCTTGCGTCTAACTTCCTGATCGTTCTTGACCAGATAACGAAATACATGGTTACAATTCATGTTCCTTTGCATTACTCGATTTCTGTCGTTGAAGGATTTTTTAGTATTACCCACATTCGTAATCCTGGGGTCGCTTTTGGGTTGTTTGCCGGGCATGAGTCTGAGTATAAGGTTCTTTTTTTTGTTGTGATTTCTATAATAGCTATTCTTGCCATTCTGATTATTTTTCACCAGACACCCGATGATAAGAGGATGGTGAAAGTTGGATTGATTTTGATTTTTAGTGGAGCGGTTGGCAATCTTATAGATCGTATCTTATATAAGGAAGTGATCGACTTCCTTGACTTTTTTTATAATGGGTCTCACTGGCCCGCCTTTAATGTGGCGGACTCATGTATTACAATTGGCGTCAGTTTTATGATCCTTGATTTGTTTTACGGAAATCCGGCGGAAGCAGGTTCCTCCAACCCATCGGATAAGTCCTTGCAGGACTAACCTTTTGACTCGGTCCAATGCCGGGTACTGTTAAATATCATGCACCCCATCCTGGTCGAATTCGGGTTTTTTAAAATCTTCACATACGGCTTGCTGGTTGCGACCGGTTTTCTGGTGGCGATTCTATTCGCTTCGTCAAGAGCGCAGAAGGAGGGGGTGGATCCTCAAAAGATTCTTGACCTTTGTTTTTATGTCATGATCTCGGCTCTTGTTGGCGCACGTTTACTTTACGTTGTGGTTGAGTATAAGTATTTCTTGTCTTCACCTCTTGAAATTTTAAAATTTTGGAAAGGTGGATTGGTTTATTACGGTGGGTTAATTCTCGGCGTGGTCGTTTCTTTGTTGTATATGAAACGGCATCAGATGCCCATGTGGAAATCGGCTGACCTGCTTGCGCCATCGATTGCATTGGGGCAGGGGATTGGTCGTTGGGGCTGTTATTTTGCCGGGTGTTGTTACGGCCGAGAAACTGACGTTCTCTGGGCGATCACGTTTGCAGATTTGCAATCACTGGCCCCTCTTGGAATTTCTTTGCATCCGACTCAGGTCTATCTTTCTTTGAATGCGCTACTTATCTTTGCGTTTTTAATGTGGTTGAGTAAAAGAAAAACATTTGATGGCCAGATATTCTGGTCTTATGGTATTCTTTATTCGATCGGGAGATTCACCATAGAATACTTCCGTGGTGATGACCGGGGTTTTGCTGTCGAACAAGTTTTGTCGACATCGCAGTTTGTGGGAATTTTTATTCTTGCCCTGTCTGTGTTTATGTTGTTCACTCTTCATCGAAAAAAATCTGAGGAGCGGGCTGTCTCCTGACCCTGGCACTCGGAGCCGATTGTTACCCTAAGTCATTTTCCCTATGAACGAGAAACCCACCCCAAAAATTCTGCATAAGCGAGTGTTCATCCGTCGGTCGGGTCAGGTAATATATAACATATCGACCCAATCGTTGATATCTGAAATCAAGGAGGGTCGTTTGCAGAAAGACGACGAAATATCTACCGATCGAAAACGCTGGGTACGGCTGGATAGGCATTATCAGTTAGCCAGGTATTTTCCTGCAGAGCCTTCCTCTACTTCGGATCCCCTCCCTCCTGGTGTCGATCAACGTCTGACCGAGGTCTCGGAATTATTGAGGGAACTGAGTTAGGTAGTGGCTTTTCCTTGGTTTCGAGAGTGTTGGTCGAAAGGGGGAGGGAGAATTAAAAGCGGCAGGGCCTGATCCCTGCCGCACATTAGAAAATTTATTTAGCTACTACGTTTTCAGCTTGAGGACCTTTTTGCCCCTGACTGATTTCAAACTCTACATCTTGTCCTTCATTTAATGTTTTGAATCCGTCCCCTGTGACTGCTGAAAAGTGGACGAATACATCTTCCCCTTCCTCTGTGTGGATAAAACCGTAGCCTTTTTTGTTGTTAAACCACTTAACTTTTCCACTCGCCATAATACAATCCCTCCTCCAAGAAATGCGTGAATGCGAAAACCCTTCTAGCATATATCTGGGAATAGTGTCAAGCATCGACCATGCGATAACTGATATTTAAAGTTTGATTTATTTGCAGTGATCGCTGGTTATGAATAAGGTTTTTTGTTTTATTGAGCCTTTGATGTCTTTAGCAGGGATAATTTGTTTATTCATTAAATTAGTCATAAGCCGTTAATTTGAGATTTGTTTAAAATTCAAAGATTTATATTGGTCTTGGGACAAGGTAATTTTTTCTTACTTCGATCAGAAAGATTTTTTTATTGTGTTAGAGTGGCATCATCATACCCTGTAAAACTGGTTTCTTTGATAGATTGTCTGTGTTTATTTGGTAAAAGTATTTGAGGGATGGAGAGGGAGCGGTTTTTTGACTCAAAATCTATTGTTTGTATAGCAATACGATATGGAGGTGAGTATGGCTGAAAATTCGGAAGCAAGTCGTGAGGTGAGTCTGTAGGAACTTACTCTTGCTAATGGGTACGAAATCATGGCACTTATCGCGATATTAGAGCAGAAAGGCATCTTGACAAAAGATGAAGTGATGAAGGAAATAGCGGGTTTGTCTAAACGCGATGAATAAAAGCATTGCCCGATAAGAAGAGGGAGAGCAATGTCATTTTCCTTGAGTGTATTGGTTTTTACTGAATACGGGTAATCCTTGCTAATCCCGAAGGAAACTACGAACTCGGTATTGCATTGTGTGATCTTTTTCTGTTGTGAGTTGACCCTTATATCAAGCCCACCCCAGGTTGAAATAAAGCTTCGCGCTTGTTGATAATATTTTGATTAAATTTTACTCCAATTGACATTCCGCATTAAAACCCCTAAACTCCCTTCATTATTTTTTATTGCCGATAGCTTAACTATTTGTTTTTATTATCTTCCATCGTTGGATAGGGAAGGTAATTATCACTGCGGCTCTTTTTGAGAAATTGATTATGTCGTCTGATAGCACAAAAAAAATACTACTGAAGAGTTTTGCCAGAACAACGGATGAAATATTCTCGCTTAATGAGTTTGAAGCGCTCCTTGATTCGAAAAAAAAGATTCGCATCAAATATGGGGTCGATGTCACCTCGCCTTTTTTACATATAGGTCACGCGGTTAATTTGTGGATGATGCGTGAACTTCAGGACCTTGGGCATAAGGTTATTTTTCTTATCGGTGATTTCACCACTCAGATTGGCGATCCGACAGGAAGAAGTGATACTCGTCCTGTCATTCCCCAGGCGGAAATTGACGCTAATGCCGAAGAGTTTATACGGCAGGCCAAGATGGTTCTCCGATTTGATGACCCTGACCTGTTAGAAATCCGGAGGAACTCTGAATGGTTTTCCGGGTATCAACTGGCAGACTTTTTGAAATTACTGGCGATGGTGACCCACGCCCGGCTTATCTCGCGGGATATGTTCCAGCGGCGTATCGGCAATCAGGAGGATATTTATATGCATGAGATGATTTACCCTATACTTCAGGGCTATGATTCTTATGTTCTGGAATCCGATTTAACAATCATTGGTTCGGATCAGTTGTTTAACGAAATGCTGGGACGGTTTTATCAGCAGAAGTTTGGGCAAACCCCTCAGGTCATCATTACCACAAAAATTACCCAGGGAATAGATGGCAAGGCGAAGCAGAGTAAGAGCCTCGACAATTACATTGGGTTGGGGCATTCATCACGTGATAAATTTGGTCGTTGTATGAAGGTTCCCGATAATTTGATTGTTGACTATCTGAAGGTTTATACAAAAATACCGATGGATGAGATAGCAGGGCTCGAAAAGAAAATTAGCGCCGATCCCATGAAGTGGAAAAAGTTTCTTGCTGAAGAAATAATAAAACGCTATCACGATGAAGCTTCGGCAAAGAGTGAGCGGGAGTGGTTCGAAAATACGTTTTCCAAAAAAATCACACCGGATGATATACCTGTCCTGGAGGTGGAGGAGGATCACTGGGTCGCCATTGATTTATTGAAGAAATTCTTTAACGACTCGAAAAGTAATAGTGACCTGCGCCGATTGTTTAAACAGGGCGCTGTTTCCATCAATGGAGAAAAAGTTCCAGAATATGACTCAAAGATGGAACTTGCGCTGGATGATGTGGTCAAGGTGGGAAAGCGTACCTGGTTTAAAATTAAGATAACGAACAGTTAGAGTTGTTACCATGAATAGCTTTGATTCCTTATTTGTCTATAGGTAGGCCGTGCTCTAATTTATATCCCATGGTGATCTCAAAAGTTCGCAGTTTCTTTCCCGACTCAGAAGCATAAATCTCCGCCCACACGCCATTTGACTGGCACAGAGCAAGAAAGTGACCAAACTCCTCTTTGGTCCCGGCAATCAAATTTCCCCATTCGCTGTTAACAAAAATCCGCTTACCGTAATCGCCTTCCCTGCGGACAATCACCTTTTTTTCCAATTCGATAGTTTCAAATTGCAGACAATAATCAGGGCGCACAACGGGCTATGGAGGAGACTTTTTGATCAGGAAATAAATCATAGCGGTCAGGAGAAATACTCCCAGGGTCAATTGCAGTTCATTCAAGTTCATGCTTTTAGTTTTTCTGTTATTTGGGTGTCAGATGTTCAATATTTTCCTTTAAGGTTGCAGACTTGTTGGGAGTCGGGTCGATAATCGGCCAGATGAGAATAAACAGAATGAAGCTTACAACTATAATTCCAATGAAATAACCAACCCCGTCAATGAAGGAAACTTTTTCTTTCATTTACCCTCCAGGTCACTTGGTGAAGAAATATTATTTTTATTTATCCAGATTAGAACGGTAAATCAAGGTTTTTTCAAATATTTCTGAGATTTCGCCTTAGATTTACATAAGATTTGCAAAGTTGTGATAATTTTTAAAACATTTGTGCCGTTAAGTAGGTAAATTTAAATAATTTTTACACGGAGGTAAAAAGAGAATCTTCACGGAATGAAAATAGGGGACTTGGTGACGTAATTGACCAAGAGGGCTGTATTGATTTTGAAGAAAATTTGCACAAAGACAATCTCCGGTTCATGGCGGAGATGTTTGAAGGTATTTTTCGGGAAGAGTGCGAACGAAAATATGGTGATGATGCTTTCCCATTCGTAGCATGAACTATCTTTTCGTAGAGTATAGCCATTAGGATATATGAGAGGCCACCTGTTAGTTAGGGTGGTCTTTTTTTTGTTTAGAGGTTACCATATGCCACTAATATAAATGAGGTAATGATTATTTTCGTTTGATATTTTTTTTCTGAAAACTCAATTTCATTTCTGACTTGACTTCATTTACGGAGGTTCCTGCTATGGTTGAAAAGTTTACCCATCTGGACACCAGCGATGTTGATACAACTGAATCCTTTTTCTCTGACCGCTTTCTGCGGGCACGTATGGACAGCGGATGCTCTTCCAACGAAGGGTTTGATCTGATCTTTGAAAAAGATCGGGATATTGAGTGGCAGGATCGTCACTGGAAGGAAGTCAAAGCGAATCAGTTGAAGTACGATGAAGATGTCAATCAGTACATTACCTTAACCCTATCCGATTTAGTCAAACCCAAATCACAAGCCCTGGCAAACAAGTATCTGGTGAGCATGGAAGCAGATGCGGGACAGTTGGTAGTTGAGGAAGGCGAGCGTTCGAAAAAATTTATAGCATATCGAGTCAACGCAGACTTTTTTCTGATCAACCTGGGATTGTTTCATCCTGACACTAATATTCTTGGTGATGCCTATATAGACAAAGGTGGATATTACTATTCCTCGGCGGCCACCAGTTTAAAGGAGGTTTTTGGCGGCAGGTCTTCTTTGTCAGACACGATGGAAAAACTGTCATGTCAGTTTGGAAAGTACGTGAAAATTTTAAGACATATGAAAAATTCAGAAGATAATTTTCTGAGCTTTCATTTTAAGTTTTCCAAGCCAGAAATTGAAACGCTGGAAAGGACTCTGGCGGATCAGTCGGCTCATAGAAAAAATTCTGGCCCTAATTGACGGTTCCTTATAGTTTCAAGTGGTTGATCCGCTATTGCAGGTTTTGGCCGGGTGGCAATAGGTATCAGCCTCTGGCCAGGTAATATTTTCTACTGGGCGCAGTTCGCCTTTAGAAACGGAAGGGTTAAATTTCCTGGCATTTGAAAAATCCTGCTGTGTCACTTCCTTTGTCTGCATATAAAAAACACTCACACATACTTTATGAATGGGTTCTTCGGCAGGGAATTCCTCGCTACCCATATTGAAACAACCCGCTTTCAATAAAACCATTGTGTCAACATCGGGTCTGTCGGATGCTTCTATCGTGCCGGAAGGAAACAGGGGGGGGAGACTGCAGGACAGGAGCCAAATGGAAAAATCCAACTATGCTTGGGCATAAATCAGTCTCTTAATATGAGCTCGATATAAACCATCCATGCGATCACGGAAATAATGAGAACCGTATAACCAGCATGAACCCAGATGGTGAATACCGGGCTTTCCTTGCGTTTTTCTGGAACACTTTTTTTGTCCTGAGGGTCAGTCACGTCACAGGTTTTGCCTGGAAATTGAAAGTATGCATTTTGATAATTACGTTCGACTGGTGATTTCTATCAAGTGATACCCGAATTGTGTTTTTACCGGGCCATGAACTTTTCCCACTTCTTCATTGAAAACTACGGTGTCAAATTCGGGCACCATTTGTCCGGGGCGGAACTCACCCAGGTCTCCTCCATCAGCTCCTGATGGGCATTTTGAAAATTTCTTTGCAGATTCGGCAAAGTCGGTACCCGCCTCAATTTCACTTTTTAGTTTAAGGCATTCTTCTTCGCTACCCACAAGAATATGGCGTGCGCACGCTGATGACATTTTTATCTCCTTAGGGGAAAATTAAACGGACTATATAAACTATTTGTTTCGTATGAATAATAGCTGAGATTCGATTTTATGGCAATAAGGGAAGCTCCTCAGGGTGGTTCACTGGAAAAACTCAATATCGGGGTGTATGGAAAATGATTTTACGAGAATAGTGATCAGGCTAAACGAGGTTGGTCAGAGGTGGCAGGGTTTTACTTCGGCAGGACCGGTTAAAAAGTATTTTATTCCCGCTTCCAGACTATGAGTGGTCATTTTACCGGTAAAAAACCCGAATTTTGGATTATCCGTTGAGAAAAACCTGTATCCCATTAAAAGGCCCATATTTTGCGAGAGCTCCAGGTCAATTCCCACTTTAAACTGGTAGGCAAACGCTCTGTGTGATCCATCACTGAATCCTTCAAGTGATGCTTCTGGAAGGCGGCACCAATGCCATATCCTGCATAAGGAGAAAATGCTTCACCCATATCGAAATGATAAATAGCATTTAGCATAAGCTAATTGGCTGTCTCTGTTCCCTCTGACTACGGGGTTTCAGTCATTGAAAAAGTGATCCAATGGCGATAAAATGATGTACATTTTTAAAAATTTTACAGGTTATTAGGAACGGGAATGAGAGAAAATACTTTAACGCTCAAAGAAAAGCTCGAAAGTTCTAAAAAATACTTTCCAAATGCTGACTTTAAGGGAGCCGATCTTGAAGACGCTGATTTGGCTGGAGCGATATTGACTGGCTCCGATTTACGAGATGCCAACTTGAAAAGTATATTCCTCAGCAATTCCCAGATCTCTAAATCCAACCTGAGCGGAGCTGATCTGAGCAACGCAAATCTCAGCGGAGCGGACTTGAATAAATCCAATCTGGGAGGAGCCAACCTTCATAAAGCCTATCTCAGACGCGCCGACCTCCGTGGGGCCAACTTAAGCGAGACCAACCTCACCAAAGCGAACCTCAGGGAGTGCGCGCTATTTAAAGCCTGGTTCAAAAAGTCCGATTGCAGTGGTGCCAACCTTCAAAATATTAAAGGTGCCCAGGCAAAAATGCAGGAATGCATTTTAATAGGGGCAAAGATGGCAGGAGCAGACCTTACGGGAACACGGCTTGAGGGCGCAAACCTGGAAGATGCCAGTCTGCACACGGCAAACCTTAACCGGGCCTTTTTAAAAGACACGAACCTCATCCGAACCGACCTTCGTGGAGCCAATTTGCGCTATGTAGTGGGGCTGACTTGGGAACAGATAGAGGATGCCTGTATCGATAAGAGTACCCTGTTGCCTGATTATCTAAAAGTCAAATGGACCTCACAGAATACGTTTGAGAATATGGATGAGGGGGATTAGGTCTATTCATTTAATCATCTTTCAAACAGTGAAATTTTAAAGGGATGATAGAGGTTTGCGGGATTATATTCATGATGAAATCTGAAAATGGTCAATATATGAGGTTTATTCATGGCTGAAGAAAGACCAAGGAGGAGGTGCAGAAAGGACTCGAGAAAACCCCTTCCCATAAAAGAACCCCCGGTTCGTGAAACGCGAGAGCCCAGAACTGCCAAAAGCGACGACCAAAGCCTGTTAAAAAAACTTCTAACGTAACCAAGTGGGTGGTCAGTATTATGGTGTGTCTTGGGATTGTCTGGGCTTATTCAGGCGAGTGTAAAGAAACAAGCGGAAAAGCTTATCAATGATAGATACAACATGTCTCTGACCGTCTTTGGTCCGGTTCTGAATCAATGAAAGCCTTCGTATGTCTGATGGTCGTTTCGGTGACCATTTTCATATCCTCCCATTATAGCTTTGCGAAATGTCCGACAAGGATGGGCTCTCTGTATCCTCAGGATAATTTTTGGGTGATTGCCCACAGAGGATCAGTTACCAAGTTTCCAGAAAATACGTTTCCCGCGTTCCAGGAGGCTTTAGATATCGATGGAGCCAACTCGCTGGAAATAGACCTTTCTCTTACAAACGATAAGAAGGTTGTGCTATGGCACGATTGGGACCCGAATAGCCCAACAGCTCTAATCAGGCAGGGGGGAAGGGAGCCTGTTGTCAAATTTTTACCTTCTACCCCTCCACCCAGTCACTCAAGATGGAGACAAAAAACTAGTGAACTTACTTTGTCACAGTTAAGGGCTCAGTATGGGTATGAGGAGAAAATCACCCATTACAAATCCAGGGCCCGGATTCCGACATTTCAAGAATTTATTGAATGGGCGCAACACCAAGACAAACTCCAGTTGGTTTTGCTGAAGTTCAGAGTGCCCAGAGAGGAAATACCTTTGCTCTCGGTTATGCTGAAAAAGATAAAAGCAATTATGGATAGCCTTGATTCTCCGCAACGCTTTCAACTGGTATTTTCAATTCCATATAAAGATGCGTTAAAAAAAATAAAGAATCAATTCAGTGATTTTATGTTTTCCTATGATCAGGAAATTCCAGCGGTTGGAGTTGTGAATTACCATCGTTTCACAACTATCCCACGGGCCATGGAATTGAGAAACGGTTTTGCTGAGATAGGGCTTTCAGCCATGCCCATACTTGCCAGTCCGCCCCCTATGGATCCGTGGGTTATCTATCAACATGTGTTGAGTCTGGATTTTAAAATTCGCGATAACTACAGAAACAGTACTTCCGAATATATTAAAATGATCAGTTGGAACTTTAACGATGAGGAAAAGATGCGATGCCTGATCAACCTTGGGATTGATGGAATTGTGACAGACAGGCCCGATGTATTAAGGAACCTGGCGCTGGATATGGGGAAAAAACTGGACTGAGGCGATATATAAGCGGGAATATTAAAGGGTGGGGGAATGATAAAACCAATCACCAGCACTGCCCCTAAACCAGGGCAGCGCCAGATATGGATTTATTAAACAGGAATAGGTTCCTGGGTGATTGCGGAAGGCCTTTTCTTTCGTCCCTTTGTGGGCTTGCTATAGAGGAAAGGGTCTTGGCACAGCTTGTCCGATCTCTTATCCAGCGTTTTTTGAGATATAACTTTCCGTAATTTTCCAGAAGGATCGTATACTTTAACTTCGTGAATCATATTTTGTACCCTGAATAATTTGAATAAGCTGGAGATCTGTCTCCAGAGGTGAAGGAATACACTCTATAGGATCAAAATTAAAATGCCGTTAACTAAACATTAAGATTTGTTAATTTTGCAGGGCCTCCCGGTCAATAAAGTCTGAAAAATCGCTAAATATGGGCGGAGCAGCTTAAATAGAAATAGGCATACCAATGTAGAGTGATTAGCTCATTGGCGAAGAATATGAGATGGGCGCGGGGCAACGACTCATTTGTCTTTCTGGAAAAATCCAACGATGGCGAGGACCACTATAGCAAAGCCCCTTGAGCACTGGCGACATGCATCCATATTGACTGATCATGTCCAGCAAGAAGTACTGCTTGAACCTTTAATGCGATTGCTCTGAATATTTTTAATACCGTTTTGCAGATTCAGCTTGCAGATGTGTTTTAGTTCCTTTTGTGCGATCTTGTCCAGCCATCAGTCATTACTCGTTCAAGAGTAGGCTGGATGCTCATCCTCGCATAAAAGATTTTCTGAGTTTATTTATGCTCTGCCGTATTTATCTTCGTAGCGAGTGATGTCGTTTTCGTCAAGCCTGTCGCCAAGTTGGACTTCGATGATTATGAGTGGGGATTTGCCAGAGTTGGTCAGTCGATGTTTGGCTCTCTGGGGAATTTCGATGGATTGGTTCCGTGTCAGGCTGTGGGATGTTCCATCAATCTGGACCTGGGCTGTGCCGCTGATGATGGTCCAGTGCTCGCTTCTGTGTTCGTGCGATTGCAGGCTCAGCGATTCGCCGGGATGAACTTCGATGCGCTTGACCAGATAGTTGGCCTCTTTTTGCAAAACCGTATAGTTTCCCCATGGGCGGGTTTCTGTTATTGAAGAGATCGCTTCAGGACGCTTTTCTAACTTGATTTGTTCAACGACTTTCTTTACGTCTTGTGCCCGGTCTTTAGGGCAGACCAGTAGCGCATCGGGCGTGTCAACCACGATCATATTGTTCAGTCCCAGTGCAGCAACAAGTTTGCTGTCTCCCTGAATGATTGATTCACTGCTGTCAATAGTAATCACACTGCCAGTTACCACGTTACCCCGGGGATCTTTTTCCGAAACATCCTCAAGCGCGGTCCATGCACCTACATCATTCCAGCCAATGTTTGCCGGCAGGACTGCTGTGTTGTTCGATTTTTCCATCAACCCATAGTCAATGGAAATGGATTCCAGGCTGGCAAATACTTTCTTGCCAGATTCATCTAACATCCGATAGGGGTAGCGTCCCTTTGCTTCAACGGTATTGGTGGCGAGGGCATCAAGTTGTGCGTGAAGATTTGGCATGTGTGTCTTGATTTCATCGAGCAGTGTGGAGACTTTCCACATGAACATGCCGCTGTTCCAGTAATAACCGCCTTCTTTTAGATATTTTTCTGCTGTGGATGGATCAGGTTTTTCTACAAATTGGTCTACCTTGAAGGCATCATTCTTTAAGGCCTGGCCTTTCTTGATGTATCCATAACCGGTTTCAGGTGCCAGGGGTTCGATGCCCAGGGTAACGAGACGGTTGCTCTCAGCAACAGTTTTGGCACTCAGCAGTAATTCACAAAAATCTTCAGGGGTGGTGATTGCGTGGTCTGCCGGAAAAACAGCCATGATTGCAGAGGGGTCTGATTCACTAAGAACACGAGCTGAATAACCGATGGCCGCGGCCGTGTTTCGCCCAATCGGTTCGGCGATCAGCCGAGAGGGGCAAAATCCCATCGGCTCAAGTTGGCGACAGGTTTCCAGTGCGTGCTTTTCGTTGGTAATCACCCAGGTGTTTTCAGGCGGGATGACCGGAGTCATTCGGTCAAGGGTGTTCTGGATCATGGTTCCATGATCTGTGATTTTCAGCAATTGTTTGGGAAGTTGTTCCCTGCTTTTAGGCCAGAAGCGGGTCCCGCTACCTCCAGCCAGAATGACTGCGTACATGTGAGAGTTGTCCAAGGTATTATGAAAAATAGTGCGAACAATCTAATGCCCAGCAGGGAGGCGTGGACTAACGGATTCTTGATAGATAATTGAATTTATATGTGCTAACTTACTTGATCCACCTGCATCACTGTGTCCGGCAAAATTTTTTTTAGGGTTTTATCACGAATTCTGGCACCCATTTTAGCCGATTCAACATCAAAGGACTAGAAAATAAACCAGAAGGTAATGATTCAGCTTAATTAAAGATTGTGATGATCTGGCAGAAGAGCCAGAATCCGGTTTTCGACTCATCTGGAGGCATATGGAAAAGGCAATATTTTATCCATTTTTAATGTTTGTTTTTGCGATCTCAATGATCGGGGGATGGGTTCCAACAGTCAAGCTGTTGTCGCAGACGACTTTTCGTCTCGTTATCAGTTTTTGTGCGGGTATTTTGTTGGGTGCGGTATTTTTTCATATCCTTCCGGAAATCGCCACCGTTCTGGAAAGCCAGTTGGGTTATTCGATCATGTTTGGATTCCTTCTCATATTTGTTTTGGAAAAGTTTATCATGGTGCATCCCTGTGAAGAGGGTGAATGCAATTATCACAAGGTGGGGCTTGCCGCATATGTCGGGATTGGCCTTCACAGTATTCTTGATGGAATTGCCATTGGCGCCGGGACTATGATGAACTTGAGCGTTATCATTATCCTCGCTGTGACTATTCATAAATTTCCAGCTGCTTTGGCATTGAGTAGTTTGCTTGTTAAAGGAGGAGAATACTCCAAGAAGAAAATATTGTTCTCCATGTTTATTTTTTCTCTGGCGACCCCTGTCGGAGCTTTATTTACCATATATTTTTTTCAGGGACTTGACGATTATATTGTTGCCACAGCACTTGGGATTTCGGCAGGGACCTTCCTGTTTATATCAATAGGCGACCTTCTCCCGACCGTTTACGAAGAGCATGAGAAAGGATATAAAAACCTGGTATCTCTTTGCATGGGAACAGTGGTAATGATTCTATCGCACGGGCTGGTGTGATTCTTCCTTAAATGTGTGGTTTGCTCATGAATGGGTAATCTGCAAGTGGAAAAAGCATCTCGCGTTTCCTTTCTTTCCTGTAGCGACAAATGATCCCTGAAAAATTAAAAGCCTACCTTCCATACATGCAGAAATATCGTCGTGAAATGACGGCTGGTATTTTCGCACTGTTGATGGCCGATTTCGCGGCATTATTGATTCCGTTGTTGCTCAAGCTGGTGGTGGATGAACTGCCAAAAGGGCCTTCACGTTCTGATCTTATGGGATTCGGTGGAATACTCCTTGTTGTGGCTTTCGTGCAGGCTATTTCACGGTTTGGTTGGCGAAAGCTTTTGTTTGGTCCCTCGCGCAAAGTAGAAACGGATATTTCAAATAATCTTTTTTCCCATTTCCTTTCACTTGACAAGATATGGTTTCTACGTCAGAAAACAGGAGACCTGATGTCCCGCGCGACCAACGACCTGCGTGCGGTTCGTGATTTCGTAGGCCTTGGTTTGCTCATCCTGATCGATTGTGTCGTAGTCATCGTATGTTGTGTCAGTCTGATGATTTGGATCAATCCTTCGCTCACTCTTGTCGTTCTGGTTCCGCTCCCGGTTCTATCCATACTTTTTTGGAAGTTTCTTCCAGAAATGGGTCGCCGTCATGAAGTAGTTCAGGAGCATCTTGCCAAAATCACATCACATGTTCAGGAAAACCTTGCGGGGGTTCGTGTCTTACATGCATTTGTCCAGGAAGAAGCTGAGAAAAGAAAATTTGATGAACTCAATCGGGAATACATTCAAAAGAATTTGAGTGTGACCCGGTTATTCGGAATTTTCACTCCCTCGCTCATGTTGACTGTTGGCGTGGCCGCGATGATTTCTCTTTGGGCCGGTGGTAAAGCTGTGATTCTGCAAGATATGACTCTCGGTTCGTTCGTGGCCTTCAACGGTTATCTGTTGATGTTGTCGTGGCCAATGATGGGAATCGGTTATGTCACCAACCTTACCCAGAAGGGGCAGGCGGCTATGAGTCGCATTCAGGAAATTTTTTCAGCGCAGGCAGGAATCTGTGATAGCGAGAACATCGTTAAGCCGATCACTGACCTGAAGGGCGAGATTGAGTTTCGAGGGCTTGATTTTTTCTATCCACAAAGAAATCAGGAATCCCTCAAAGACATTCGATTGAAAATTCCTGAAGGACAAGTCCTGGCGATAGTAGGTATGATCGGCTCAGGCAAAAGCACTCTTGTGCAATTGATTCCACGTTTATATGAGGCAGGTCAGGATATGTTGTTTCTTGATGGTCATTCGATTCGAGAAATTCCATTGGCGGTGCTTCGTGAGAGCATAGGTTTTGTTAATCAAGAGCCGTATTTGTTTTCTGCCACCATTCGGGAAAATATTACTTTTGGCGTAAACGAGGTTGCAGACGATGAAATAAATGAGGTTGTTAGGAAGGCAGGTTTGCTCGCTGATATGAACCGGTTTCCTGATGGATTAGGAACAATTGTTGGTGAGCGGGGTGTATCGCTTTCCGGCGGACAGATTCAGCGTATTGCCTTGGCGCGAGCTTTACTGACACGCCCTAAAATTCTTGTTCTGGATGACGCTTTCTCCAGTCTCGATGCGGAAACAGAAGAAGATATTTTGTCCGATATAAAAGAATTCACGCGTGGAGTCACCACAGTGATTGTGTCTCATCGACTATCAGCGGTTCGCAAAGCGGATCGCATAGTTGTGATGAATAATGGAAAGATAGTGGAAGATGGCACTCACGATAAATTGATGCTGTTGAATGGAGAATACGCAAGATCCTTTAAAAGCCAGGCGCTGGCGATGGAAATGGAGATTACTCTTCAATGAGCGAACTGCATCAGGAAAATTTGCAGGACAGTGATCTCGACTGGGCTCTGTTTAAGAGGATCATTGTTTACCTGAAACCCTATCGCATGTTGGTGGCGCTGGCTATATTCTTTCTTTTTTGCGTTTCCATATTAGGTCTTGCCGGACCCTACCTTACCAAAGTCGCGATAGATGATTATATTTCGGTGTCCAATCTTGAAGGATTGAATCAACTTGCGCTGATTTATCTTTCTGTTTTGGCTATGGCGTTTTTCTTTCAGTTTGCCCAGACTTATTTAATGCAGTACATCGGTCAAAAAGTGATGTATGACTTGCGGACCCAGACCTTTGCTCATTTGCATCGAATGTCGTTTAAGTTCTTCGACAAGAACCCTATAGGAAAACTTGTGACACGAGTGGTTAATGATGTTGAAGTTCTCAACGAAATGCTCACGTCTGGGTTAATTCTTGTCTTCAGCGACTTGTTCACTTTGACGGGAATATTTTGCGTGATGCTGTATCTGGACTGGCAATTGACTTTGGTTGTGTGCATTGTGTTCCCTTTATTGTCTATGGCGACCCGGGCTTATCGAGTTCGAGCGCGGGACGCGTTGAGGAAAAATCGTGCTCATGTGACCCGGTTGAATTCGTTTCTAGAAGAAAACTTATCTGGAATGCCAACTGTTCACCTTTTTCACAGGGAGAAAATCCACGAAGAAAAATTCAGGGACATTAACGATGATAAAGTTAAGGAAGACCTTCGTGCGATTCACTACAACTCCGTTTATCTCCCCTCAATTGATGTGTTCAGCGCTCTTGGAATGGCGCTGGTGATATGGTATGGCGGCGGTAAGTTTGTTCAGGAACAAATGCAACTCGGCGTTCTGGTCGCATTTCTACAGTATTTGCAGAAATTTTTTGAGCCAATTCGCGATCTTGCCGAGAAATTTAATATTATTCAAACAGCCATTGCCTCGGCGGAGAGGACCTTTGAGTTGCTGGACACACCAGAGGATGTGAGTGATCCGCCTACTCCACTTCCGGTCAAGCGCATGCGCGGCGAAGTTGAGTTTCGTAATATGTGGCTTGCCTATCAGAAAGACGAATTCGTGCTGAAAGATATTTCGTTCACTGTCAGGGAAGGGGAGAGCCTGGCCATTGTTGGCGCGACAGGAGGTGGAAAGTCGTCTCTCGTGAATGCCTTGTGCAGGTTTTATGAAATCAGCCGAGGGGATATATTATTGGACGGTGTCTCTATCAAAGATATGAGTAAGTATGACTTGCGTCGGCACATCTCTCTCGTTCAGCAGGATGTGTTCCTGTTTTCTGGAAATATTATAGATAATATTCGCCTGGGTAACACGGAATTGCCATCCGAGCATATTGAGTCAGTCGCGCAATCTGTCAATCTGCATACATTTGTTGATCGCCTGCCGGGTAAGTATGAACAGGAAATACGGGAGCGAGGCAGTGTGCTTTCTCTCGGTCAAAAGCAATTGCTGTCGTTTGCCAGGGCCTTGGCGGCCGATCCCAGGATACTCGTTTTGGATGAAGCGACTTCTAGTATCGACACAGAGACCGAACAGCATATACAAAGTGCGATTAAAGAAATCATACGAGGCAGGACATCTATTATAATTGCGCACAGGTTATCAACTTTAAAGCATGTTGATAAGATACTGGTCCTTAAGGAAGGACAAATTGCTGAATATGGAACACAAAAAGAATTGATTCGTAAAAAGGGAATTTATTGGAAACTCTACAATCTGCAAGCGGGGAGCGGTGCGAAGTAAAGTAGTTGCATGTTTAAAAATTATTGATTTTTCCTTTATTAATTAATGGAAATTAAGAGGCATTGAGCTTCTGAATTTATAATGTGACAAGGTAAATAAATTTTGTCTGATTCGTGCCTGATTAAAGTTCAGGCCTTTTTCTTGAATTCTATAGCCAGTCGTCTGGCAACGCGGTTGTCCTGGACATGTTCCGTTATGATTTCTTCCATGTCTTCTTTTGTTTGGGGAGAATACCAGACATCGTCTGGATAAACGACCATCGCTGGGCCATGAGCGCAGGCATCGAGACACCCAGCTTTATTGACACGCACCTTACCTTTTAATCCCATTTCATGGATACGTCCCTTCGCGTAATCGAGTAAATCGTCTGCTCCACATGCGAAGCATGAACCGCGAGGGTCATCGTCGGTACGTTTATTGTTGCAGATGAAGAGATGTTTTTGGAATCGGGACATGGTATGCCAGAACTGCGAGGGTTACCCGTCGGCTTTAGGCAGTTTGTGGGATTGATGTTCTTCCAGATATTCCTTGAATTTTCCAAAATTGACGTAGCATTGATCGCAACTGTCCGGAAAGATTGTTACGATGACACCTTTTTCGATTTTCTTTGCCAGTTCCAGCGCACCGCAAAGTGCCGCCGCCGATGAATGGCCTACAAGAATGCCTTCTTCCTTTTCGAGAGTTTCAACCATATCGTAAGCGTATTCGGTTGAGACGCTTAGCTTGCCATCAAGAGCAGACTCATCATAAATTCCGGGAACGATTGAACTGGCCATGTGCTTCAAGCCTTCCAGTCCGTGTAGTTCTTCCTCAGGTTCCAGCGCGAAGCATTGTATGTCCTTGTTGAAATCCTTGAGGCCACGAGTGGTGCCCATAATGGTCCCGCCGGTTCCTATTCCAGCGATAAAATGGGTGACGCGATGATCAGTTTGTGTCCAGATTTCTTTTGCGGTTGTTTCGTAGTGTGCCTTCCAGTTGGAGTCGTTATTGTACTGGTCTGGCATGAAATAGGTGTCCGGGTTTTCCTCATAGATTTTTTTAGCGAGAACAATTGCTCCATCAGACCCTTCAAACGGACTGGATGTGACAATTTCAGCACCGTAGAAATCAGCCATGAGGCCCTTTCGTTCTTTGCAGACATTGGCGGGCATCACCAGTTTTACTTTATAGCCTTTTACCTTGCCTATCAGCGCATAAGCAATTCCTGTATTGCCTGATGTGGAGTCGAGTATTGTTTTGTCTTTTGTCAGCGCGCCAGATTTTTCACCATCCTCAATCATTTTAAGCGCGGGGCGTGCCTTGACCGATCCACCCGCGTTTTTCCATTCTGCCTTGGCAAAAATGGTAACGCCCTTATACTCCTGCCCCAGGTTCTTTATCCGGATCAGGGGGGTATTCCCGATTGTCTTTAGCACCGAGGTGTCTGTGATTACCGGACAGCTGGGGGTCTGGACTTCTGTTGGCAATGAGAGTTTCATTTTAAATTTTGACATGAGGGATTAGATTTCATACGTTAACAAAATGGTGCAGATAAAATGAAATAATCCTCAATATGAATCTAAATTATCTCGGCAAACCACAAAACTCTTCGTAGTCGACCAATTCCTTGATAGTTGGGTTATCACCACAGACGGGGCATTTGGCATCCTTCCTTAATTTGAGATTACGAAACTCTGTGTTGAGGGCATCGTAGATAAGGAGTTTTCCGATCAGCGGTTTGCCAATTCCCAGAATCAGTTTTAATGTTTCTACAACCTGCAGGTTTCCTATCACCCCTGCCAAAACACCCAGTACCCCACCTTCCTGACAGTTAGGAACCATTCCAGGAGGAGGGGGTTCGGGATATAAACATCTGTAACAAGGGCCTTCATCGGGTTTGAAGACGGTGACTTGCCCTTCAAACCGATAGATACTGCCATGAATGAGAGTTTTATTTTTCATAACACAGGCATCATTTACGAGATACCGGGTCGGGAAATTATCTGATCCATCCACAACGTAATCGTAGTTTTCTATCAACTCCATGATGTTGCCTGACTCCAGCCTCTCGTTGTAGAGAGTGACTTTTACATCAGGGTTAAGTGCCTGGATCGTTTTTTTAGCGGATTCAGTTTTTAACATTCCTATCCGCTTGGTTGAGTGGATGATCTGCCTTTGAAGATTACTCAGGTCTACGGTATCGAAGTCAACTATCCCGAGGTTGCCTATGCCAGCGGCGGCGAGATAATATGCGGCGGGCGAACCCAGTCCTCCCGCTCCGAGAAGCAGAACCCTGGCTTCCAGCATTTTCTGCTGGCCTGCGCCACCCACTTCAGGAAGAATGATATGGCGGCTGTAGCGCTCTATTTGTTCATCAGTAAAGTCGATCATCAAGCTCCAACTCCACCGGCGATAGCTGGAATGATCGAAATTTCGTCACCATCTTTCACGGCTGTTTTTTCACCATCGAGAAAACGGATATCTTCTTCATTGAGGTAAATATTTATGAATCGCCTGGGTGCCCCATTTTCTTCGCAAATCCGTTCTTTTATTCCGTTGAACTGGTGCTCCAGGTTGTTGAGAATATCGGAAATAGTTCCACCTTCAGCCGACACCTCAGCCTGATTGCCTGTCAGCTTCATTAAGGGGGTGGGAATTCTTACTTTGACTGCCATGTTTAAATCTCCTTGATACTGTTATGCAGTTACGCTGTTGGAATATATTTCTTCAAAGCTATTTAACTTAGGTTCGATGACCGCAAGGTCGGAGTACTGCCCATTCAGGGCTTCAACCGTTTTGAGTCCATTTCCTGTGACACAGATGACCGTTGTTTCATCTGGTTTGATGCGTCCTTGCTGGACCAGTTTTTTGGTGACACCAACGGTCACGCCACCAGCAGTCTCAGTGAAAATGCCTTCCGTTTCCGCGAGTAGTTTCATCGCTTCCACAACTTCTTCATCGCTGATATCTTCGCCATAGCCGCCGCTTTCCTTGGTTGTCTTGACACCATAATAACCGTCTGCCGGATTGCCAATGGCGATGGACTTGGCAATGGTGTTCGGTTTTACCGGTGTGATGACATCGGTTCCCTTTTTGATGGCGGTAGTGACAGGTGAACAACCTGTTGCCTGAGCCGCAAAAACTTTAGTTTGGACTTTACCATCAAGCAGACCGAGCATTTCGAATTCATGAAACGCTTTCCAGATTTTTGTGATCAGCGAGCTTCCCGCAACGGGAACGATGACATTGTCGGGGACTCTCCAGCCCAGTTGCTCTGCGATTTCGTATCCGTATGATTTGGACCCGTCACCATAATAGGGGCGAATGTTTATATTTACGAATGCCCATTTATGATGCGCGGCTATTTCACTGCACAGTCGGTTGACATCGTCATAGGAGCCATTGACGGCAATCAACTGAGCGCCGTAAATCAGAGTCCCGAGAATTTTTCCTGCTTCAAGTCCATCGGGAATAAAGATACAGCTTTTCAGTCCAGCCTCTGCCGAGTGGGCGGCAACCGAGTTGGCCAGATTCCCTGTGGACGCACATGAAATTGTGTCGAATCCGAATTCAATCGCTTTTGATACTGCCACCGCAACCACTCTGTCTTTGAATGAAAAAGTGGGATGGTTAACGGAATCATTCTTTATATAAAGTTTGTTGAGTCCGAGTGCCTTACCCAGGTTTTTGGCATGTACCAGAGGGGTGAATCCCACATGGTGGCCGATTACATTAGGCTCATCTATAGGCATGAACTCCTTGTAACGCCACATAGAGGGAGGGCCATCTTGAATGGACTTTCGTGTTACCTGTTTCCCGATGGCCTCATAATTATAATCGACTTCCAATGGGCCGAAACAAAACTCGCACACATGAATCGGTTCTTTTGGAAATTCTCTCTTACACTCTTTACATTTAAGTCCTTTTACATTTCCCATGCAATCTGCTTCCTTAAAAATATTGATGAAAACTGAAGTAGCGTTCGCCCGTATCCGGGAGGACAACTACAATGTTTTTTTCTGGTCCCAGTTCCTCTGCCATCTGGTAGGCGGCGCAAACAGCGGCTCCAGCGGAAATGCCTACCATCAAACCTTCCTCGCTGGCTAATCTTTGCGAATATGCAAACGCATCTTCATCGCTCACAGGTAGGATGCGATTGACGATATCCAGATTCAATACTTTCGGCTTGAATCCGGCTCCGATTCCCTGGATTTTATGCGGTCCCGGATTTTTACCCGAAAGAACAGCGGAAGTTGCTGGTTCAACACCGACTATTTTTACATCATCGAAATGTTGTTTGATCGCTTCCCCACATCCGGTGATTGTCCCACCCGTTCCGATTCCTGCGACGAACCCGTGAATCGCTTCGTCACCCATTGCAGCGATAATTTCCGGTCCAGTCGTTCGCCTGTGAACTTCCGGATTGGCGGCATTGTTGAATTGCTGGGGCATGAAGTAATCAGGATTTTCAGTCGCAAGCTCTTCTGCTCTTTCAATGGTGCCTTCCATGCCAAACTCGGCACGACTCAATTCTGTTTTCGCGCCAAAACTTTCCAGAATCATCCTGCGTTCGGCACTCATATTCTCCGACATAACGAGAATAACTTCATAACCCTTCACCGCGCCGACAAGAGCCAGGCCGATTCCCGTATTGCCACTGGTGGGTTCAATAATGGTGGAGCCGGGCTTCAAAATTCCCCGGTTTTCAGCATCTTCTACCATAGCCAGAGCAATCCGGTCCTTAACACTCCCACCCGGATTAAAATACTCCAGCTTAGCGTAAATATTGGCACCACTGGACGGGATAACGTTATTCAGTTTAACCAATGGTGTCGAGCCAATCAATTCTAAACTATTAAAACACTTGGGTTTAGGATTTTCGGCCATTGATGAATTTGTGCTCATAGTCTTTTTTACCGAGGGCTCTGGGAAATTGATAATTATAAGTGATGAGATCGCATCAAGTCAACCGTATAAGTTCTTGAGCTTTAGGGGTTTTCCCAGACTCCGTGAGATGTCCCCCCTGGCGCGGCACAGGTATTTTGTGCAAAATGACAAAATGCCTTTTTCTTGTCATGCTGAGCTGGTCGAAGCATCTCGCCTTACAGTGAACTCATTCTTAAGAAAATTATCTTTTTAATAATCTGATTGCGGGTATTTCCGCAGTTATGCAAGCACCGACTAGCACTACGAGCCAAGAGATGAAAACCCAAACAAAAAATACTGGTATAACCCATAAAGCACCATAAATAACCTGATAGGAATCAAAATTGACAACATAGATGGTGAAAATTTTCTTGGATATTTCAAATAGAAATGTTGAGACGAGGGTGCCGATCAAGGCATGACGTAACAATACAACTTGATTTGGAGTAATTAGATAGATAAGAAAAAATGCTATTGATTCAAACAGGATGGGTAATAATTTGAGTAGTTGAGTATTTAGGTTTTTCGGCACTGGCATGTTTGATATCATGGGAAGTGATACAAGGTAGGAGGTGACAGATAGACTGGAGACTATCAATAAGGGGCCTAGTATAATCATCGCCAAGTAAACAAATATTCGCTTAACAAGAGGGCGACCACTCTTGACTCTCCATATGTCGTTGAAGGTATTTTCAATAGTCGAAAAAAGTAGTAGGACACTAATCAAAAAAACACCGGTACTGATAAAGGTTAAGCTTTGAGTATGATTAGAAAGTTCCTGAAGGTGCTTACTTATTACTTCACCCGTTGCAGGAATAAAGTTTGCGTAAAGAAACGTCTCCACGAGACTACGCCACTTATCAAAGATTGGGAACAGTGAAAGGGTAGAAAATACTACGATTAGCATTGGCACAAGCGACAATAGCGTGGTAAAAGCTAACGAAGATGCGACCCGAGTGACGCGTTGTTGTCGCATACGCTTCACGACACCACCCAGCAGTAACTTTAAGAATAAACCAATGTGGTTCAACATTCTGTTTCCTCCCCATAAACAGAACCACTATAAACATTAGACTTGTGGAGACGCTTGTTGCGTATTGTGTCAACAAAGGTCAAGAAGAGTCATACAGTTTGACGCAAATTTGACACAGTATTTAGGGCGGTAATTACCATTCATAAGTTGAGCGAGTTGGTATTTGCTCTCTTTTTTCATACGAAATTTTATCAACTGGCTCGACTGACAAACTCATTAACGCGGAAATGCGTTTTTCAATAGGTGGATGAGTACTGAATAAGCTGGCAAAATCTTTACCAGCTAGTGGACTGACTATAAACATGTGGGCGGTAGCGGGTTCGGCTTCCATGGGAATTCTTTTGGAGCTTTGGTCAAGTTTCGATAAAGCACTCGCCAGAGGAGCCGGAGTTCCTATTAATTCAGCCGCTGTTTGGTCGGCTTTATACTCTCTGGTTCGGGAAACCGCCATTTGAACCAGCATCGCAGCAATAGGCGCCACAATCATCATGATAATCATTAAAGCAGGGTGCCCCCCCCTATCACTGCCTCTTCCTCCACCAAATAGCATACTCCATTGAGCCATATTGGCTAGCATACTGATTGCTCCTGCTATGGTGGCCGCAATCGTCCCAATCAAAATGTCCCTATTTTTAACATGCCCTAGCTCATGAGCTAATACACCTGCCAACTCTTCACGGTTGAGTAGGTTTGTGATCCCATCGGTTACTGCTACTGCAGCATGCTCTGGATTTCTTCCAGTTGCAAAGGCGTTTGGCTGATCGGAGGGGATTCTATATATTTTGGGCATCGGTATTTCAGCCCGCTGCGCAAGTTTTCTTACCACGTGAAATATTTCAGGAGAATCGCATTCATTTACTTCCTCCGCTTTGTACATGGAAAGAACCATTTTATCGCTATAAAAATAGGCTCCAAAATTCATAGCAACGGCAAGCATAAAGGCCAGAATCATTCCCTCCTGGCCTCCAAGAGCTAATCCACCAAAGACAAGTATTAGAGTTAGCCCACCCAATAAGATAGTTGTTTTCAATGTACTCATTTCATTTTCATCCTGTGAGATGCTTGCCCGTGTTTATAACATATGTTCTCATCATGCTGCTTGGACCATTCCGCTTTTGAGTGAAAGCTGGTCACCAGATTTGCAAATATCTGCAACTATTATCCAACAAATTAACCTTTCATCAACCTGTGGAGTTGTGAAAAATGCTTCTCATTTTTGCACAGGCTCCACAGGTTCTACAACAGCAGATTTAATTTTAAAAATACTAGAGAAAAACCTTAGCCCTCAGTCAGTCAAAGTTTCCGCAGTCATGTCTACACCCCCCCCCATTTCCATTGAAGAATCCAGAACCATCGAAGATACCAGAGAAATGATGAGAGAGCGTAATTTTCGGCATCTTACGGTTACCTGTGGGGCAAGGTTGTGAGCCTAATAGCTGTCAATGGATTAAGTACCTGAGTGTCAGTCCTATCCTGCCAGCAAGCATGCCAACGATATGATCAAGTTTTAACCGGCTCAAAATTGAGCCGATTGATTTGCTTCCCAATTCAAAGAAAAATAAACAAGAAAAGGAAAAAAATGATCATCAGAATAATAAATCCGACCTGGTACCATTTTTTAAAATAATCTCCAGCCTCTTTTTTGTCCTCTTCTTCGTGCAGGAATTTAAATCCTTGATGATATGCCCTGTACAAATTCATAACAACTCCCTGGAAATCACCATCTCAAGAAACCTCAACCTGAAACTTCCTGACAAGATATTTAGAGTAATTGGTGACTGATAAAATGCCCAGCGTCTGATCATTTGCCGTAACTACCAAGTGATGGATATTGTGGTCACGCATGGTTTGAGCCGCTTCCTCCATGCTCGTCTGATGGTCCATCTTGATCACAGGGTATGTCATTATGCTAGACACTTGGACAGTCTCAGGATCAAGGTTTTCGGTAACTACTTTCCTGCTGATGTCGTTACTGGTAATAATTCCAATATATTCTCCAGTTTCTTCCACAAGCAGGGAATGGATTTCGTTGTCATGCATGTAATAAGAGGCTTCCGTAACGGTGGCTGATGGAGTAATGCTTAATAGGGGTTCAGTCATGTAGTTTAGGATTCTCTCCATTAGTTTGACCTCCTTATTTACT
>CAJWQP010000001.1 GCA_913045445.1 uncultured Nitrospina sp. | reverse complement strand
GGGGCCGGGTCTTGAAGGAAGTGATCGAATATATTCATGAACTGGCAAAAAGCCTTTTTACGGGTCAACTGATAATAAATTTTCATAAGGGGAGTGTGGGTAAAATTCAGGTGACCAGAACAATAAAAAATACTGAGTTGAAAAAAATAAAGTAAAAGACTGTTTTTTAATGCGAAAGTGTGGTATGATCCCGCTCGACTTAGTTGGACCACCGCCTTGCGACGCCATCCTAGGCATTCAATCGAGTAGCGATCAATCGGAAATTTTAATTGCCGAATTAAATCTTTAAGAGGAGGGTTTAGGATGTTATCAGGTTTTAAACGCAAGCTTTATGTTGTAGCCGCATTGCTTATTTTGAGTATGGGGCTCCCCACTTTGGCATTTGCGGGTTTTGCGAACGCAAAAGTCAAGATTGATGATACAAGGTGGTTCCGTGCCGGTCTGGGTTTTAGAAGTTCTGTTGCTGTTGTAGAAGACGGGGCTCCTAATGGAAGCACTTCTTCCGCTGGCGCTGTTTTCGATAACATCAGGTTTTACACTGCGGCCAGAGTAACCGATCACGTCACGCTTGAGTTTAATACCGAGTTTGGGGGTGGTAATACTGCTAACGCTCTGAACGCTGACGAAGCTCTCACCGTTCTGGATGCGGTCGTCAAGTTTGATATAGGCGGTTTTGATGTGTGGGCTGGCAGGTTCCTGCCTCCCAGTGACAGGTCAAACCTGGATGGTCCTTTTTTCTTGAATGCTTACGATTTCCCAATTGTTCAGGCCTACCCCGCAATTTTTGCCGGTCGTGATACTGGCGCGGCCATCATGCAGGAATATGGCGGTGGAAGGTTCAAATGGTCTTATGGTTTTTTTGAAGGCCGGACGAATGCCACTAATGCAAACTCAAACCCGGATGGAGGGGACAACTTGCTCCATGCCGCTCGGTTTACTTATAACTTTTGGGATCCGGAGCCGGGTTATTACACCACCAGTACTTATCATGGCGCGTTGGATGTTTTGGCAGTTGCTTTTGTCATTCAGCATGAGGAAGATGGGGCCGGCACCGCAACGACCGCAGGTGACTTTACCGGTTGGAACATCGATGTCCTGATGGAGAAGAAGGTTTCGGGTGGAAATGTAGTGAGTCTTGAAGGCGCATATTATGATTATGATTTGGATGACAAGACAGATGCGAGCCTGACCCAGGGAGAAGGTTACCTCGCTTTGGCAGGTTATCTAATTAACAAGCAAGTGGGTTGGGGCAAGCTTCAGCCTTATGTTCGCTACCAGGGGTTTGATCGGGATGAAATTACTGGTGATGGAGGATTACGCTCGCGTTTCGAGGGTGGAGTCAACTATATCATTGATGGGCAAAACGCAAAAATTTGTGCGCTCTTTTCCCGTGATCAAAACGGTTCTGGTGCCGATCCAATGAATAGGTTTGCGATTGGCCTTCAGTTCCAAATGTAGCTTGATATAAGATTAGATTTTGATTTAAGGAGAGAGGCTTAATGCCTCTCTCCTTTTTTTTGTTCAAAACCCGGCATAAGCTACCAATATTGTCTTTAAATTGTTTTTGCTTTAGACCATCTCATGTAAAAAAGAAAATACCAGGGTTTTCGAATGCTTGATTTTAAAGCAAAGTGTAGGAGAAGAGTTTCAATGGTGATAACTAGTTCTTTAGTTTTCAATGGTTTGAGGAGGGGCTTGTTTTGGCACCGATATTGCTGAAGTTAATACTTTATAACGGTTCAAACTTTAGCAACAACCGCAGTCATCGAAAAATATTAATCTAGTTAAGGAAGGAATTTAAAATGAGGTGTCTTAAGTCAAAACAATGTTCTTCGTTTATCACTTTAAGGTTTCTAATCTTGTCGTTTGTATTGTTTATTGTCAGTTCGACAGCGCAGGCGGCTGAAACGATCAAAGTAGGAATCTTGCATTCATTATCCGGAACCATGGCAATCAGCGAGACCTCGTTGAAAGACGTGGCTCTGATGGCTATTGAAGAGATTAATGCCAAAGGTGGCCTTCTTGGGAAAAAGCTTGAGCCTGTAGTGGTTGACCCTGCTTCTAACTGGCCTTTATTTGCAGAAAAAGCTCGAGAGTTGATCCAAAAACATAAAGTCTCGGTGACTTTTGGTTGCTGGACTTCTGTTTCACGCAAATCAGTCCTTCCTGTTTTTGAAGAGTTGAACGGATTGCTGTTTTATCCCGTTCAGTATGAGGGCGAAGAGTCTTCTTATAACGTATTCTATACCGGTGCGGCTCCCAATCAACAAGCTATCCCGGCAGTTGAATATCTTATGAGTGAGGATGGTGGTGGAGCCAAAAGGTGGGTCTTGTTGGGAACCGATTATGTTTACCCCAGAACGACCAACAAAATCCTCAACTATTTCCTGAAATCCAAAGGAGTTGCCAAGAAGGATATCATGGAAACTTACACGCCGTTTGGTCACAGCGATTATCAAACCATCGTAGCGAATATCAAAAAGTTCGCGGCAGGTAAACCGACTGCAGTCGTCTCTACCATCAACGGTGACTCCAATGTGCCATTTTATAAAGAGCTTGGCAATCAGGGACTTAAAGCGGAAGACATTCCGGTGGTTGCATTCTCTGTTGGGGAAGAAGAGCTCCGAGGCATGGATACAAAACCGCTGGTGGGGCATTTGGCCGCCTGGAATTATTTTATGTCTGCAAAAACTCCTGAGAACAAATCCTTTATCAAAAAATGGAAGGCATATGTGAAAAAGCATAAACTTCCTGGTGGCAGTAAGCGCGTCACCAATGATCCGATGGAAGCCACCTATATAGGGATTAAGATGTGGGCACAGGCGGTTCAACAAGCAGGTACTACCAACATTGACGCAGTTCGTCAGGCCATCGGCGGTCAAACAGTGCAATCGCCCTCTGGCTTTAAAATCACTATGGATGCCGCAAACCATCACTTGCATAAGCCGGTAGTTATTGGCGAAATTCAGGAAGACGGACAGTTTGAGGTAGTGTGGAAAACTAAGGGTCCTATACGGGCACAGGCCTGGAGTCCGTTTATTCCAGAAAGCGCTAAAAAGGTTGCCGACTGGACTTACCCTTGGGTATGTGGTAATTGTGAGAAAGCAAAGTTCTAATTGATTGAAAAGTATTCCTCCGGCTCCTAAACGTTGTTGAGTCTCCTTCACGGCGTACTGCTGGGGCCGGGGGAGAAGTTAATTTGGTTTCAATACGGGAAACTCCATCCATCCATGAATGGATGGAGTTTTCTTGTTTTTAGGACATTTAAAAACGAATGAAAAAAGACGGCACCTTACATAAATACCAAAGACTGAAAACTAACCTTAAAAACCGAAAACCTTTTTTGCGGTTTTTGGGGTTATTTTTATTTTTGGCTGTGGGTTTGTTTCCACTTTCTTTAGTCGAGGCAAATGATTTAGATTCGGCATTAAGAGGTTTAGGAAACAAAAGTCGCGCCAAGCTGAAAGTTGCGGTAAAGCGTCTGGGGGATATTGGAAACCCTGCCGCGCTTCCTGCTCTGGTGGCTTTGAAAAATAAGCGATTGCAAGTTAGTGAGGATGGAGCACTTATCATTATCGATGAATCGGGCGATCACGGTCACGATGCACTGAGCGGAAAACAAGTTGATATAAAATCTTTGGACCTTAGCAAACCCAGGATCAATAATTCGGTTCGAAGGGTTTTGTCAGTGGCGATAGGGAAAATACAGCTGACCTCGGACGACCCCGAGGTTCGATTGGGCGCCGCTAGGGAGCTATTAAAAAGACCTTCGAGTGACTTGGTGGTGTTGGTCGAGAAATCTTTGAATGAGGAGAGCGACGATAAAGTCCGTGAAATCTTTTTTCTGGTTTTGGCAAAAGAAGGATTAAATAGTGATGACAAAGAAAAGCGCCTTCAATCTTTAGAGGTCATAGCTAAATATGGAAACAATGATTTTAAAACTGATTTAGAAGCTCTAGTGGATAAAAATGAGAAGGGTGAGTATCTCGAGAATGATCCTGAAATTCGTAAAACAGCTTCTAAAGCTATTTCTAGTCTTGAGAGACGTCAGTTTTTTATTAATCAGGCCGCAAATTTCTTTTATGGGTTAAGCCTGGGAAGTATATTGCTACTTGCGGCTTTAGGGCTGGCCATAACTTTTGGTCTTATGGGTGTTATTAACATGGCTCATGGCGAAATGCTTATGATCGGCGCTTATTCCACATTCGTTGTGCAAAATATTTTTAAGGAGTACTTGCCCGAATTCTTCGACTGGTACCTTATCCCGGCCATTCCAATCGCATTTACTGTTAGCGCAGTCATCGGTATCATTTTAGAAAGAACTATCATCCGGCATCTTTATGGACGGCCTTTGGAAACTCTTTTGGCCACCTGGGGAATCAGCCTGGTTTTGATTCAAAGTATAAGGCTGATTTTTGGGGCGCAAAACGTTGAAGTAGCCAACCCCTATTATCTGTCGGGTGGAGTGGAAGTTATGAACGGGGTTGTCTTTCCCTATAGTAGAATTGTTATTATTATTTTCGTTGTCTTTGTCGTCGCTGCGGTTTGGGCGCTACTACAAAAAACTTCACTGGGGCTACAAGTAAGAGCGGTAACACAAAACAGGGAGATGGCGTCTTGTATGGGAATATCAACTCATAAGGTTGATATGTATACTTTCGGGCTAGGCTCGGGAGTTGCGGGGCTGGGCGGACTAGCTTTATCTCAAATAGGTAATGTCGGCCCGGAGTTAGGACAGCTATATATTGTCGACTCTTTCATGGTTGTAGTTTTGGGCGGAGTCGGGAAGATAGTCGGCACCGTGGCGGGGGCTTTGGGATTAGGGTTTATCAATAAATTTTTGGAGCCCGTTGCTGGCGCAGTCCTGGGGAAAATCATGGTTCTTGTTATTGTTATTGTTTTAATACAAAAAAGACCTCAGGGCCTGTTCGCCCTGAAAGGTCGCATGGCTGATAACTGAGTGTCGTTACGTGATTAAAAAAATTGCTACTTTACATTCATTTAAGGGGTGGATACTTACCTTTATTCTGTTAGGCATTGCTCTGGTGCTTCTACCCCTTTTAAATCTATTGGTACCTGAAGAATCTGTTTTGCATGTCCCGGATTATATATTTTCTTTATTAGGAAAATATTTATGCTATGCCTTGGTAGCTTTGGCTGTAGATTTAATTTGGGGTTATACGGGAATCTTAAGCCTTGGGCATGGGGTTTTTTTTTCCATGGGTGGATATGCCATGGGGATGTACCTCATGAGGAGTATCGGTAAAGAAGGCGTGTATAAAAGCGATTTGCCCGACTTTATGGTATTCCTCGACTGGAAAGAACTGCCATGGTATTGGTATGGCTTCGATTATTTTGCCTTCACTTTGCTGGTCATCCTGATATTGCCAGGTTTGTTTGCTTTTACATTCGGGTATTTTGCTTTCCGTTCACGCATTAAGGGAGTCTACTTCGCTATCATTACCCAGGCGATGACATACGCACTCATGCTTTTATTTTTCCGGAATAATACTGGCTTCGGCGGCAACAATGGCCTCACAGATTTTAAGCGCATTCTGGGATATTCATTGCATGAACCCTCAACCAAAGTGGGCCTGTATATTATTACCATTATTGTATTGTTCTTGAGTTACCTCTTATCCCGGTACGTAGTTCGTTCTAAATTAGGGCGGATTCTTACTGCAATCCGGGATGCGGAAAGTCGGGTGATGTTTTCCGGGTACAATACTTTGCATTACAAACTTTTTGTGTGGACTCTTTCGGCTTTTTTATGCGGTATCGCAGGAGCCCTCTATGTGCCACAGGTCGGCATTATCAATCCGAGTGAAATGCAACCTTCCAATTCGATTGAGATGGCTATTTGGGTCGCGGTCGGTGGGCGCGGAACTTTAAGTGGTGCGCTCATCGGAGCCGGATTGGTCAATGGGGCTAAAAGTTGGTTCACGGTTGCGGCACCGGATTATTGGCTTTATTTTTTGGGTACCTTATTTATTGTCCTGACGTTATTTTTTCCCAAGGGCCTGGTCGGTTTCTTTTCCAGATTTTCTTCAAAAGATAAAATGAGGGAGCCTTCTTAATGGATAGTCCTGGCGCTCACATCAAAGATGATTCAATCGATGCAACTCATGGCTGTATTCTCTATATAGAAGGATTAACGGTCAGTTTCGATGGATTCAAAGCTCTTAACAATTTGAATCTCTACATTGATGACGGAGAACTACGTTGCATTATAGGACCCAATGGTGCTGGAAAAACGACGATGATGGACGTGATCACCGGGAAAACACGCCCGGACCACGGCACCGTTTTTTTTGGGCAAAGTCACGACCTGACGAAGATGACTGAATATGAAATATCCCATATGGGCATAGGCCGTAAATTTCAAAAACCAACGGTATTTCTTAACCATACAGTATTTGAAAATCTCGAATTGGCGCTTCACGCTAAAAAGGGTGTTTGGCAATCTCTTACCAGGTCTCTGGTCGGGGAGCAACGGGACACAATTGAAGAAGGCTTGGAGACGATTGGGTTGAAGGAGCAAAAGAACCTTCGCTCAGCTTTATTGTCGCATGGTCAGAAGCAATGGTTGGAGATTGGAATGCTCTTGGTGCAAAACCCACGACTTTTATTGATTGATGAACCGGTAGCGGGGATGACACATCAGGAAACCGAACGGACGGCAGAACTATTAAAATCGCTCGCAGGAAAACATTCTGTGGTGGTGGTCGAACACGAAATGGATTTCATTCGCTCTATAGCCAACAGAGTGACCGTTTTGCATGAAGGACATGTGTTGGCAGATGGAAAAATGGAAGAAGTGCAAAACGATCCTAAGGTCATCGAAGTATATTTGGGTAGTTAGTCATGTTAAAAGTACAAAACTTAAATCAGTTTTATGGAGAAAGCCATACCCTTTGGGATGTGGATATGAATGTCCTATCAGGTTCTTGCACCTGCCTGATGGGCAGGAATGGAGTCGGGAAAACCACATTGCTCAAGACTATTATGGGTTTATTGCCCGCCGCCTCAGGTTCTATAAGTATGGAAGATAACGAACTGATAAATAAACCCGCAGAACTGCGAGCTCACCAGGGAATTGCCTATGTGCCCCAGGGCCGTGAAATATTCACTCAATTAAGCGTAGAGGAAAACCTTCGTGTGGGTCTCTTGTCACGCGGTGATGGATTGCGTGAAATTCCTGAATTTATATTTGAAATCTTTCCCGTGTTAAAGCAGATGCTCAGTCGTCGCGGGGGAGATCTTTCCGGAGGTCAACAGCAACAACTGGCAATAGGAAGGGCTTTGATTCTCAATCCAAAACTTTTGATTTTAGATGAGCCGACCGAAGGTATTCAACCAAATATTGTGCATGAAATAGGGGATATCATCATACGCCTCAATCAGGAAAAGGGATTGACCATTTTAATAGTGGAGCAAAAGTTGCCATTTGCTCGCCGGGTCGCACAACAGTTTTGCATTCTGGATAAAGGCCGAAACGTAGCGGCAGATGAAATGGGGAATTTGGGGGAAGACACTATAAATCGTTTTTTGAAAGTCTAAACAATACAAATAAACCAGTATATTCCTATGACTTTGGATTTCTAAAACTTCTGCTTCTCGAAGCTTTACAATGATTTGCTCCGGGCTAAATCGCTTCCTACCCATAATCCCCCCGCCCTTATCAAATAGTTTTTGCAAGTTTGACATTTGGCATAGATCTAGGGGGCCGGGTCAAACTAATGGAGGGATTAGGCAATTAACCATCTTCCAAAATCTACAATCTCATACAGTACCTTCCATGACGTAATTCCGGTTTAGGAATTTACTATCTGACTACAAGTACATTCCTGAAGTTGTAGTCAGGGAAAGACCTGACCTCTTGCAATAAGCTCCCTTAACTAACCTCCAAAATATCAGGTGAGGAAAAAACACACACCTTCATGAGTCAGTTGAAATGGTTGCCTGATTATCTAACATCCATTGCGGCCTGATATTTAACTTCCCTGACACTTCACTGGAAAATGATAAAAGAAAACAATATACTTCAGGGCAAAATTATTTTACCAATTAAATAGAAAATGTTTATTCATATAAAAGTTTTTCTCCTTGTATCCAGCCGTGACCTTGCAAAGATTTGGGTGTTAATGCTATTAGTGGCATGGACTGCAATCCCCGTCTGGGCTGATGAGAGACGCCCCTCATTCCACTCTTTACGATACAAAGAAAATTATCGATTCCTGCATGACCCCAGCCAGAGAACAGATTTTTTCGATCCGATAAAGTACATTCCACTTAATAAGTCTGCGTCACTCTATTTGACTCTAGGTGGAGAAACTCGTCAACATTTCGAGTTCATTGATAATAACAACTGGGGCAAGGGAGTTCAGGACAGCAATGGGTATTACCTACAACGCTATCTCGGTCATGCCGACCTGCATGTGGGCAAGAGTACCCGTTTATTTTTCCAATTAATGACTGGCATCGAATCAGGGCGAAACGGTGGACCGCGTGGGGTGGATAGAGACTCGCTTGCTGTGAATCAGGGGTTCATCGATTTTGAGTTTTGGAATAAATCCGATCAATCTCTGACCCTGCGTACAGGACGACAGGAAATTGCTTTAGGTAGCAGACGATTTTTGAACTATCGAGAGCGACCCAATATGCGCCTCAGTCACGATGCGGTGACCGGCATATTCCGTGCGAACAAATGGGACGTGCGGGCCTTCGGCGCTCGCCCGGTCGTCCTCAGCCCAAATATTTTCGACAACGAATCGGAAACAGCACAGACTTTTTGGGGTCTTTATGGGGTACGCCAGAAATTGCCGGCAAACTTTTCTTTGAATACCGATCTCTATTACCTGGGATTGCATAACCAAAGCGCAACTTACGATCAGGGACCAGCAGAAGAAGACCGCCACACCCTGGGAACCCGAATTTGGGGCAAAGAGGGAAACCTGGATTACAATTTCGAATTCTTGTACCAGTTCGGCTCCTTTGGTCAGGGTGACATTCATGCCTATGCCCTGGCATCCGATACTGGCTATACTTTTTCATTCAATGGAGAAAGCAAGTTGCGTTTTAGCCTGCGTGCAGACTTGTATTCGGGAGATGATGATTCTACAGATACAGACTTAAATTCGTTCAATCCATTTTTCCCAAAAGGAAAACATATCAGTCAGCTTGCCGCCAGCGGACTCATCAACCAACGAGACTTGCACCCCAGAATGACTCTGACTCTGGGAAGACACTGGTCTATAACCACGAGCACTTTATTTATCTGGCGTGATAGTCTGGATGATGGTGTCTACTCTATTGGCAACGGACTACTGCGTAGCGGTCAATCCAGCCGATCGCGTTATGTCGGCACCCAACCCGAACTGGAAGTTAAATACATTTTCAATCGGCACCTTGATCTAAAAGGAACGTTTGTCTATTTTAATGCCGGCAAATTTATTGAACAAACGGATCCTGGGTTTGATATCACTTACCTGGGTTCCATGCTCACCTTTCGTTTCTGACCCCCCCCCTACCACAAAAGAAAATTCCGGGACACCTTAGTTCAAGGCATACGGCAAAAATGTAACCTGGCGATATTCAAAAATTGAATTTCTGGAGTAATTGTCAAAAGACCAAACTAAAGGATTGGCCGTGATATTTCTTTCATCATCACTTTGGAACGGGGTATAAAGCGCGCTGGCACAAGATACGACAATTAATATCGAAAGGAGTACCAAGCTTAATAAAACACGCCGCCAAACAAAGGAATCTCCCCGGCTCTCCAGCTCATTACTATTTGAGAAAAGGCTCATTCAATAATACTCGGATTTTGTTAAATTTTTATACTGAACGAAGGAAAGTCCTTTCTCAACGTGAGTACGACAGAAAAACATTCTGCCAATGATCGCGCATACCTGCACGACTCCATGGCATCAAATGCGAGATAATTTATTTTGCCTCAGCACAAGGCACACACACTACACTTTCGGGCAACAATAAAATACGACCTTTTGGTATGGGGCTGGAACACCTTATACAAACACCAAACCCGGGATCATCAATTTTTTCCAATGCGATCCCAAGCTTAGCCAGTTTGATTCGGGAGGAATTCAGTGACGCTTCACTGATAGCTTTACTACCAATAGCTTCCATGCGGGTGAGACGACCTATTGCATTATCTGGCGCTACAGGTTTAACTGATTTTTTAAGGCTCTCAATCTGATTCTCCTGAAGCTCCATCTCATTCAGGATTTCTCTTTTGAGTTCTTCGCGCTCCTCTAGGTCCATTTTTCAGAACAACCTCATTAAGCCGTTTTTTTATTTGAAAGAAGTTTTATACAAATCGGCGATGGCTTTTTTTCCATCAGCAGTTAAAAATCGGGTTCCGCCACCAGCAAAGCGCTTTTTACGGATTTTTGGGGTGTGCTGTTTCCACCGATCCTGATTCCATTTGAACCACTCTTTTTGATCCTGATCAAAAACGTGAAGGGCCTTATTGCACATTTTAGCAAACTCAGCTCCCCACCCCGTCCCTCCCTTAACTGTCCCATCATCCAGTATTTTCCCCACGATAAACACTTCTTCCGCATTGTTGATTTGGTGCCAGATACTTTGTAATACTTTTTTCAATTTGGGTCCATGAGCATAAGAACGATTCATCATCCTGGATAAATAAGTCAGGCTGACCTCTCCCTTTTTCAATTCTTCATGCGTTAAAAAATGCAGACCTCGTTTACGTTTGATCCCATGTTCTTCAAATGTAAAGTTGACTTCCTCTATTCCCGCTTTTTCGGCCTGAATACCAAACTCTTCTTCTGCGCCTTTGGCACCACCGCTGAACAATGTACAATTACTGGATTTCATGTTGCCCTCCCGTCCTCGTATAAATTTCCTTGATTTTTATGAAGCTCTATCTGATTAGCCGTCAGTCTCGACTCTTGCTCCCTTTTAGAAAATTAACGGTATCTTCAATACTTCGCTTACCTAAAACGATATCCTTTTGCTCCATAAAAGCCTCGCGAAGTTTTTCCACTAATTCCGGCACCTTTCCATACAATCGCTTTGGTTCTCTTTGGATCCCGCAGTTTTCAAGATACGCCGTCAACAATGGCATAACGATTGTCGTATCACTATAGCAAACGATGGATTGACTCACCGTATCCGGATCGACCTTCGCCCAGCTGACAGCCTCACTGGGCGTCGCCCCTGAAAGCCCTCCTGTATCGGGCCTTGCGTCTGTGACTTGCACAAAATAATCATGGCCCTTGATATCAAAACCCAAGACCTCCTGCAAAGCTGGCTCTGGTTGCAAGATAAAGTTTTTAGGTGAGCCGCCTCCCCAAATAATGACCGCGCTTTGACCAGTGTGTTTCGCTTCCAGAACCAATGCCGCGGTTTCATTCACATCGATGGCCGAATCGATGCAAATATCTTTTCCCACCAGATTGAGCGCGGCAATATCCAACCCCAGGGTACTGTCACCGGGGGAAGATGTATACACAGGCACTTCGTATCGGTATGCTTCGGCAATAAAACTTTTCCCCACCGTTCCGCGTTCCTGTTCGATCTCATCGGCAAATTGTCCAAGCATATAATGCAATTCACGCGTCCCCATCCGTTTTTGAAATTCCGGGCGCGAAAAAGTCCGCAACAACCAGTTATCTGTAGCGGCCAGAACTTTGTAGTCCATGAAAATATCGTAAATGCGGATGATATCGTTTTCAAACAATTCCGTATCATCAACGAATGGAGTCCCCTGTGTCAGATGAAGATCCAATGAGTGATGCAAATCGTGATATATATTGGCTCCCGTAGTCACTATATAATCGATCATACCGGACCGGATCATAGGAACGATGCAGGACGATCCCAAACCAGCGGGAGTCAATGCGCCTGACAGGCTGACACCAATATATACATCCTGGCTGGACATCTTTTCAGAAACAAGATGGCAAATTTCCTGGATACGAGCGGCGTTGTAACCATTGAAGTATCTATCGATCAGATTCTTTACACTCAAACCATCAACAATCGGTTCAGGAAAAATCCGGTTTCCTTTTAAATACTTGTCTCTTTGAATTGTCATAAAAACTATTGCCTGCGCTGAGACCTTAATATATCTCCAGCTTTTGGGGTGCCGGAAAATGGGATTATCACTTATCAGCAGAAATGAATTAGACCTAGAAAATACCATACCCCAAGCAAGATTTCATTGTCAAAATCCATGCAACTCGCCTATCACCTTTCCATTATTTAATGCAATACACGGGTGGTTTAACTGGGCTTTACCAGATATAATTGAAAGATGGAGAACACTTGGAGATTGTGATGAAAAACAAAATTCACTCCGTTTTCGTTATTGGATTGGGAAAGGTAGGATCTCTGGTAGCGACTCTTTTGCATGAAAACGGCTATGCGGTAACGGGTTTAGCCAGGGAAACAAATAGGAAAGTAGCGTTTGAATTGATAAGAGGCGATATTTCCGATCCGGAAGCCTTCAATAGTTCCATCAAGGAACACGATGCAGTGGTCAGTTGTCTTCCATACCACTTAAACCTGAGGGTGGCCAAGGCCGCTCATGCGGCAGGCATACATTATTTCGATCTGACAGAAGATGTTCCCACCACTAAAGGAGTGCGTGAACTTGCAAAAACATCCAAAGGCATCATGGCACCGCAATGTGGTCTCGCACCTGGCTTCATCAATATTGTGGGATCAGACCTCACTAGAGGAATAGACAAGTTACGCAGTATAGAGTTACGCGTTGGAGCCTTGCCAAAACATCCTCGCGGGCTCCTGGGTTATGCCTTTAACTGGTCATCGGAGGGAGTCGTCAATGAATATCTTAACGATTGTGAAGTGATAAAAGACGGGCAGTGCGCCCGTGTCCCGGCAATGGAAGGATTGGAAACCATTGTTATTGACGGCGTCCAACTTGAAGCATTCACCACTTCAGGCGGTTTGGGAACTATGTGCGAAACTTTTGACGGAAAAGTTTCCAAGTTAAATTACAAGACGATTCGCTATCCCGGACACTGCAAGTTAATGCGCTTTTTCTTTAACGAACTCTATATGAGAGAGAAGCGCGAATTATCAGGCGAAATACTGGTCAATGCTAAACCACCGGTCAAAGCCGATGTGGTTTATATTCACGCCGCCGTTGAAGGCTGGAAAAAAGATGAACTCCTGCGCAAGGAATTTGTACGCAGTTACTATCCCAAAAAAGTCGCTGGTCAGAAATGGAATTCAATCTCCTGGACAACTGCGGCTTCTGTATGCGCAGTTGTTGAAATGGTCTCTACAGGCGACCTCCCTGATAGCGGCTTCCTCAAACAGGAAACGATCCCGCTTGAAACATTCTTCAACACGCCAACCGGATCATTTTTTAAATAATTCTGCGCCGAAAGAATAAAAAGGTAGCATGATTTTATTTTTATGCTCCTTCGTAGCATATAACCTTGATAGTTTCTTCAGTGATCATACCTTTTTGTATGACCCCCTCAAGAAGGGGCTTGATTCTTTCAATATTTTCTCGTTTATCGACCACTTCAATGACTATAGGCAAATCGGTCGACAAACGAAGTATCGTGGTCGTGTGAATGTGGCTCGTTTTTCCAAAACCCGCAATCCCTCTTAAAACGGTAGCACCTGCAAGACCTTCTTGCCGAAATAATTCCAGTAGAAACTTATATAACGGTTTTCCCTCATGCTTATGATCTTCTCCAATAAAAATACGCAACAATACCGCTTCAGATTCCTTTTTCATTTTGCCCCCACTATGAAATTCAAAACGATAAATTTCCCCATATAAACAGCCGCCAATGTTAACAGCAGAGTTCCTGCCACATTCAAACCGAATAGTAAATTTTCATTCTGCTCCAGCAGTCTGAACGATTCATAACTGAATGTGGACATAGTTGTGAATGACCCCAAAAGACCAATGGCCCAGAAGATACGGACCTCTTCACTAAAAAACCCGGCATATTCTGAAAGGTACATGATCAAACTCAAAATCAAACTGCCAATAAAATTGACTCCAAGGGTTCCAAAAGGAAAAGTGATCACACCGCCCTGAATCCATCCACTGATCAGATACCTTGAAATACCACCGATAAAACTACCTATTCCGATTATCAGCCACAAAGGCATTCAAACCTCCTTTCGCGAAAAAAATATCGCTAATACAGGGCAATCGTATCATTAATTACATTCATCCACCAATTTTAACCCGATTTTTGATAAATCACCCTACTGGGAATTTATTCAATTTGCATCTTCGTCTAGTTTCATATTTTAAATTCTTATTTTCTGAATAATCATATATATTGGCATCGTAAGCATAAATAATCTAACTGTTAATCCGTAAATAATCTCAAAGGTGAATACTTCCTCCATTAAAAATTCAAAAGTACTAATAGCTTTCGGCGGTAACGCGCTAAATGTTAAGGGAGAAGCACACACTCACCAAAAAGAAGAATTCCAGGTTGCACGCAAAAGTATGGAGCAACTGGTTGAGTTAATCGAAAAGGGATATGAACACATAATCATCTCCCACGGTAACGGACCGCAAGTGGGTCAAATTTTTCTTCAACAGGAATTGACTAAAGATTTTTTCCCCCGGCAAGTCACTCTGGATGTGTGCGTCGCGGACAGCCAGGGAAGAATTGGCTACATCCTGCAAAACGTTTTCGACAACATCTGCGCAAAACATGGTATTCGCAAACGAGCTTTTTCAATCATCACACAGGTATTGGTTGACCCTGATGACCCCGCTTTTGACTACCCGACAAAACCAATAGGAGTCTTTTATTCTAAAGAAGAAGCAGAAACTCTGAAACAGGAACGCGGGTGGGCAATGATTGAAGACGCGGGCCGTGGATATCGAAGGGTGGTCCCCTCACCTGCTCCACTGGAAATTATTGAAAAGAATATTTTCCACGACATCCTGAAGTTAGGGTTCGTAGCGATTGGCGGTGGAGGTGGAGGTATCCCGGTAATTCGCAATAAAAGTGGCGTTCTTCAAGGGGTCGAAGCGGTGATAGACAAGGACAAGACCAGCGCATTGCTGGCAAGGGAAGTGGAAGCGGATTATTTTGTGGTATTGACTGAAGTTGACTTCGTTTATTTGAATTTCAACAAACCCGGTCAACAGGAAATCAAAAAAGCGACAGTTTCAGAAATGAAAACTTATTTAGAAGAAGGTCACTTTCTTGAAGGAAGCATGAAACCCAAGGTTGAAGCCGCTATTGATTTCGTACAAAAAGGAGGAAAGGAATCCATCATCGCCGGTCTCTATAATCTGCTTCCCGCTATTGAAGGCCAGACAGGAACTCATATCCTGCCAGGCTGACCATCAACTCTTTTCTTCAACCGTGTCCTTTCCTTCTTCACTTTGATATCCAGACTGCAAAACCCTAAGAGACTGGTCTAGTTGTGCGTGACGTCCAAATAAAACGATTATGTCGCCAGCAGTTAAATCAAAGTCATCCCCGGGGTTTGCGTGAACATCGTTAGTCCTGACAACGGCTATGATCCTGCCCCCTGTTTTTCTACTCAATTGCAAATCGCCCAGGGTCTGCTGATTGCACCACGAATCGTTGAGGACTTGAAAGGATTGAGTAAGGCTTGCGGTAAGGAAAGTAGAGAATTTCTTCATACTCTCAATGGAAAGCGACAAGCCACGAAACATACTGTAACCTTCCAGTCGCGCCAGCTCTACCTGCTGTTCAATGACATTTGTAGGAACCCGGTATTCCCGGAGTACTCGAGAAAAGATTTCTATAGACGTTTCAAACTCTTCTGGAATAACCTGATCGGCACCGGCATTTTTTAATTCTTCCACTTGCGAAGCGAAGCGGGTACGAACGAGTATATAAATGTCAGGATTAAGTCGACGAGCCAGCATGATTCCCTGTTGGGTGACAATATTATCGGGCAACGCAAAAACAATCATCTTAGCCCTGCTGATTCCAGCACGCATCAATATATCCCTGTGCGTTGCATCGCCGTATATAGCGGTCATTTTCTCTGTCAATGCATGCTTGATAGCCTCGCCGTCCAATTCTAGAATAACGGAGGAAATGTTAGCTTCTTTAAGAACACGTGAAAGCGTGCGTCCAATCAGGCTGTACCCGGCAACGATAACGTGTTGAGAAAGAGGCTGAGTGGATTCTTCTGTAGGAGCAGACTCTGTCCCCAGTTTGGCAAAAAGGCGAATCGAAAGGAGGGAGGATATCTGAATCAACACGGGAGCCGCCAACAAGCTGATAATGGAAACGATTAAAAAAGACTGATACTGAACATCGGAAAATATTTTCTGTTCTAACGCCAACGCGGCAAGTATCAGGGAAAACTCACCGATCTGCGCCAGACGCAAGCCAACAACAAATGAAATACGGAACGAATTGCGGAGTAACGCCGATGCCAGAAACGCCATTAAAAATTTCACACCAATTAACGCAACGGCCCAACCAAGATACATGAAGAAAGAATTTAAAAACATATCCAGATGGAGCAACATGCCTAGCGATATAAAAAATATACTGACGAAATAATCCTTCAGCGGCAGAAACTCTACTATGATTTGATGGTTGTATTCCGACTCAGAAAGAATAAGTCCCGCAATAAACGCTCCCATGGCTACAGTGAGTCCCACCTCGTGAGAAGCCCACCCCGTGCCTAGAACGATCAAGATAACCAGTAAAGTGAGATGCTCTTTGCTTCCCAGTCTGGCGATTAATTCCAGCAGTTTTGGCACTAGCATGCGAGACAACCAGAAAATTGCTCCCACCGCCGCAATGGATTTGAACATAGCGCCAACAAAATCCATTGCTGAATAACTTTCCGCCCCTGAAAGCAAGGGAATAATCAGCATCAATGGAACAACAAATAAATCCTGAAACAGCAAAACCCCGATACAAGCCTGTCCATGCGGAGTATCTATTTCAGCCCTGTCCGTAATCATTTTAAGAACAACCGCCGTACTACTCAAAGCAGTCAACAATCCGAATACAACCGCCTCATTGAACGGCATTTGGATACCCACCCCAATCATGTAAACCGCCAGAGCGGTCAATCCAATCTGCAGACCACCCACCCCGGTAATACGAACAACATTTTTCAAGACGTTACTCAGGGAAAACTCAAGACCGATCACAAACAAAAGCAGGATCACGCCAATCTCTGCAAGTTGCTCGACGGACGCCAGGTCATCTATTAACAGAAGACCGTGCGGACCTATAATTACGCCGGCTATGATAAACCCCATGATGGATGGAAGCTTGATCCGATGAAAAACAATATTTATAGGGAGAGAAACAAGTAGCAGGAGGGCAAGGTCTTTGATCAGGTGATCAATCATTCAAATATTATTTAAAAGTTTAAAAATGTGATTTGGGATATTCACAGATAATATC
Organism: uncultured Nitrospina sp.; assembly: GCA_913045445.1. Classification (GTDB taxonomy): domain Bacteria; phylum Nitrospinota; class Nitrospinia; order Nitrospinales; family VA-1; genus Nitromaritima. Next base: position 68,175 of record CAJWQP010000001.1, on the reverse strand, counting down.
CCCGGATATAATTGCTGGTCATCATTATAGGGACTCCCTTTTGTAGAAACAAGGCACAGCCCTTCCACAATATGAACCAAAAATGAATTTCAAGGAAACTATTGACAAAAGCTGCTATCGGGTCCAAATTTGGAGAGCGTGGTTTGATAGATTTTCAGCCGTGCGTGTGACAGGGAGGGCAAGTCGCTGGAAACTTTTGACTTTTAGTCAAAGCAGAGGACCGGTCATCCGCTTCGGATGGCCTTTCTGTTTTCTGACCATTCTGTTGAAGCTGAGTTTTCTCATGGAGAGTCTTATGCGCAAAGTATTAATCGCTTTTCCTCTTATAGCGCTGATTTTGATTTCCTGCTTTTTTGCTGAGCCAGTTCCGGCGAATCCTTCTGAAAAGATTTCAGGCATTCCAGCCTCCCGAGCCGCAGATTCCATCCATTCTATTATTGAAGCCAACAGAACCATCTACTCAGAAGTAATTGTAGAAAGACTGGCAGTCACTATCTCATTGAAAGCTTCCGAAAACTGGAAGAATGAAAATACTCTGCCTCTGCCCGCTCAGTTCCTTGCGTTTTCTTCTCATATGATCAAAGAAAAGGGACTGGATATGGATTATCGGCTGACCAGCCTGTGGCCGATTAACGTGAACAACAAACCTAAATCAAAATTCGAAGAATCGGCACTACAAACGGTGTTGAAAGATCCTACCAAAATCCAAACCGCCATCATTTCTTTAAAAGGAAGGAAAGTATTCACCGCTGTTTATCCCGATCTGGCAGTGACAGAGGCCTGTGCGTCCTGCCATAACAAACACCCCAATAGTCCGAAAAGGGATTTCAAACTGGGGGATGTCATGGGTGGAATCGTAATCACTTTCCCTATAGATGACAATGGCAAAAATGCTGAGGACCCACTGATTGCACCAGAAGTGGTCGCCGACTACCTCCATGCCGTATTGGAATCTGACCGAACCGTGTATTCAAAGTATATTGTTAACCGCCTGCAAAATAAGAATATCGCTTTTGCTTCTGAGCACTGGTGGGAGGAAAATGCCCTCCTGCTACCGGCACAGTTTCTTTTGAATGCTTCGGACCTGATCATAGAAAAGCAACTGGGATTCGATTTCAAACTGATCAGTCTATGGCCCATTAACAGTCACAACGGAGCCGCCAACGAGTTTGAACGCAAGGGATTGGAAAATGTGGTGCGCAATCCAGTAAGACCGTTCATAGTTGTTTCAAAACTTGGCGGAAAAAAATATTTCCAGGCTCTCTATCCAGACTTCGCAGTAAGTGCCGCGTGCGTGTCTTGCCACAACACGCACCCAAAGAGCCCAAAAAGTGATTTTAAATTAAACGATGTGATGGGAGGAATTGTTCTCACTATCCCAGTGGAATAAATCCGGAACGCTGGTAAATCTGCTCAGCATGTTGACTGCTAAAATTCCGTAAACATACAATTAAAAAAAATATTTTTTTCAGACTTATCGTGATCCCGCAAACAAAAGCAAAAACTATCGCCCCTCTGAACTAGCTTTTTTATCTCAATTTAAGGCGTTTTTATTCAAAATAAGCCGCGCCACAGTGATCAAATTCTTTAATCTCGACTCGTTTCAGTCGAGCATTATCACCATTTATTTGTCGAGCCAACTCATCGAATAACCATTTGGCAATATTTTCTGCAGAAGGATTCTGCTTATCAAAAGGCGGGACCTCATTAATATTTTTATAATCCAGGTGAGTCAAAATCTCTTCAACATTTTTCTTAAGAACAACAAAGTCGACCCCCAGGCCTATCTCATCCAGTTTCTTTGTTTCCACAGTCACGATAGCCGTCCAGTTATGCCCGTGCAGGTTTTCATATTTACCATCGTAATAGCGGAGCTGATGTGCGGCCGAAAATCCAGTTTTGACTGTCACTTCGTACATTAAACGATCCTCTCTTTTAAGATTATTCACCCAGCACAGCCTGAATGCTTTCACAGGCTGTGTTGATCATGGTTTCGATTTCATTATCTGTGATTACCAGAGGCGGAATAAAATAAATAACATTCCCCAGTGGACGCATTAGAATTCCCCTTTTCAATCCCTCAAGATAAATTTTATACCCCACACGCTCCTCCTGAGGGAACGTCTCCTTACTCTGTTTATTGCGCACCAATTCTATAGCGGCGATCATCCCTATTTGCCTGAACTCACCACACCATTTAAGTTCACGTGTTTTGTTGCCCATTTCTTTTATCAATTCAATTTTTGGTTTCAGGCCTGACAAAAATTTATTTTCCGTCAGCAATGTCAGAGTTTCGTTAGCGCAGGCACAGGCTAACGGATTCGCCGAATAACTATGGCTATGAATAAATAATTTCATAGATGCCGGTTCATCATAAAACGCCTGATAAATTTCCTCGCTTGCCAGGGTTGCCGCAAGAGGCAGGTATCCTGAGGTGATACCCTTTGATAAACAAAGGAAGGTAGGTTTCAATTCATATTCCCCACAGACAAAAAGTGATCCCGTTCTTCCAAATGCAACTGCCACTTCATCATAAATTGTATGTGTTTTAAAATTATCACAGGCCTTTTCCAGTTTTTCCAGATAAACAGGAGGATACATTTTCATCCCTGCCGCTCCCTGCACCAGAGGTTCGACGATCACTCCGGCAATCGTTTCCCTGTTTTCCTCAAGCGCTTTTTCCATGGGCTCGAAGCATTCAGCCTCGCAACTCTCACGCTTGAATCCCAGCGGACATCGATAGCAATCCGGCCCTGCCACCTCTATATTTTCCATGAGCACGTTCTCAAATTTTTCACGGAACAGATTTATTCCACACACAGACAAGGCACCCAGTGTTTCGCCATGATAGCTATCGGTAAGATGAATGAACCGCGTGCGTTGCGCCTGTCCGGTCTGCCGCCAGTATTGAAGGCTCATCTTGAGCGCCACCTCAACTGAAGTTGAACCGTTGTCTGAAAAAAATACCCGTGTCAAGTTGGGTGGAGTGAGTTTGACCAGCGACTCTGCCAGGTCAATAGCAGGAGTGTGTGTGACCCCGGCAAACAACACATGCGCCATTCGACTCGCCTGATCGATCAACGCCTTATTGAGTCGCGGATGATTGTGACCGAATAAATTGACCCACCAGGACGATATAACATCCATATATCGCTTCCCATCCTTGTCCACGAGGTAAATCCCCTCCCCCCTTTCAATATGCAGAGGCGGGACCGATTCATGGTCCTTCATCTGAGTGCATGGATGCCAGATATTTCTGAAGTCGCGATCCAGGCCCTGATCTTTGCCGGGATTATTGTGCATGAATGGTAGTTGCGAGTGGGCTATAGATTATAACGTTGTGGAGAAAATTCGGATATTTCATCGGCCAAAGTTTCCAGAATTGTCTCAGCTGTATAATCCGCCTGATGCGGAGTTTGTAATATTCCATTTCGATAATGTCCGGTCGAGTAAAAGAGATTTCCATAGCGAGAGCTCTTACCCATCACGGGCATCAAATCTTCAGCGGCCGGACGAAACCCGGCCCAACTCTCAATCAACGGAGCATCCTCCAGGCAAGGCACCACTTGTGCTGCTCGATGGATTAGGTCACGAATCGCCTCATCTTCTATCGCTGGGTCAAACCCTCTGTCTTCCATAGTGGAACCCAACACAAAGCCTTTGCCTTTCCAGGGCGCAATATAAGTCAGCAGGCCATGGACCGTATAATCAAGCCGGTCATCTTCCAGTTTCAAGCGACACATCTGGCCCTTTATCGGCTTCAATGGCAGGGACACATCAAGAATATTCCCCAACTGGGAAGACCAGCTTCCAGAGGCAAGAACAAACTGACGTCCTCGAACTTCTCCCGCATCTGTAACCGCCGCCTCAACGGTGGAGGAGTCATGAAGGAATCCAGTCACATTCTTTTCCAGAATCTCCACTCCTAGTTTCTGAGACGCCATAACAAGAGCATCGTGCATTTCCCGGTTATTGACCTGCCCTTCCCCCACCCAGATGACCTCACCGCATGAGTCGGCCAGAGCAGGAGCTTGTTCTCGACGCCTGTCAGGTGACCAGATTTCATGAGGAATATTTTCTTCCCGAAAAAAACGAATCTGCTCTTCCCAATCGCCGCCAAAAGACGAAGACGGCATGAGAGAACCCTTCATGGAAAGATGGATGGAAACACCACTCACCGAGGATAGCTCCTCGATAAATCCCGGATATTTTTCAAGGGATTCCCTGCAAAACCCGAAAAAGCGGTCCGCTTTGTCGCATTCGCAAAATGGGGCCAGCATACCGGCGGCGGCGCGGGATGCCATGAGCGAACTCATCGGATCGCCCAAAACAGCCAAGCGAAGCTCTGGTTTGCTTTGTTTTAGCCTGAAAGCGATGCTGTGACCGATGACTCCAGCCCCAATAACTACTATGTCGAATAAATCCTGTTTCATTAGTGTAGAGAGAATGAGATTGGCCCGTATTATATACGAGATTGCTTTGTCCCACCAGTCTGGGAGGCCAGATTCTGGATATCCGCAATAATCTTGAACAGATACCCCACAATATGCTATTTTCTGTGAACTATTGAAAGAATGTGGAGTCAAGATATTCCGAACCAAAATCCGAATCAATTGCGTTCAAGATTGGCTATTGTAAGGTCAGGAAACAGGATCTCCCGCCATTCAAAGTTTTTTGCAACCTATCCACTTGGAAAACTTGAACATGACTGAAAATAAAGAAAGCGCAACAGCCGCAGACTCCGATTTCGCTAAAAAAGCCACGGCGCATTTAGACCCCATTCTGGAGCATCTGGAAACAGAAGAGGTTGTCATTGATAAAGAAAAAATCTCCGAACTATTTGTCAAGCTATGGGACTACGAAGATGGCGAAAAGCTGGAACCCGCAACGCAAAGACTGACCATCATAGGTTTGTTTATGTACACATCTCACAATGTTCTTGATGATTACAATATCCGAATCGATCGTGCCCGGAAATTTATTACCCAGGCCCTCCGTGGCTGGATGAAGTCAGACATGGATAAAGCCATCGCAGAAGAAAAAAAATCTGATAATCCGTTCAAGGCATTCGTTGAAGCGGGCCAAAAATCTTTTGATGATAATTTTACTTGGGAACATTTTATGCCCAGCACAAAAATAGCCGATGCAACAGAATGGAACTTCAAAATGAAAAAGTGCTGGTTCGCCCAGTTTTTTATCCGCTTTGGCAGAGTCGATTATATCCAGACCGCTTGCGAGTTTGATAAGATTCAGTGGGATGCGCGAAAGGATTATGTGGATTTGAAGCTGACCAACCTGTTCGCAAAACTTGGAACCATTTGCCAGTTCAAATACACACCAGCAAAAGACTGATTGATCGGTTCCCGCCCATTCCTGACGAATGCGAAATTCGTTGAGACCTTTTGTTTCTCAGGTCCATACCCCCTACAGGGTCCTTTTGGGAACCATGAGTGTTTTGCTCAACCTCACAATACTGGCTGAGTTCAATATTCTGGTTAAAAGGAGTAAGGGAAAACCTCAACTCAAGCTGATCATTCTTATCGGACACAGCTCCATCAACGCACCTGAGCTAAAAAACCTCGCATCTTAATTCAAAACATTAAGCCTCCCCGGCCCGGTAACCAACATGGCCCAATTTTTATGGGAACACGATGCAGCAGTTTGTGCTGGGGGCGTAACGCCTCATTAGGCTATTGCCGTGGGAACTCCCGCTCTGGTCATTAATCAGGTAGAGCACCAGCAAACAAAGGCTCGCTTTGTAGAAAAATCAGGGGCTGTGGTTAATTTGGGATTAGGCACTGACTACGATGCTGAAAAATTCAAGAAAGCTCTTGAGTGGGAAAAACCTGAACTGGAAGCGATGAGTTTGAAAGGGAAAAATCTCATAGATGGACGCGGCATTTTTCGTGTCAGAGAAGTTTTAACTCAAGTGACTCAAATATGACAACCTCAAGACAAAGCTAACCTATTTTTTTTCGTGACCTCTTGAGTACCTGTTACAGCCATGCAAACCCAAAGCTAGGTACTCATGAAAGAATCTTTAAAACTATTAATCATCTAAGATGTTCAGGAACAAACAGGTGCTCATCGATAATTGCTAAAACTCATCTCTATATCAAAGTCTTTTTCCTTCAGTGCGGCAATGGTGGTCTGCAAATCATCTCTGCTTTTCCCACTCACCCTCACCTGATCGTCCATAATCTGCCCCTGGACTTTAACGCCCACTGTCTTTAAAAACTTCACAATCTCTTTACCTTTATCCTGTGGTATGCCCTGCTGGAGCTTGACAACCTGTCTAACCATATTCCCCCCAGCCTGTTCAACCATGCCATAGTCAAGGGCCTTGAGAGAAACCTTGCGACGCACTAATTTGCCTTGCAAAATATCAACAACCGCCTTCAACTTAAACTCATCATCAGAAATAAGTACCAGTTGACACTCCTTCGGTTCCAACTTGATCTCGCTCTTGCTCCCCTTAAAATCGTAGCGCTGACGAATTTCCATCACAGCCTGATTAACCGCGTTTTGCACTTCGGCCATATCCACCTCGGACACAATATCAAACGAACAACTCTTTGCCATAGCAGTAAGGTCTCCTGAATTTCAGATTCTTAAATGAGCATTATAGATTGAATTACCATTTTATTTAAAAAAAAGCACGGCCTATCAATTTTGGATTTCTTTAATTTTAAGCCTGCAAGATATTGATATCTTTGTCGCTTAAAAATGAAAAGGGCTGGGCTGGGCGGAGAAGTATTAAAAGTTGGTTTGGCCTTCCAGGCGAGTTAAAACCTCGCATCCACCTTCAACCACAGCAAGAGTGTGCTCAAATTGCGCGGAAACCAAACCGTCCTGAGTCACTGCAGTCCATTTATCGGATAAAACTTTTAAAGCGGCTCCCCCTTCATTTATCATCGGCTCAATGGTAAAAACCATTCCCTTTTTCAACTCAATGCCCTCTCCAAAATTCCCAAGATGAAGGACTTGCGGGTCTTCATGAAAGCTGCGTCCGATCCCGTGCCCACAGAACTCGCGGACAACGGAATAGCCCCTCGACTCAGCAAGATTTTGAATAGTTGCGCCTATATCACCCAGACTGGCCCCCGGACGCACCACTTCAATAGCCTTCTGCAAAGACTCCCGACAGGTTTCGACCAGACGGCTGATTTTTTTTCGTGGTGAGCCCACAAAAAATGTTTTACTCGTATCACCGTGAAAACCATTCAGATAAGTTGTGATGTCCAGGTTGATCACATCACCATTACGCAGTTTTCGTTCTGATGGGATGCCGTGACATATTTCCTCATTAATGGAAGAACAGATGCTCTTGGGAAACCCCTTATAGTTCAGGGGAGAGGGTACCGCGCCATGAGAGAGAATATAGTCATGGCAAAGGTCATTCAACCGATTGGTCGTGACCCCAGGTTTTATATAAGGCTCGATCATCAAAAGAACTTTCGCCGCGAGTCTGGCAGACTCGCGCATCGTCTCTATATCCTCATTCGTTTTAATTTGAATCATGCAGATATCCAAGTTCGCGGAGACTTCGACCATCTTCTCTCCAGTTATTTTTCACCTTCACAAAAAGGTTTAAATACACTTTACAGCCAAAACGCTTCTCAATTTCCTCCCGTGCCGGCTTCCCAAGTTTTTTGAGCATAGCCCCTTTTGCGCCGATCAGAATTTTTTTCTGCGATTGTTTTTCAACAATGATCAGCGCATCAATCACCCAGACATTTCCATGCCCCTCGCTCATTCCTTCAACCACTACCGCAACAGCATAGGGAATTTCCATACGCGTTCGTTGCATGATCTTTTCTCTTACAATTTCCTCGACCAGAAATTCCTCAGAGCAATCCGTTATCATATCCTCAGGAAAATATTGTGGACCTTCCGGCAGGTAACCAAGAATCGTATGCCCAAGATCTTCCAGGCCATCTGAGCGTAGAGCCGACACGGGAATAATTTCATCAAAAATTGATTTCGCGTTAGCTTCGGCAATTAATCCCAGCAAGTCGGGTTTGGCCACAAGGTCCAGCTTATTAATAATAAGAAGTTTCGGAGACTTCACATTTTCCAGCGTACCCATCACAAAAATATCATTCTCGGTAAATCCCTGCTTCGCATCGATGACGAACAAAATAATATCTACATCATTATAGGTACTGAGGGAAGCCTTCACCATAAGGCGATTGAGCTGTGATGAAGCTTGATGGATTCCCGGAGTATCCAGCAGGATGATCTGCCCTCCAGGAAAATGAACCACACCTGTAATTTTGTTTCTGGTCGTCTGAGGTTTGTTCGAGATAGCCGCAATCTTCTTCATGACAAGCCGATTAAGGAGCGTAGATTTCCCCACATTGGGCTTGCCGACAATCGCGGCATAACCTGATTTAAACTTTTCTTCCTTTTTCAATGACAATTTGAGTGACTGAGTAATTTAATGTTTTATGACTTTCACATTGTTTTTGCATCACTCCGGGTAAGTCCGGCTTAGTAGCCCCCAGGTCTGCTGATAACAAGAAGTGCTTAAGTATTTTGATTAAAAGCTTTGGATGCACAATCCTTCAAATGAAAAACCGTGCCCTGTCAGCATGAATTAAAGACTGGGCCATTATACCCTTTCCTGAACTTAACGGATAATTTAGCAAAAAATAATCGCTTTAAGTTAAGAAAAGTCTATAGCCGCACTCACAACACGGACTCGATTAATAGTTCTCTCATTTAGTCCTGGCCATAGAGCCCTTCCAAGTCTGCAGTTGCCCTGCAACAACCCTGCTATTCGGGTGATTGAATTTTTTATATATCTTCATTGTGGATTCGGCATTTTTGATCGCGTTCCTCATGTCCCCTGTTTTTTCCATCACCAGACTTATTTTCCAGAGATTGTTCAAGATATTCTGCCGCCTGCCTGGGATTTCCCAACCCCGACTGATAGCGAGCCAGCTTGTCAAGAAGCTTGACAACCATCACATCCTGCCCTACTTTTTCAGCCAGTTCCAAAGCATCTTCGAACAGTTCCATCGCCCTATGCGAATTTCCCTCAGACGATACCGCTTCTGCAAGATAATCGGTAATACGCAACTCAGAATCAACATTTTTCAGGAAAACCGCCGCATCGTGTACGGTTTCGAACCATTCCTTGCAAACTCTGGGTGAATGTCTCCATTCAAGAAAGAGCACAGCAAACTCGGGATAACTCAGGCACAGGTTCGCAATCTCATCGTTATTCTCAAGCCTCTCTTCGACCCAGGCAACCCCTTACCGAACTTGTCTCGGGGAATCAATCCCAGAAACCCACTGCTTCTGTATCTTTTCCAGTTAACCAGCTACCCATGTAATGATCTCATTACTGCGGCTATGCAAAATTTTTGATTTACATCAATGGTTACTCAAGCATGCGGTTTTAACAACCCTACCCCCTTCTGGCTCACCTTAGCAAAATAAACTCAATAAGTTATGTTTATATTATAGTTCACACCTTCAGCGTAGGCGAATATTTAATTTCATGAATTTACAATTGTCAATACTGATACAATGAGAAAATGAACGAGCAATCCTTTGGGCTTTACATCCATGTACCTTACTGCATACACAAATGCGGTTACTGCGATTTTAATTCGCATCCCATCAAGCGCGATGAAATGGAAACTTACGTTTCTGCCTTGATTAAGGAAATGACTCATTACTCACAAAAGTTTTCCTCTGCCGGAACGGTGAACAGCATTTTTCTGGGCGGTGGAACACCCACGACCCTCTCTGCCACTCAATTGGCGCGAATTCTTGAAGAATGCAAAAAACAATTTAACATTGCAGAGGATGCTGAAATAACACTTGAAGCCAATCCGGCGACAATAGGCTCAGATCAATTGAAATCAATTCGGCAGGCAGGATACAATAGGATCAGTATTGGAGTGCAATCGTTTGATGAGGAAGAACTAAAACTGCTCGACCGGGCGCACGGGGTTGAAGAAATACATTGCACTGTTGACCGGGCCCGGGAATCCGGATTCAGCAACCTTTCCCTGGATCTCATGTTTGCCATCCCGAACCAGACGCTTGACGGGTGGGAAAATAACCTGCGCCAGGCTCTGGTCAAAAACCCTGAGCATCTGTCCACCTACAACCTGACCATCGAAAAGGAAACCTCTTTCGGAAAACTCCAATCCAGCGGAAAACTCGTTATGCCCGATGAGGACCACCAGCTGGAATTATTCAAACGAACTATAGATTTCCTTAAAGAGAATGGATTCCACCACTATGAGATATCAAACTTCGCGCGACCGGGAAAAGAATGCAAGCACAATATAACCTACTGGCAAAACTCAAACACACTGGGGCTGGGGGCAGGAGCATCTTTTTATATGAACGGAATCCGCTCCAAAAATACTAATCTACCAGCAAACTACATCCGTGAAATAAACAAGAAACATACTGCGGTTGAGTTTAGCGAGTCACTTAGACCCCGACAGGCAATGGGTGAAACTCTCATGCTGGGGTTAAGAATGCTAAAAGGCATCAGCATCATGAAATTTGAAGATCGGTTTCAAACTTCCATCAGAGCGATATATGGAGATGTCATTGCCTCTCTGAAAGAAAAAGAATTGATCACTATCGAACAAGGCCAACTACGTCTCTCAAAAAAAGGCCTATTCCTGGCAAACTCTGTTATCTTGGAATTCATATAACCCCCATGGAGAAGCAACAATGATTCAATTCCATATCTTCATAAATTTTTCAAGAAAAATAGTACTGCCTGTGCTAGGCCTCGCCTTGATCCTGACAACCCCAAACCTGGCTCTGGCAAATGAACAGGAAAGTTCCCGCTTGATGTTCAAAGCCGCCAAGCTCAGTCTGGAAGGAGAAAACGAAAAGGCCTTAAAAATCCTTCTTGAAATAGCACGCAGGGAACCCAGAAATTTTTACGCTCATAACAATGTAGGAATGGTGTATGTCGAATTGAAGGAGTATGACAAAGCACTTGAAGCTTATGAAAAAAAGTCTGGCGCTCAACCCGACATTTCCAATGGTGCTCAACAATATTGGTCACCTGGAGATGACACTGGGCCATTATGAAAAGCAGAAGCATATTAAAAAAAACGCTAATCTAGTCCAATTATCATTCCATCTGGTGTCTGCCAACCTGGGCGACCTCTACTTGAGACAAAAACGCTACGATGAAGCCATGAAACATCTCAAGCAATCTTTAGTGGACATGCCAACCAAACTGATAGGGCAAACACATCGGGAACAAGAGCGGGAGGAAGAAGCGCAAAAAGAATTCCTGCCCTACGAACAACTTAAAGAAGAAGACGAAGCTAAAAAGAAATAATTCTATTCACCAAAGGACCTGTCACTCATGAGCGACGCCACCGAATCCTTCCGCAAACTGATCGAAATTGTAGATACCCTTATGGGGGAAAATGGATGCCCCTGGGATAATGTTCAAACCCGGGAATCCCTGAAACCCTATCTGGTTGAAGAAACTTATGAAGTTCTGGAAGCACTGGACACAAACGATCCCGATCAAATCAAAGACGAACTGGGTGACCTGCTATATCAGATATTATTTCACTCAAAGATTTCCAGCAAGAGCAATGAGTTTGATATCAAGGACGTGCTTGACAACCTAAAAGAAAAGATGGTGCGGCGTCACCCGCATGTATTTAAAGAAGGACAGATCAATACACCCGACCAGGTTATCGAGCGATGGGAAGAAATCAAGAAGGAAGAAAAAACTCACTCAAACCACCCCTCCATCCTCGACAGTGTACCGAAACAGCTTCCAAGTTTACTCAAAGCACAAAAACTTCAAAAGAAAGCGGCGAAAGAAGGTTTCGACTGGGATGAAATAAGTGATGTCTTCGACAAACTCGATGAAGAAATCGCCGAATTTAAATCAGCCGTACTGGAAGGGAAAGATACCGATATTCAAAGCGAACTGGGAGACATCCTTTTTGTCCTCGTCAATATCGCCAAATTTAAAAAGATTGATGCCGAAGAGGCTCTAAGGTCCACCAACAACAAATTCATAAAACGCTTTCAACACATAGAACAGGAAGTGGCAAAACAAGGCAAGACCCTCAAAGAAACCTCCCTCGAAGACATGGAACACCACTGGCAAAACGCGAAGAAACAATAAAACCTGACAAGAACTCATAGGTCCCACTGCAGGGACTACAGGATAAAAACTTCTTTGGGTCGAAAACCGATATTGAAACCACCAGCGTATCTATGTCCCCCATGCTTCGCCCTGGGCAGGCATCCGTGTTTGATTTTTACCCTTTACTGTTTATTCACTCTCCCAGCATTTGTTTTAGTTTTTTTTCGGTGACTGTTTCTATGCCGAGTTTTTTTGCTTTTTCAGCTTTGGAGCCGGGGTCGGCTCCAATCACGACGTAGTCTGTTTTCTTCGACACGGTAGAAGTGACGCGACCGCCTAATGCCGCGATTTTTTCTTTGGCTTCGTCACGGGTCAAGGTCTCCAGCGATCCGGTCAGCACAAACTGTTTGCCCGACAATGCCGTTCCAACGTTCTCACCTTTTATCGTCATCTCTACTCCGCATTCTGCCAAACGTTTTATCTCTTCCTGATTGGGTGTCTGCTGAAAAAATGCTGTCAGACTTTCGGCAACGGTCCCCCCTATTTCCATGACAAATTCCAGGTCTTCCTGCTGTGCGTTTTGAAGCTTCGACATGGAATGAAAATGCCGTGCCAGAATCATTGACGCTCTTTGACCCACGTGGCGAATGCCCAGGGCATGAAGCAAACGGGCCAGTCCGGCGGACTTGCTTTTCTCTATCGATTCGATCAGGTTCTGAGCTGACTTCTCTGCCATACGCTCCAACCGGGCCACGTCCTGAGGGTCCAGCTTATACAGGTCGGAATAATTTTTGACCCAACCTTTATCGACCAACTGTTCAATGACGGCGGGACCAAAATGGTCTATGTCCATCGCGTTTCGCGACGCAAAGTGAAACAGTCGCTCTTTGAACTGCGCCGGACAATCGTAGTTAACGCAGCGCAGGACCGCTTCTTCTTCAGGACGAGATAAAGCACCCTGGCAGTCTGGACACTTGACAGGCATTTTGAACGGGGCGCCGCGTTTAGCTTTGGCAGTCTTTATAACTTCAACCACTCTTGGAATGATCTCGCCCGCTTTTTCGATGATCACCCGGTCGCCGACGCGAATGTCCTTTTTTTTGATCTCGTCTTCGTTATGCAGAGTGGCGCGGCTGACGGTCGAACCGGAAATAAATACGGGCATAAGAATCGCCACAGGTGTGATCGCGCCTGTACGGCCAACCTGACAGATAATATCCTCCACCTCGGTCTCGGCTTTTTCCGCTTCGTATTTATAGGCTATCGCCCAGCGGGGAAATTTAGATGTCGCGCCCAACCGCCTTTGGTAGTCCAGTGAGTTGACTTTGATCACCAGTCCATCGACATCATAATCCAGCGTGTCTTTTTCAATTCTCCATTTTTCGATATGGGGCAGGACTTCTTCAAAGTTTCCGCAAACGTAGCGATTTTTATTCAGTTTGAATCCGATATCCTTTAATGCGGTCTGTATTTCGCTATGTGTTTTGAAAGGCATCGGCTTCATGGAACCCACGCCATAGACGAATATGTCCAGCTTGCGCCCGGCTGTTATGGAAGAATCCAGCAAACGCAAAGATCCTGCGGCAGCGTTTCTTGGGTTGGCAAAGGGCGTTTCACCGTCTGCCTCTCTCGTTTTATTGAGTTTACGAAAACTTTCGCGCGGCATAAAAACTTCTCCTCGCACCTCAAGGGTTCCATATTTTTCTTTTTTTCGCGAAATGTTTAAGGGAATGGACTTTATAGTTCTTAAATTTGCGGTTATATCTTCGCCCTCCTTTCCGTTTCCCCGTGTCGCTCCTTGAACAAAAACTCCATTCTCATAAGTCAGAGTCACGGCCAAACCGTCAAACTTGAGTTCGACAAAGTATTCGATATCTTCCGGCGAAACGTTTTTCAGTCCTTTAATCACCCGTTGGTGAAACTCCCTCAACTCATCAACGCTAAATGCATTGTCAAGACTGAGCATGGGTGTTTTGTGAACGATAGCAGTGAACTTTTCTGCCACTTTGCCGCCCACTCTCTGCGTTGGGGAATCTGGTGTAACCGAATCTGGAAACTTCTCCTCCAAGCCCTGCAACTCCCGCATGAGCAAATCGTATTCCCGGTCGGGAATAGAAGGCTGATCCTGCACATAATACAGGGTATCGTGATGCCTGATTTCCTCGCGCAGGCGCTCCATTTTTCTTTTATCCCGTTCAGACATAATTATATTTATTTCGTGGGCGATTCCCACCGGGGGTTATATAATTGCCACACCATATCCATACGGCAACCTATCATATACCGACTGACCGTTTTTGCGGAAGGAATTTGCCATGCAGGAATTATCCAAGGTCAAAATGTTCGCCGGACTCAATGATGAAGACCTCTCAACCATTCAATGGGTGGGTGAAGAGCGAACCATTGGAGCGGACGCAGTTGTTTTTGCGGAAAACAGTCCTGGAGAATGTTTCTATGTTCTACTCGAAGGGCTGGTAGAAATTATTGTTACCAACCCGGTCAAAAAAGATCCTATCTCTCTGGCAAAGATTATGCACCATGAGGTTTTCTGGGAATTTTGCCTGTTTGACGATTCTCCCCGTTCTGCGACTGCCCGTACTATATCAAAACCCAGGGGCCTGGAGTTTTGCCGGGAAGACATACTGAGCCTGTTTAAACAGAAACCCCGTATAGGAGTAGTGGTAATGAAAAATACTGGAAGTATCTTATGCGTTCGCCTCCGTAGCACCGATATGGGCCTGCGTAATTCCCTCTTGTGGTCCGGGTGACTGGCGCTCAGGGTTCAAGCGTTACGTAATATCCGTTCTGCCCCCTTTGCACCAGAAGAAGCACACTATCGCGCCCCGCCGCCTCTACCATAGCGGCTTTAAAATCCCGTTCATTTCTAATTCTCGCCTGATTGACCTGCCGGATAACATCTCCCGGCTGTATCCCGATTTTTCCTCCGGCACTGCCCGGTATCACCCCCGTCACGACCACTCCCTGATCAGTTGCCAGGCGATATCTTCGCAACGATGATTTTTCAATCATCGACACATTGAATCCCAACCAGGTTTTTGTATACTCTTCGACCAGCTTGACAGGCAGAAACGAAACTTTCAAGGACACTGAATGCTTTGCCCCATCTCGTAATATTTTTAATCGTATGGTGTTTCCCACAGGGTAGGTGGAAACTCGTTCGGAGTAATCAGATTTATCACTGACCTCATTATTCTCCAGGGACAAAATAACATCTCCCTGTTTCAGTCCGGCTTTGGCACCCGGGCTTCCTTTCATAACCCGCACAACGACCACGCCTGTAACCCGGTCGAGATGAAAGAAACGGAGCATTTCTTTAGACATGTCCTGCACAGATACGCCCAGCCACCCGCGCCGCACCTTGCCGTAACGGATAAGGTCATCGACAATGCGCTTGGCCTTATCAATGGGAATGGCAAATCCAATCCCCTCGGCTTTCTGAAAAATAGCTGTGTTGATCCCAATCAGTGAACCATTAATATTGAGGAGAGGACCTCCACTGTTACCCGGATTGATCGAGGCATCCAACTGAATAAAGTCCCGGTAAACCCTTTTTTTGTCACCCTGAATACTCCGGTGCAATGCGCTGATAATTCCAGTCGTCACCGTGTGTCGCAGACCGAAAGGATTCCCGATGGCTATGACTGTTTCTCCGGTCATCAGGTCATCTGACCGCCCCAAAGCAACGTGAGGCAGATGTTCTTCACTGTCTATTTTAATAACTGCAAGATCCGATTTGATATCGGCTCCCACAAGATGAGCATCAAACTCCCGTTTATCTATGAGTGTAACTTTAATGCGGGTCGCTCTGGAAACAACATGTTCGTTAGTGAGGATGTATCCATCTGGATGAATAATCACTCCGGATCCCAGACTTCGGCGGTTATTATTCAAACGCGGAAACAGTTGCTGGAAAAACTGGTCAAAGAAAGGATTGCGCGAATCCCTGAACGGGTTTCGCATTGCGGGTACAACCTCTTCAGTGTTGATATTGACTACCGCCGGTCCCGCCATTTCCACCACCTTGACTACAGGAGTGCGACGGTCACTGCCCTCTGCCCACAGGGGAACAGCTCCACAGGCAAAGGTGATGAGGGCGAGTATCGTTATGATAAATCGGGAATGGTTCATATGAAGAAGAAAACGAAAGACGGCAAGCCTCTCGGCCTGCCGTCTGAAAATTGATAACTTTCCTCTTCGTTCCCACGCTGGAGCATTGGAACGAGGACAAAGCAAAACCCTATTTCGTGCCAAATCGTTAGCGTTTGCCAGCTAACGCTTCGACATATTGCCTCCACGGCCAGTGGCTATTTCACCTTAACGGCTATGTATATGGTCGTCCCCCCTCTGCGAATAAGGAACAGTACCGTGCGACCTGCCTTTATATTTCCAATCGCACGGTTATAATCTGCCGTATTCGCAATCGGTTTGCGATCAATTTCTGAAATCACATCACCGCGCCTGATACCGGCATCGGCGGCGGGTTGCCCCGCTGTCACATCAGACACCAACACACCTTCCTCGGTATCCAAACCCAGGCTCTGTGCCAGTTCGGGAGTTATGTCCTGCGCCTGCATGCCCAGCGGATCTGCCACCTGAGCTTGCGCCACTTTTTCCTCACCATCTTTAAGAACCTCGATATGAACATTCAGGGTCAACGATTTCCCGCCCCGAATCACTTCCACATCGACATTAGAATCCGGCGTTGTGTTTGCTACGATTTTAGGCAGTTCTTCCATATCAGATACGTAATGCCCGTTGAATTCAACAATCACATCCCCACGCTTGATTCCTGCCTTGGAGGCTGGTCCGTTGGGAATAACGTCTCCCACCAATGCCCCCTTGTTATCCTTCAATGAAAATGATTTAGCCAGTTCTGGTGTGACTTTTTGAATCATCACGCCCAGCCACCCGCGTGTGACTTTTCCTTTTTCTCGCAGGTCCGTCAAAATAGACTTGGCTACATTGATCGGAATGGCAAAACCAATTCCAACATTTCCGCCGGTATTGCCCGATATGATTGCTGTATTCATTCCAATAACCTGCCCCTTGATATTGATCAACGGACCACCGCTGTTACCGGGGTTGATGGAGGCATCTGTCTGGATGAATTCGTCATAGGGTCCGGCACCAATGCTTCTGTCTTTCGCGCTGACCACGCCCACGGTTACGGTATGGCTTAATCCAAATGGATTTCCAATTGCCATCACCCATTCGCCAACTTCCAGTTTATCGGAGTCCCCCATACGCAAGTATGGGAATGGTGTGTTGTCTCCATTTTCTCTGGTGATCTTGATCAAGGCAATGTCGGTTTTAGAGTCGGAACCGATCAACGTTGCGCTGTATTCCTTTTCATCTTCATTTTCATCTTCCAGGTTGACAAGAATCTCTTCGGCCCCGTCAACAACGTGGACGTTGGTCAAGATATATCCTTCCGGATCAATGATGAACCCTGAACCCGTTCCACGCTTTGGCTGATTATCAGGTCGCTTGTCAAAAAACTTGTCGTAGAAATCACGAAATGGATCTTTCTGCCCTGGCCCTCCCGGTGCTCTCGGATCTCTTGGCAATCCCGGAGGAGCCGGAGGAGTCTGTCGACGCGGGCTGGCCTTTTTTGCCTTGGAGCTCATACTGACATTGACTACTGCCGGATTCTGTTGCTTTGCTATATCAACGAATATGTTACTCGTCAGCGGCATCGATTCAGAACTCAAGGCCCAAGCCTGTCCTGTCAATGATCCGGAAACATCCCCCGTTTCCATGGAAAGAGGAAAACATATACCCATCACCAGAAACCAGGAAAATACTACCTTGACAACTTTACAATTCATTAGAAAACCTCGCTAATCGCTTGAATATTCATTTCCAGACTTGATCACTGGAAACGCTTAATTTCACTTGTTAAATTTAATGGCGGTCACATGAAGATGATTTGGACAACACCGGAAAAATCTATACGGAATGTCTTATATTTATCGGACAATATCGTCAAAATAATTTGTGTTTTCATTATATAACGGCAAATTCTTCCATGACAACCTCTATTCCCGGTCACCTAAATATTTATTGACTCTGCCTGACGGATTCATGATAATCTACTACAACATCAGGGTTTGTGGCAGGAATACACGATGAGCCTTAGGACTCGCCAACTGCTTCGAACCCCGAACCGGGATTCCTGCCAAGACCTGAAACTGTAGCTCGGCGGCCCCGTTTTCCACAATTTTCTTCTACCAACCGCTTACGTTCATGGGTCTGTTTCTTTCCGCCCTGGGATTGATGATGATCTTCGAAGGCATTCCTTATTTCTGTGCTCCTTCCCAGGTTAAAAATTTTGCTCAAAAAATTGGTGAAATTCCAGATCGGATTCTACGAATCCTCGGATTTGCCTTGATGCTACTTGGCCTGACAGTTGTCTATTTTGGGAGGACTCTTTTTGAAAACAGTTAAAGAAAACCGATCATCAATTTTGGCCTGCGTTATCAGTCTGTTGCTTCTTGTATTTTTCGGCGGATGTACCACGTTAGAAAATTTAGAAAATGAAACGCCGCCGCCTGAACCTATTAATCTGGCTCACCCCTTCACAGATGTGCCTGTCCCCAAGGATTCAGAAAGAGATCAGTCTAAAACATTTGTGTATGAGTCGGGGAGCGGTGCCATCAAGGTGGGGCGCCTGTTTTTCAGTACCAGCGAAAACCTGATAGATACTGTCGAATTCTACCAGAATGAAATGACCAATCAGGGATGGACCCTGGTCAATTCAATGGCACATGATGGGAAGATTTTAAATTATCAAAAAGAAGGCTCGGTCTGTACCGTAATCATTCAATCAACATGGCTCGGATCCGACGTTGAAGTTCAAATAGGACCAAAATGATTCTGTCTTTGGTTGCCCTAGCGTCATCGCGAGCCGTTATAAACAGCGTGGCGATCCAGAACTCTGGATTGCTTCGCTTCGCTCGCAAAGACGAACAAAACATTACCCCCTTTATATTGATGCAAAGCTCTCCTCCCCTGCCTGCGAATCGAACAGGCCATGTCTGAAAAGGAACGCCTGGCGCGTCAGCTCATTCTTGATTTTCCTTCACGGCCTGAATATATGTTTTCCAATTTCGTGGTTTCGGAGGGTTCAAAAATTGCCTTCGATGCCGCCCGCCAGTTCTGCGGTGAGGAACCTTCTCCCTTCAACACACTCTATCTTTTCGGCGGCAGAAACCTTGGCAAAACCCACCTTCTTATCTCTATTGGCAATCAGTCTGCCTCTATGGGTGAAAAAGCTCTGTACGTTCATGGAGCTGATTTCATCCAAAAAACAGATGAAAATGCTAACGGCTCTTCGGGCGAATTCGTATCCATTCTTTCCAACGTCGATCTGTTTCTGCTCGATGCGGTGGACCATATCGCCGGACAACGTGCTTCTCAGGAAAAACTTTACCTCATCTTCAACACTCTTGTTGAAAAGGGGAAAAAAATCGCGTTCGCAGGAAATCTTAACCCGGCAAACCTGGAAGGTACCGAGAGCTATCTAACCTCTCGCTTTCAATGGGGTATGTCTGCAGAACTGAAACCCATTGATGACAAAACAACTGCTAAAATAATCACCAAACTGGCAAAAGATGTCGGACTGGTCATCCCGGACAAGATAATCGACTATCTCCTCACTCGCATTCCCAGAGATTTCATGTCGATCAAGCACACGATCACCAAGATCAACCAGGAATCCTATATCCAAAAAAAGAAAGTGACGGTTCCCATGGTCAAGGCGACCTTGGACCTGCCGTGATTAGATATGGAACCGAAGTGCCACAACATAGCCGTCTCTCTGGAAAATGCGGCGAGGGATTTTCCAAATCGCAGGGCGATTGTCGTGCCCCACACGAGCGTTTCTATTTCTTTTGCGGAACTGAATGACGAAAGCTCTCGCATCGCATCTGGGCTCAATCAGTACGGATTGAAGAAAGGGGATCGCGTTCTGCTTCTGGTTCCTTTCGGAATTGATTTTATTTCTATCGCCTTCGCCCTGTTCAAGGCCGGAACGGTACCGATCCTGATTGACCCCGGACTGGGCAGAAAAAATGTCCTGCAGTGCGTTGAAGAATCCCAACCGAAGGGAATGGTAGCTATCCCACTAGCTCACTCAATATCACGGGTTTTTCGCAAACCCTTCCAAAGTGTGCGCCAGAGAATTACGGTAGGTTCTCGCTGGTTCTGGGGAGGAAAAACTCTTGACGACGTACGCAGGCTGGCTGAGTCCAATCCCAATTTTGTCGAGACTTTTAAGGACGACCCGGCGGCCATCCTGTTCACCAGCGGAAGTACCGGGTCTCCCAAAGGGGTCTTGTATACGCACGGAATGTTCCTGCGTCAATTGGATACACTACGCTCCTCCTATGGTATACAACCCGGTGAAATTGACCTCCCCACCTTCCCCTTGTTCGCCTTGTTTGGAGTAGGGATCGGGATGACATCCATCCTCCCGGAAATGGATTTCACACGTCCAGCTAAAGTTAATCCGGAAATGATTTTACAAACCGCTACCGCGCAAAATGTAACCAGCGCATTCGGATCACCCGCGCTATGGGATACGGTGAGTCGGCATTGCCTGAAACATAATCGCAGACTGCCTTCCATTAAGCGTATTCTGATGGCGGGCGCTCCTGTTCCCGGTTCGCTGCTCGAACGGTTTGATCGCATTCTCGAACCTGAATCGGAAATTCATACTCCTTACGGCGCAACAGAATCGCTTCCAGTCGCTACCATGGAACGCAAAGAGGTTCTGGCAGACACCTTCAAAAAAACTCAAAAAGGACAAGGCACTTGTGTGGGCCATGTCGTCCCTGGGATTGAACTTAAAATCATAAGCATCACCGATGACCCGATTCCCCAATGGAATGATGCGCTGGAACTACCGCAGGGAAAGATTGGGGAAATCGCCGTGAAAGGTCCGTGGGTGACCCGTTGTTATTTCAATCGTGAAGAAGCCACCCGACTGGCGAAAATTGAGGACGCTGAAAATTCTTTCTGGCATCGCATGGGCGATGTCGGTTATCTCGATGAACAAAACCGCCTGTGGTTTTGCGGCAGGAAAAGCCAGCGCGTTCAAACCGCTAAAGGCACTCTGTTCACCATTCAATGTGAAGGGGTTTTCAATACTCACTCCAGGGTAAAACGATCTGCCCTGGTGGGTGTGGGAACAGCTGGCCAACAGAAACCGGCTATCATCATCGAGCTTGAAAACTCTGGCGAATCGTCTGGTGATTCCTCACATGGTGAGTTGATAAAAGAATTATCGGAATTGGGGGGCCAATATGCGCATACTCGCCAAGTTAAGGATATCCTGATCCATCCGGAGTTCCCGGTAGACATCCGCCACAATGCCAAAATCTTCCGTGAACAACTCGCCGAGTGGGCTATTGGAAAAGTTTCCAGAGAATAAAAAAAGGGCCGCCCTGACGGACGGCCCCAAGAGGGGGAATTACTCGGTTTCAACCTAGCGAATTGAAACCTGTTTAAGCTCTTCAGAGGCTTAGACCCATCAGAGCCTAGATAACTGTAGGATGCTCGTATTAGAAAAAGGTTCGTTAATTTTTGTTAATGAAGAAAACACAGGGGCAGTTATTGCAGGTGCGACAATACCTGTTGAAGGATTTCCTTTGAAAACAATTGCCCTGTGAGATTCTTTCTGGCCAGAGTTCCGGCTTTACGAAATTTTTCCCTTTCGGCATTGGATGCGACCGGAATCACCTGGACACCGTTTTTAACCATAACATCTACAGAACGTTTATTGTCCACCTGTATTTTCCCTGCGAGAATTTGCAAACGTTTTTTACTCACGTTGAGAAGAGCTTTCTGGTGTTCGCTGGAAAGTTTTTTAAATTTTCGCTTGGAAACCAATACTCCGCCCGTTGCATAACCCATCCTGATGTCGATCATGTGTTTTACTCGCGTGAACCATTGCAACGCCAGCACAGCCTGTGATGAACCGTAGACGGTATCTATCATTCCCGTCTGGAGCGACATAAGGACATCGGTCACGGACAGCGGCACAGGCTTCACATTCATCGCCGAGTAGGCTTCCTGGACCAGTGGATCGCCTTCCCACATCCAGGGCTTGGATTTCGCCAGATCACCCACAGACTCAATTTTCCCTGCTGAGAATATATGAACCCAGCCGACCGGAACCCAGCCGAGAAGCACGTAACCTTTCTTGTCGTATTGTTTGACGAAGTGATCGTTCAACAAATCGTATATTTTATTGATCTGCTCGTCTGTTTCAAAAAGGAAGGGAATATCCAGAACTCGCACCTCAGGCAAAATTTCGCCGAGTCCGACACCGGTAAACCCGGCACCGTGCAGTTGACCTATACGCATTTTTCGTATCACATCTTTTTCATCGCCTGAAACACCGCCGGGATAAAATTTAAACTTCACCGCGCCGCCGGTCACTTGCTTCACTTCATCCGCCAGGGCGTGCATCTCTTTCATCCATGCAGTTCCTTCGGGAGCGAGTGTGGCAAATTTGATAATCTCGGTATCTCCTGCGAACACCTGCCCCGCATTGCCGACAAGAAAAAACACTACCGTCAGTATAACCAGCAACCGTTTAGAATAATTCATCTGCCATATCCAGTAGTTTTCGCGCTTTTTGTTTAGCCACTTCGTTTGCCAGTCGTTGTTCGGGCAGTGCATTGGAAGAGGAGTCCAAAATTTCTTTGAGCAGGCGTCCAAACAATTCTTTGTCTTGTGACTGAACAGCGTAGGTCCTGGCATATATCAACTGGGTGAGTAAAAACTTTCGTTGGTTCAATTCCAGGTTCCGTTCAAAATGATATCGGGCTTTTTCCGGGTCCCCGCCGAGCATTTTTGTTCTGCTTCCGTAAAATCCTCCCAGAGCTAGATGAGGTCCTGCATAATGGTAATCTTCATCCAGCTCAGCCGTCCGCTTCATCAACCACTCCACGCGTGAGATATCGGCAAACGTTTCCGGACTACCGAGGTTGAGCATGAGCCAGCCGGACCAACACTGCCCCAGCCAAAACAATGCGGGAAGATCGTTTGCATTCATCCCCTTCAAGACAAATTGAAATTCCTCCCCGGTCAACGTCAGCAGATCCTTGACACCAGAACTTTCGGCAAGGGATCGTACGGCGTACCCCCTTCCCCTCTGATACAAAGCCGATGCTCTTTCGGGATTACTGTCTTCAATAAAGCTGAAAGAGTAACTGCAAAAACCTTCTGCCAGGTTATTCAGGATAGGCGTACTGCTCTCGTCACCCTTGAGCAACCCTTCCATCATTTTCAAATTAGATGGGATGGCCTTCGCGGCGAGGCCAAGATCAGCTTCCTCCTGCATTGCCTTGTACTGGCCCTGCACCAGAGGAAAAGCCAACTGCGCCGCCATGCGTTGGGCAGAACATGAAACCAGGAACATAAGACATAAAAATATAAAACACGAAACTCTGAACATAAGCAGGTATCCCCGTAATATCAAAAACACTTACATTTTGACATAATTTCCTCGTTCTGCAAGGTACCGTCATTTATTACTTGAACTACCGATATTTTTTGCTTGAGGTGACGGCATTTCTTACGTAAAATTTGCGTGGAAGCAACTTTGGTTTTCCGGGTTTTCCGCTGGCCGCATGTCAAATAGCCCAATCTGATCCGAGGATTTGTTTCTGATGGAAAATGAAACCGATGAAGAAGCGGGAGAGCGCAGTGTTCTTTGGATGAAAAGGTTCCTTACTGCGCTGGGAACGATTTTCGCTGTCGTGGGCATCGTCCGGCAATGGCCCATCGTTGGGAAGTCTTACATGGAATTCATTGAGGGAGATGGATATCTTTCTCTCATGCTCGGACTCATCATGATTGTGCTGGGAATATCTGTGCGACTGCTGATCGGACAGGAAAAAGAATAAACACTTATCTTGGAATCAAAATCCTATGAGCAAAGACGATAAAGCTGAAGGCGAAGGTTTTGTTATTAAAGACAAGCGGTCTTCCCAAATTTCGGAAGATGAAGCCTCTTCCGTAGAGGATAAGGACACAGAAGGTTCGCAGGAGCAGAAAGAGCCTTCCGACGGAGAACAGGCCGAAGCTTTCCAAATCGATTTTTCAACTTTTGTCATGTCGCTCACATCGTCTGCCTTTTACCATCTGGGTGATATGCCAGACCCCACCACGGGAAAAAAGGAAATCAATCTTCCCGCCGTTCAACAAACCATAGACATGCTCATCATGTTGCGGGAAAAAACTAAAGATAACCTTACGGATGATGAAAAGAAACTTCTCGAGCAACTCATCTACGAGTTGCAGGTGAAATACGTTGCCAAATCAAAAGAATAATCCCCTCCTTTCTCCATAGTCTAAACTTAAGATATCGCATTCCCGCTTATGAAATGCTAATCTTTACCCCAAAATATCAAACCCGGCATTTAATCATGGCACTCAAAAGTGACGTAAACGGACTGTTCATCGAGGGGATGACGAATTCCGCAGAATTAGGTGATTACCTTCAACGAAAGTTCAGCGATGAAGATATCCAGGATTCTTACGCGATTTTAGCCGAGGACTCTGTCAAATCAGCGCGAGCTGAAGGAACGACACCTTTAAGAAAATTCTGGCAACTGCTGGACCGCTCGTACAAAAATATCCCCCCCCTTAAGTGTGAAAGAGGATGCGGTCATTGCTGTCATACCGGTGTCGCCGCGACGCAGGTTGAATGGGACGGCATATTAAATCGTGTCAAGGAAAACGAAATCGACCTCAATGAAGTTATCGAACGGGCGCAACGCACGATCAACCGGGTGCGTGATGCGATTCGTTCCAACAAGAGTCTGGAGCAAATCGACTGGCACCGCCTGGTCATCAACCAACCCTGTCCGTTTCTGGATGACGACCACGCTTGCACGATATATGAAGACAGGCCGCTCGACTGCCGTCTGGTGGTAGCGTTTCGCGACCAGTGCAGGTCAAAGAAACTTGAGCATGCCCAGCGTGGGGCAGTGATCGAAGAAGCTGTCGGTGCCACGGTCATCGCGAAAATACAACACGACCAGACTCCCAAATTCAAACGCAGAAAATTCCAAGGCGTTCAGCCACTGAAGTTGCTACAACACTGGCTCATTGTGTGGCAGGAAAAAAATAAAAAGAAAAAATAAAACAAACACGAGACCCTTCGCCATACCCCTCCGGGGCATGAAGGCAATGGTTAAATACCACAAGCTCAGGATGACACGCCGGTAAGCTTCATGAAATCCGCTCAACTCTCAGCTCCGAGAACCATTCAAATCGCTAATCTGGAGTCGTTAACCCCAAACGCAAATGAAGCCGTCATCGCTGTTGAAACAGCAGGGATATGCGGGACCGACCTCGCTCTCTTTTCTGGCGACTATCCTGTTGCCCTTCCCCTGGTTTGCGGACACGAGTTCGCGGGAACGGTAAAATTGCTCGGCAACGCTATGGATACCCAATGGATCGGTAAGCGGGTTGTCGCCGAAATCAATAATACCTGCATAGCTTATGAAATGGAAAAACCTTGCAGAGCCTGCGAACTGGACATGCCCAACCATTGCCTGAAAAGAAATGTTACCGGAATCATCAACCATGATGGAGCGTTCGCGGAAGAAGTCTCTGTCGCCGGTGGAACCCTGCACGAAATCCCTGAGACAGTGGACTCTCTCACCGCCACACTCGCCGAACCCCTCGCGGCGGCGATTCAAACTTTTGAAATGACTCATATCAATAATGGTGAAACCGTTGTTGTGTTAGGACCCGGCAGACTGGGTATACTCATCGTTTTCGTTGCCGCGCTTAAAGGCGCACAAGTGATCGCGGTATCCAGAAGTGAAGCCAAACGGAAGCGAGCCACCAGTTACGGAGCCGCACATGCATTTTCACCAGAGTCTGCCGACGCGCAAATTAAAAATTTGACTCACGGACTCGGTGCCGACATCGTAGTTGATGCCACAGGGTCAACGGAAGGTCTGGTGCAAGCTTCGCAACTGGTGCGGCCACGCGGCACCATCAGCGTAAAAACCACCTGCGGACTGCCCGAACACGGACTCAACATAACAAAACTTGTGGTCGATGAAATAGGCATACAAGGATCAAGGTGCGGACCCTTCCAGCCGGCGCTGGGATTTTTAGCAAAGCATCATGAGCAGTTGGGGAAACTCATCACCTCTGTCAGGTCATTAGATGAGACACAGTCCGCTCTGGAATCGGCCTATTATGAAAATAAAGTCGTGATAAAAATGTAGCTTACCTGTGAATGGGTAAACTATAAAAACAACTAGTGCAAGAATTCCGTTTGAAAAATGCTTAACCTGAGAAAAAAGAAAACTCTATTATTGATTGCCTGGGTTATAGCCACCTACCTGCTCTACCTGTGCTTCCGCGGCATCGAAATAGAACGCGCGTGGAACGAAATCAGGCAGGCACACCCCCTATGGCTGTTGCTGGGTGTCGCCGGGCATTTCTCCATCTTCTTCTTATGGGCCGAGCAATGGGTGTTGTTTCTTCCTGGAAAACTTATTGTTTCATTCAAGCGAATGTTCGAGATCAACGCGTTGATGTGTACCGCGATGAACACACTCCCGTTTCCCGGCGGACATGCCATGGGCGTTTTTCTACTCGCCAAAAGAGAACACGTTGGTCATTCCGCCGCTCTCTCTGTGATGTCGCTGGACCAACTCTGCGAAGGGATAGCCAAGTTGACCGTCCTGCTCATTGTAGCCAGCCTCACCCCTCTGCCCCCTCTCATGAAACAGGGGATCATTGGATTAGTCATGATTGTTTTTTTGTTCCTGTGCGTTCTTTTGTATTTGGCGCACCGCTTTCACGATTACAAGGAATCGGACCCCGGTCACAACAGAACGCTCAAGGAAAAGATAATCCACTTTGTATCAAGATGGGGCCATCAGCTGGAAGGACTCCGCAACCTGCGGACTTTTTTTTATGGCGTGTTTCTGGCTTACGGAATGAAGCTGTGTGAGGCAACTGCCATCTGGGGAGTACAGAAGAGTTTCGGCGTGGACCTGCCAGTCTGGAGTGTCCTCCTCATACTGGCCGCGCTAAATTTAACCACCCTGGTTCCCCTGGCTCCCGGCAACCTGGGGGTTTATGAAGCAACTGTATTTTTCATTTACCAGTATCTTGGCATAGCGCCCGAACAAGCACTGGCACTGGCTCTGGTCCAGCACCTGTGCTACCTATTACCCCTGGCGGGAACCGGATATGTTTTTATATTGCTGAGAAATTTCTTCCCACTGGAGCCTTTATCTCCAAAATCAGAAGAAGAAGCTTCATTGCCATAAAAACTTTTAACTTAAATCTGCTATGCAGGGGAAGTTATTTCATCCTCACTCGCCACTGGCCCCATTGAACAAACGAACAAGTTTTCTAATTTTCAACACTCGTGATAGGATATCACTATTAAAACAGTGGAGAATTTCTATGGACACAGAAATCATTTTTATAGTCGAGGGTTCTAACGATGGTGGGGTTGAGGCCAGAGCACTTGGTCATTCCATTTTTAACGAAGCAGAAAACACACTATTGGCCAACTTAATCAACCTCCCCTGCATAACCGGGTCGGTTTGAATTAAACCAGCAACACTTTCCAGGTCACTATTGGGATCGTTAATATGGTTTTCTAATTTTAACAAAACATCGGGCAACGGCGGAAGACCACCCTTTTGTTCCAATAAAGTTAACAGTTTGTCTCTCAAGTGCTTCCTCTCACCAAACAGAAAAATTTTCCGCACTCTGTAACAGTACAGACCACCCCCTAAAATGTGACCAAGCAGTTATTGTCCGTCTATCACCTTATTCGTCAAGTATTTATACTCCAAATAGGACAAGTTTTTAAAGAAAAAATAATCCGGCACCTGATACAATGGGATACAATGGGCAGTTGAGTTATCTGGGAATATGGTCGGAGCCATAACAATATAATCGAATTAGACACTAAGCCATTTATTTAGAATGGGGTTACCCTGTATATCTATCCAAATAAAGAGCTATTGCCCCATAAACCAAACTAATTTTAAAATAATTCGAAATAACCGCAGAAGCACTTCGCTAAGAAAAACCCTGGCATGAAAACCAACCCGGACAATCCCATAAAATTAATATTTTGGGGTAGCGGAACAATTGATGAGTTAAATATTTAAGTGAAAAAGTACTTAAACCTGAACATACACTTGAAATTGAAAACATCTAATCTTATTCTTGCGGAAGACAAAAGGGTCTTCTAGAATATCCTTGAAACATGTGGTGAGATTCATCGCATCCCAGTAACAGAATTATTTGATTGGAGAGAGCCTGCATGAAGCAGACCATCCTGAAAAAACTCGACAAGCAACTTGCGGATTCCCAAAAGGAATTGCAGGTCGATATTCCAGAGGCGTTAAAAATTGCCAGGGAACATGGTGACCTGAGTGAAAACGCCGAATACAAAGCGGCAAAAGAAAGGCAAACATTTCTTCAGGCGAGAATATCACTACTGCAAAAAAGAATAAGCGATGTCACCTCGCTGGATTTAGAAAGGATTCCAAAAGACCGTTCTGGACTAGGCAGCACTCTGTTCCTGAATGACCTTGACACAGGGAAGGAAAAAAAATATCGACTGGTCTTCCCCGAAGATGTTGATCCCGATGCTGGAAAAATCTCAGCCGCTTCGCCTATTGGAAGAGCTCTCATGGGAAAACAGGTAGGGGATGAAATCATTATTTCTCTGCCAGAGCAAAAGGTGGAATATGAAGTTATTCGTGTGACGACCATCCACGAAGATTCAGAAGAGGATGAAGAGTAACCATCTCCATGTCCTTTAAAAATCTTATCTCATTTGACGAAATAGCTGAGAGCAATGTTAACTTTCTCGATATCGATTCAAGGCCCGACTGGGAAGAAGTTTTTGGCAACAGCAATCCCCTGAATCTGGAGATCGGGTTTGGCGTTGGAAATTTTCTGATAGAAATGGGAATCCGCGAACCCGATGAAAATTTTATCGGCATGGATTTCTATCATAAAGGCATCCGCAAAGTTATCTCCCGGATAGACAAGTATCAGGTCAATAATACCCGTATCGTATATGGCGATGCGAAAGAGAAAACACCTCTCTTGTTTAATGATCAGGAACTGAGTCGGGTTTATATAAACTTTCCTGATCCATGGCCTAAAAAAAGGCATCATAAACGCAGACTTATTAAACCAGCCTTCATCAAAACTCTGTCCGAAAAATTAAAGCCGGGCGGGGAAATTCATATCGCCACAGATTTTGAATCCTATGCCCTGGAGATTCTGGAATTTTTTGAAAATGAACCAACGCTGAAAAATAAAAGCGGATCAGGCACATTCCTTCTGCAAAAAGAAGGCGTTCCAAAAACCAAATACGAAAAAAAATTTATCAATGCAGGAGAGCGTATTTTCTATTTAGAATTCGCAAAATAACGCGACATACCTGAACCCCCGTGATCTGGAGAAAGAATTGCCTCAAGAACGAATTTTAATTGTTGATGATGAAAAAAACATCGTAAGCTCCCTCAGAGGAATTCTGGCAGATGAAGGCTACGATGTCTCTGTGGCCGATGACGGACTCGATGCACTGGACATAATTCAGTCAGATCCACCCGACCTGCTTTTGCTTGATATCTGGCTTCCGGGCATGGATGGAATAGAAGTTTTAAAAACGGTTAAAACCTATCACCCTAACATCGAAGTGCTTATCATGTCCGGGCACGGCACTATCGATACTGCGGTCAAGGCGACAAAACTTGGGGCTTATGACTTCATCGAAAAGCCATTTTCGATGGACCTCCTGACCCAGTCCGTACAGAGCGTCTTCAAAGTAAAAAAGAATTTTTCAGCAAAATCAGATAATCATTTAACTAATAGCAATGAAGCGCCAATGGGCTTCGCCGCATTGGTGGAAATAAAAAAAGCCATCAAAACCCATTCACAATCTAACAATCCCATACTCCTTCTAGGCGAAGCGGGGACAGGCAAAGAATTCATCGCTCAAGCCATACACAATCAGAGTCCCCAAAGCAGACTTCCCTTCATAAAAATCAATTGCGCCGCAAGACGAATGCATGAAATCCAATCCTCTTTGTTCCCAGGATCAAAAAAAGGCCGTGCAAGTGAGAACAAAAACTCCAATACAAAGTCAACCACTGGCACATCGCGAATAATATTTCTGGATAATGTAGACGCACTCACTAAAGTGATGCAGGAAAAATTATTCAATGCCATGCAAGCGGGAACAAAACAACTTTTACCCTCGCGCCTGTATATCTCATCTTCTAAAGACCTCCATGAACTGGCAAAAAACGGCCAATTCAACACCGATCTGCTGAAAACTTTCAGAGATAGCACTATCCATATCCCTCCCTTGCGAGAAAACTCATCCAATATTCCGATGATGACCCGTGATTATCTTGAAGAAATTGCGCAGAAGGATGGACTGTCCGCTCCTCAAGTAGATTCAGCGGCGCTGGATGCCTTATGCCGTTACAGTTGGCCGGGAAACATTAGAGAGCTTCGCTCAGTTCTCGATCGCATCATTGCAACAGCGCCTTCAAGAGAAAATATTTCTCTCAGTGAAATTCCTCCAGAAATCAGACAGGCAGAAGACCAGTTTAAAACCGTGAACCTCGAAAAGTTCGAGTCACTCAAAGAAGCCGAGCAACACTGGGAAAAAGATTACCTCCTGCATCACCTGAAAAAGAACAACTGGGATGCCAGGAAAACAAGCAAGGCCCTGAAAGTCGACAAAGACATGTTCATGGAGAAAATAGAAACTCACGGAATCAAATTCCCCAGCAAGGAGTCTAAAGACGATAACCACAGTTTTCCTCAAAGAACTCTCAAGCGGAGTATGGTGTTGTGCGGAAGCGGACTCCACCTCGGAATCAAAACAGGCCTGATCCTGCAACCTCTTCCACCGGGGAGCGGTATTATCTTTGGTGACATCTCCAGCGGACAAACCATTCCGGCTCGCATTGAAAACATCATGTCCACCGATTATTCCACCTCACTGCGAAAAGGAAGGTCCAGCGTTGCCACCATAGAACATATAATGGCTGTTCTTCACATGTATCGCATAACCAACCTGCTTATAAAAATAGGAGATGAGGTTCCGGTCATGGATGGTTCGGCAAAGGACTTCTGTGAATTAATAGAGGACGGGGAGTTTGAAGATCAAGATGAATTTTATCAGGAACTCATCATCGACAAGACCTATACCTTCGGGTCCAAAGAAAATGGAGAACCTCATATCAGCATTGAACCTTGCGATACGTTCAAGGTGAGCTACCACATGGAATATCCTGCTCCGATAGGAGTTATGGACCACACCTTCGAGTATAAAGATGAGGAAAGCTTCAAAAAAGAAATTGCTCCCGCACGTACATTTGGATTCATGCAGGATGTCGCGCAACTAACAAAAATGGGGTTCGCCTCGGGCGGCAAACTGGACAATTTCATATTACTTGGTGACGGCAAAGTCATCAACACTCAGTTACGATTTGAAAATGAGTTTCCCCGGCATAAAATTTTAGACATACTCGGGGATTTTTACCTGCTGGGAAGACCCATTCGCGGACACATCCATGCCCATAAATCAGGACACACCCAAAACATAGGGCTTCTCAAAACCCTGATCAGCGCACAACAACAATAATATTTACCGAGCGCAGCTTCAAAAAATCATTCAACAAAAAACGGATCGCCTGAGTCTGTATTTATCTGAGAAAAACTGTTAATCTTTGACACCAGATTGCAGAAGGATATTGACTATGCTCTGGTGCTTGGCTTGAGCGGCGACTTTCAGAGCGGTCCAGCCACTTTTGCTCTTGGCTTGAGCGTCACCCCCCCTGATCCAGAATCAGGCGAGTGGCCTTGAGGTTACCACCGGCAACAGCCACCATGAGTGTCGTCCACCCCTTTTGACTGGTTATTTCAGGATCAGCCCCATGCTTCAACAAAGCCTTGACTGCTTCGTAATGGCCCCTCTCTGCGGCAACCATCAGCGCAGTTGACCCGTTATTCAACACACCATCAACCTTTGCTCCCTTTTTCACAAGCAAACTAATGATTTCAACACGACCTCTGACAGACGCAATTATCAACGGGGTTGTGCTGTTTTTACTCCTCGCATTAACATCCGCACCACTTTCAACCAGCATCCGAGTGAAAGACTCATGTCCCTTTTCCGCAGAGATCGAATAAGAGGCGTTGCATTATTTTTGTTCTTGAATCAATTTTTGCTCCACTGGCAATCAGCACCCGCCCACTTTCCACCTGATTATATTTCGCCGCATGGGTCAACGCAGTCCACCCCTTTCTGTTGCGTACATTCGGGTCGGCCCCTTTTCCAGCAAGGCCTAAACCGCGCCGGGCAGGCCTTTTTCTGTCACTGACCCGACCCCTTAGATCTATGCCAAGTGTTAAACTTATAAAAACTATTTGATAAGGGGGGGGATTATGGGTAGGAAGCGATTTAGCCCGGAGCAAATCATTGTAAAGCTTCGAGAAGCAGAGGTTTTTGAATCCAAAGGCTTGACCCAGTTGGAGGCAGCAAAAAAGCTGGGTATAGCAGAACAAACATTGATCCGCTGGCGTAAAGAATATGGTGGATTGCGCCCTATCCAGCCGTACAATCATTTTCGTAGAAAAACAGCTATTTTGCCAGATGATTTTGAATCACAGTAGCTGAGGAATTTAAAAAAAAATCCGCCTGCCAAGGGAGGTACCCACAAGACAGGCGGACGTACAAAGGGGTGGAATAAATCCCACACTCTTGTAGATTCGTTAATGGGTCGAATTATTTCATTTTTATTTAACAAAATGATTCATTCCCAAAACAGGCCAATCTCCAAAAACCACTATCGACCTTTGTCTTGAACAGTTTGTACTGTTGTACGGGAAATGTTAAGCTCTCAATGATATGAATACTCTGGTGCTTCGACCCAGGAAGAGTCCTGCCCAGAGCGAAGCATGGGGAACATAATATTCTCGGAATACCTGAATGTCATTGAAAAAATTCAAGTTAGCTGTGCTCGTTTCCGGTCGCGGTTCTAATCTACAAGCTATAATCGACAGCATTGAGCAGGACGCACCAGATATTCAACTGTCAATCGTAATCAGCAATGTGAAGGATGCCCCGGCCCTGAAGCGAGCCGAAAAGCATGGAATCGAAACAGTTTTCATCGATCCAGCCGCCAGCCCCGACAGAAAAGCATTCGACAAAGCCGTGATAGATAAATTAAAAGAAAGGTCCGTTGACCTTATTTGCCTCGCCGGCTATATGCGCATTCTGGGTGGGGAGTTCATTCAGACTTTTGCAAGCAGAATCGTAAACATTCACCCTTCCCTGCTTCCGGCTTTTCCCGGCCTGGATGCCCAAAAACAAGCCATTGATTATGGGGTTAAGTTTTCTGGATGCACTGTCCACTTCGTTGACGAAGGAATTGACAGCGGACCCATAATCATGCAAACCGCCGTTCCCGTTTTCGATCATGACGATGAAGAGTCTCTGACCCAGCGCATACTTGAACAGGAGCATATTCTTTATCCAAAAGCCATCAAGCTCATCGCTGAAAAAAAAATAATTTTGGGCGGCAGGGCCGTGAAGCACAAAAAGCTCTGAACTGACACCAAATATTCTAACAAGGTATCCCATTGAGAAAACATATCAAATTGCTCACATGTTTATTGTTTCTTGGCTGGACCAATCAGGCCTGGTCTACCAGCAACGAACAAGCCACTGTCGATGCGATCCAGAAAAATTATGAATCCCTCCAGACATTCAAAGCAACCTTCGAACAAAAAGCCTTTGTCAAAATGATGAACCGGGTAGAAACCACCAAAGGAATCGTCCAGATCAAAAAACCCGGAAAAATGAAATGGGCATACAACTCTCCAGACCCTCAGGTCCTTATCAGCAATCAAAAAACTTTATGGCTCTACCTGCCCGAAGAAGGCCAGGCCACAAGGATGCCTGTAGAAAACATATATTCCTCCAACACCCCAGCCCTGTTTCTGGCAGGAAGAGGGAAACTGACAGACACCTTCAACATTGCCCAGGTTATACCTGGAGAAAATGAGATAACCGTCGTCTTCATTCCAAAAGAAGAAGACAGTAATTTAAGTCGTATGGTCCTGCGGACGAATAAAAAAAACTACCAAATTACCGGGGCCAGCGTGTATGATAAATTAGGTAATAAAACAGATATCAGTTTTAGCGACATCCGCATCAACGAAGAAATAGCGGAAAGTACTTTTGATTTTCAAGTCCCTGCGGGGGTAGAAATTCAGGATTTCATGCCCACCCCCTAACGGTGACCCCAACTTTAACGGTGACCTCTATTCATGTTTGAACTCTCCACACTATCCTTAAGTGCAGTAGCCGCCTTTGGCGGTAAGATGCTAGCATTTCTGATTGGCCTGGCCGCGCTCATCTTTGTTCACGAGTTGGGCCATTTTCTTGCCGCCCGCAGATGCGGTGTTGTTGTTGAAAAATTCTCAATCGGATTCGGAAAAAAAATATTTGGCACGACACGAGGTGAAACCGAATATATCGTTGCCGCCATCCCATTAGGCGGCTACGTCAAAATGAAAGGAGAGGAACTGGATGAAGAAACAAATGAAGAAGGTTCATTTTCAGCCGCTCTGCCGTCACACCGTCTCCTCATAGCTTTTGCCGGTCCACTTTTCAATATTCTGTTCGCATTGGCGATTTATATATTTGTCTATATGGGCGGGGTGGAAGCCCTCAGTCCTGTCATCGGCACCGTAAAGGAAAATTCACCCGCCCAGGTGGCTGGACTTCAGACAGGTGATCAGATTATTGCCGTCGGAGGAAAATCGATCCGGCTCTGGGACGAGTTGCAAAACAAGGTTTACCACTCACCCGGCAAAGAACTCGATTTTCAGGTAGAGCGTCAGTCTGGTCAAATTGTAAATATTAAAATCACTCCAATAGCGGAGGAGATCAAAGATCCTTTTGGTGACAGTCAGCAAGTGGGTCTCATCGGCATCACCCCGCTGGTAAATACCATCACCTATATCAAAAAAGGCAGTGCCGCCGAAAAAGCTGGACTTCAACTCAATGACCGCATCATGGCCGTGGGAAACACTCCTATATTCGGCTGGACAGATCTTAGACCTGCCGCTGTGGATGAACCTGGAGTGCCACTGGTTTTTAAAATCGGACGCAACGGCACCGAAATTCTGGTTCCCCTCACCACTACACCCAAAATAGTTAGGGACAGCGAGGGTAAGGAATTAAAGATCGGAGAAATCGGTGTAGGAATGAGCGGTAAAATGGTGCTCGAGCAATACGGCCTGTTGGGTTCCATCGTGCGATCCATCAAAGAAACCTGGAAAATGACCTCTTTGATCGCGATCAGCGTCCAGAAAATGATCTTCGGTTCAATCCCGGCAGACCAGATTGGCGGCCCCATCCTGATCTTTCAAATTTACGGAGAACAAGCCGAACAGGGTTTTAGCGAATTCATCAGGCTCACAGCCCTGTTAAGCATCAACTTGGGGCTGATCAATCTACTCCCAATCCCCATTCTCGATGGAGGACATATTTTCTTTTTCCTGATAGAGATGATCAAAGGACGGCCTGTGAGCGAGATGAACCGGGAACGCGCGCAACAGGTGGGGCTGTTCATGTTGATCAGTCTGATGGTGTTCGCCTTCTACAATGACATAATGCGAATTATTAATTAACCAGCCCTGCCGGTCTTGAAAAATTGACAATCAATCCGGTGCCTGTGATGGATCCGCTATCCCAACTGGAAGATCTGAAAGAAGCCGCAAACAAGCTTTCAATTGAGATAGTGACCGACAGTTTGTTTGATCCGGAGATTATGATTCAAAGTGGCTATTGCAAAGTAAAAGGTAAAAAGATGATAATTCTTGATAACCTTCTATCAATCGAAGAGCAGAATGAAGTCATTCTCCAAACCCTGAAAAAATTCGACATGGAAGATATTTACCTGCCCTCATGGATTAGAGAGCGTCTTGAGCCTGACAGCAACATAGGAAACTGAACATGACCTTATTGAACAACATCCTTCCCGAAGCACGTCGCGCCAGATTAAAAGCGATTCTTGATGACGGGAAAACAGTGCGCGTACTGGAAGCCCATAACGGACTGAGCGGTATCATTGCTAATAACACACGGGTCGAAGGGCAAGCCGATGAATTATCCGTCCAAAGAGAATTCGATGCAATATGGGAAAGCAGTCTTACCGACTCCGCCTCCAAAGGACATCCCGACATAGAAGTGATCAGCTTTGACTCAAGACTTCAATCGATCAATGAAATTCTGGCCGTCACTCATAAGCCAATGATTGTCGATGGTGACACTGGAGGCGACGCGAATAGTTTTGAATACATGGTGACCAAACTTGAGCGAGCAGGAGTTTCCGCCGTCATCATAGAAGACAAAGTTTTTCCCAAGCGAAACAGCCTTGAGGCCGGTGTCCAGCAAACCCTTCAGGAGCCTGAAGTATTTGCCCAGAAGATCCGCCGAGGGAAAAGTATTCAGATATCGAACGACTTTATGATCATCGCCCGACTGGAAAGCCTGATCGCCGGGAAAAGTGTCGATGATGCGCTCAGTAGAGCACGAACCTACCTGGAAGCAGGAGCCGATGGAGTGATGATCCACTCCAAAGAAAAAGATCCAGCCCAAATCATGGAGTTCGCTGAACGCTACCAGAAAATGATACAGGAAATGAAAATTGATAAACCCATGGTGTGTGTGCCGACAACCTATAACACAATGACCGAGGACGAACTGCGGACAGCCGGGTTTCGCATCATCATATACGCCAACCACTTGCTAAGAGGCGCCTACAAGGTGATGGAAGAAATTGCGCGCACCATCCTCCTCAACCAACGGTCATTCGAAGTCGATCCAGTTTGTTCTCCCGTCCGCGAAATTTTCAGAACAGTCGGATTTCTGGATGTTAAAGAAAAAGACAAGCTCGATGAAAACAACACAAATATCCCCGTCATTATTCCTGCCGCCGGAGAAGACTCGACACTGGGCTCGGCCTTGAACGGGAAACCCAAACCCATGCTGGAAATAGCGGGGAAAACCCTTCTCAACTGGCAAACAAGCACACTCAACAACAATAACCTGGCAGACATCACCGTGGTCACGGGCTACGCTAGCGACAAGATGAAAGCCGAAGGGGTCACCCTGCGTGAAAACACAAATTATAAAAAAGGCTCCGAACTACACAGCCTGATAGGCGCTCAGGAAAAGATGGCAAACGGATTCATCATGCTCTATTCCGACATCCTGCTCGAAGATCACATATTGGCAAAACTGCTCACCTGCAAGGAAGACATCGTTCTTGTAGTGGACAATACTATTCAGTACCATGCGCCAGAAGAAAACAAGGTACAGGATTTTGTTATCAGTAAAAACAAACATCACCCCACGCGTAGAAAAATCAGCTTTGTATGCGAAAACATTATTTCCAAGATAGGTTCCAAACTGAATCCGGAAACAGCCACCCACGAATTCACAGGTCTCGCAAAATTCACCAAAACAGGAGCGGAGCAGTTTCTGCAAACCTATGAAGACTGCGCAAAAAACTACCATGGCAAGTTTCAGGAATCGGACGATATCACCCGATTCAAACTCACCGACCTGATTCAGGAAATGATCGATAGAGGTTACGCGATCCATTTTTTGGAAATCCACAAAGGCTGGCTGGAAATTCATCGTGCTGAAGACATTGAACTCGCCAACCGCTTCCTGTCTAACAGTTAAATACACGCTTGCGCCAAAAAAGGTCCTGACGCTAATTAAGAAACCTCCGAGAATCCGGCAACAAGTGAAACCGGAGATAACGAAAGATTACGATTATGTACTACTCAAAAATACTGATTCCCACACTGAAAGAGTCACCTGCAGACGCTGAGGTGATCAGCCATAAACTCATGGTCCGCGCGGGGATGATCCGCCAAATGGCCGCCGGTATCTATTCTACCCTCCCACTCGGACTGCGAGTGCTCAAGAAAGTCGAACAGATCGTTCGAGAGGAAATGAACCGGATAGGAGGACAGGAAGTGTTCCTGCCCAGCGTCCAGCCCGCCGAATTGTGGGAAGAAAGTGGTCGTTGGGAATTTTATGGAAAGGAACTTTTACGCTTAAAAGACCGGCATGATCGCGAATTTTGCTATGGGCCGACTCACGAAGAAATCATCACCGACATAGTACGCCGTGACGTTCATTCCTACCGTCAACTACCCATCACCCTGTACCAGATTCAAACCAAATTCCGCGATGAAGTCAGGCCGCGTTTCGGCATCATGCGTGGTCGCGAATTTACAATGAAAGATGCCTATAGCTTTCATACCACCGAGGAAAGTACACGCGAAACTTATTCACAAATGGCCGAAGCCTATTCCCGAATCTTTGAAAGATGCGGCCTCGACTTTAAAATGGTGGAAGCAGACAGCGGCACTATAGGCGGAAGTTTCTCCCATGAGTTCGTTGTGCTTGCAGACTCCGGCGAAGACCGTATCGGATTCTGCGATTCATGCGATTATGCCTCTAATCTTGAAAAGGCTGAGGCCAGAGCCGCA
The DNA here is from genome assembly GCA_913045445.1 of uncultured Nitrospina sp. Taxonomy (GTDB): domain Bacteria; phylum Nitrospinota; class Nitrospinia; order Nitrospinales; family VA-1; genus Nitromaritima. The sequence goes on along the minus strand of CAJWQP010000001.1, from coordinate 29,432 downwards.
AAACCAAACAGCGAGTCAACATCAGAAGAAGATATAAAAGAAGTCTCCACCCCCGGGAAGAAGTCTGTGGAAGAAGTCACTCAGTTCCTCAATGTGTCTTCCGATAAACTCATAAAAACTATTGTCTTTGAAACTGATCAAGGGCTGGTTGCAGGGCTCGTCCGTGGCGACCGGGAAATCAACCCCGTCAAACTGAAAAACCTGATCGATTGTGAATGGCTCAATCCCGCACCAGAAGAACTCATCACAAAAGAGACCGGGGTACCTTGCGGATACCTGGGACCCGTTGGCACGCAACTTAAAGTTTTCGCCGACACAGAAATTACGCATATGTCCAACGGCATCACCGGAGCAAACAAGGCCGATACCCATTTGACCGGCGTTCAATTTGGACGAGACCTGAAGGTCGAAAAAGTGGGTGACCTCAGAGACATCAACGAGGGAGACCGTTGCCCCAAATGCGATTCTGGAAAATATAAAATCAAACGGGGTATCGAAGTGGGTCATATTTTCATACTCGGAGCAAAATACAGCGAAGCCATGAAAGCCCACTATCTGGATGATCAGGGTAAAGAGAAACCCATGATCATGGGTTGTTATGGTATAGGTGTCGGACGGACCGCCGCCGCCGCCATTGAACAGAACTATGACGAAAAAGGAATAATCTGGCCACTTCCACTAGCCCCTTTTCAAGCGGTTATCCTGCCAGTTAACTTTAAAGTGGATGCAGTTCGCTCGGCGGCAGAAACAATCTATAAAACTCTCTGGGAACAGGGTGTGGAAACCCTGCTCGATGATCGGTCAGACCGACTGGGTGTAAAATTCAAGGACGCGGAACTACTTGGCATCCCACTACAGATAATAATTGGTCCAAAAAATCTTGACGAAGGAAAAGTAGAGCTGAAATCAAGAAAAACGGGCGAGTCGAAACTCATCTCGTTTCCGGAAGAAATCTCCACAGTTCCAGAGATTCTCGCTGAGTTGTAATTCTGATAACTCCCTATAAAGAAAAAAGTTTCGCTTGCAACTCCCGCCCCGTTTTAGTAGAATTTAGCCGAAAATTCAGGTCCTGCTAGGAATGCGGGCTAAGCCCCGCATTTTTTTTTGGTTTTTTCAGAACACTGCAGGAAAAAATCACTCATGCTCCAAAATCCTGACCCCTACAAATTAATGGGCGTTCTGGTCGAGACCAAAACAAGAGTTTCGAAATGAGTATAACTGCTGAAACATGAGGAAGTCCTCTATTTATCAGGCTGTTACCGAGCTGATTGAGCCGATAGCCAGAGAAAATAATATCGACTTGGTTGATGTCGAGTACAAGAAGGTCGGAAAAAGCTGGACCCTTCGGATATTCATCGATAAAACCCAGGGAGTAACCATTGGCGACTGTCAAAAATTAAGTCGGTTGATAGAAGACTTGATTGAAGTCCACGAATTGATCTCCGACCCTTACATTCTGGAGGTCTCTTCCCCCGGATTGGATCGACCGCTTAAAAAAGAACAGGATTTTTTAAGAAACAAAGGAAAGCGGATTCTGGTTAAAACCTTTTCACCCATTGACGGGAGAAAAAAATTTTCGGGTACACTCAAGGACTTCACCAGTGGAGTTCTGTTTCTGGAAGATGGTGGCAATGTTTTAGAAATTCAGTTGACTAAGATTGCTCAAGCTAAACTTAATTATTGAATTGTAAATTCTAATAAAAAATGAACAACGAAGTTTTAGGAATCATTGACCAGCTCTGTAGAGAAAAGGGGATCGACAAGGATATCCTAATCGACGCCCTTAAAAGTGCTATGGAGGCCGCCGCACGTAAAAAACTGGAAACGGACGGCCCGCTTCAAACCGATTTCAACGCCGAAACCGGCGAGGTCGAAGTCTTTGCCGAAAAAGCTATCGTTGGGGAAGTCAACCTCCCCGATGAAGAAATTTCACTTGACGATGCCAAGGCAATCAGTCCTACAGTAGAGGTAGGAGAGAAATTACTGGTCCAACTGCCGTTAAAAAACTTTGGTCGAATCGCCGCACAACTTGCCAAACAAGTGATCATGCAAAAAGTGCGTGATGCTGAAATTGATCTTGTTTACAACGATTATCAGGATAAAAAAGGAGAGCTGATCAACGGTATTGTTCAGCGTTTCGAGCATGGAGACATCATTGTTGATCTAGGAAAGGCTGAAGGAATTCTCCCACGACGAGAACAGGTATTCCGGGAAGCATTCAGCCGAGGCGACCGAATTCGCGCATATATTCTTGATATTAGAAAGTCCGCACGGAATGCTACGGTCATCCTCTCCCGAACACATGTGGGACTCATAAAGAATCTGTTTGAACTGGAAGTTCCCGAAATCAGCGAAGGAATGGTAGAGATCATGGGAATCGTACGCGAGCCCAATGGTAGAACAAAAATAGCGGTCAGAACCAATGATCGTGATGTTGATGCTGTTGGAGCCTGTGTTGGAATGAGAGGAATGCGAGTCCAGGCAATTGTCCAGGAGCTTCGCGGAGAAAAAATTGATATCGTTGAATACTCTGATGACCCGGAAGTATTTATAAGAAACGCCCTGAGTCCGGCAAAAATTTCACGCATCATTAAAAATGACGATGATAAACATATGACGATAATTGTGGCGGACGATCAAATGTCACTCGCAATTGGAAAAAAGGGACAAAACGTCCGACTGGCCGCAAAACTGGTAAAGCTAAAGATTGATATTCAGGGACAGTCAGATGCGCCTAATGCGTTAGATGCATCAGGGTTGCTCTCGCCAACAAAACAGACATCAACTAGAGTCAATTTTCTTGAAGAAGTCAAAGGAGCTAAAGGTCTGGGAGAAAAAATCACCGCCATCCTGTTCGAGGGCAACGTGGTCACCACTGACAACGTCTTAGAGCAAGGCTTGAAAGGGTTGACCTCCTTGCCGGGGATAGGACCTAAAAAAGCTGAGGCTATTTTAAAATTCGCCGAAGAGCTCAAAGAAGCATCCTTGAACATAGAAGAAGAAGCCGCAACGACCGCCGAAGAAACTGGAGAGGAACCAGAAAAAGCGGATAGCGGAGGCCCTGAAGAAGCTGAAAGTGACCTTACTGATGACGGTGAAGAAGACGAGGATGAACAGGAAATTCCAGTCGACCAACTGTCTGAAGTCGATTCTTCCATAATTGAACTACTTATGAAAAGTGGCTTTGAAACTCTGGCTGAACTTTCGGTAACGCGAATAGAGGAGCTGACTGAGATTGAGGGTATTGACGAAGAAACTGCAGTAACTGTTATCGAAGCAACAAAAAAACAAATGGAAAATATGGATGGCGTTTGAGCTTAAAAGGAACGCATCATGTTATAGGCAAATTACAAAAACTTAATAGGTTTGGAGGTTTTTTTGGGTAAAATCCGCATTAATAAGCTGGCCTTGGAGCTCAATGTTCAGAACGACCAGATCCTGGATGCGCTGGAAAAGAAGGGGCATACGGTCAAAAACTATATGAGCTCAATAGACGCTGGGACTGCGGATGAAATCCGCGAGTTCTTCAACCCTAAGCTATCGTCCAAAAAGGCGACTTCCAAGGCCAAAGCAACCACCAAGAAAACTGCCGCGAAAAAGGCTGCTCCCAAGGCCAAAACCACTACCAAGAAAGCCTCCACTGGCAAAAAAACCCCTGAAGAGTCGAAGGTAAAAGCGAAAGCGACTAAAGCAGTAAAAACAACCACGAAGAAAACCGAGAAAAAGTCAGAAACAACCAGAAAAGAAGTCGCCACTAAGGAATCTGCCAAAGCGGGAAAAAAGTCCGGGCTCAAAATTGTAAAACTCGAAGAAAAGCCCAAGGAAGAAGAAAAGAAAGCGACTCCGGTCAAAGAAAAACCCAAAGCCAAACAACCTGCGAAACCGGTTAAGGCGGAAAAAAAACCTCCTGCGGTAACACCGGAACCCGAAAAACAGCCTGTTATTGAAGAAGAAGGCTTTGAACTTGTTCAATTACCGGAGAACATCATGGTCCGGGACCTGGCTGAAAGTTTGCGTTGTACTCCAAACGATGTGATCAAGGAACTCATGAGTCTGGGAGTCATGACTACCATCAACCAAAGTCTCAGCTTTGAGGTCGCTTCCAAGGTAGCCGATCAGCGAGGCTTTGAAGTTGAGATGATCAAGGACAAGACGGTTCTTGATTTTGAAGAAGAGGAAGAAGAGTCTCCAAAAGATATTATTCCGCGACCCCCCATTGTAACTATCATGGGGCATGTCGATCATGGAAAAACATCACTACTCGATGCGATAAGAAAAACCAGTCTCACAAACTCAGAAGCAGGTGGCATTACTCAGCACATAGGTGCCTACCGGGCAACGATTAATGGTCAGTCCATCACTTTCCTCGACACCCCTGGTCACGAAGCATTTACTGCCATGCGTGCTCGTGGAGCGCAGGTAACGGACATCGTTATTCTGGTAGTTGCCGCCGATGATGGAATAAAACCTCAAACCAAAGAAGCTATCGACCATGCCCATGCTGGCAACGTACCGATTCTGGTTGCCATCAACAAAGTTGATAAACCCGGAGCCAAGCCCGAAGAGGTAAAGAAGCAACTGGCCGAAGTGGGGTTGTTACCTGAGGACTGGGGCGGACAAACTATATTCACTGAGGTTTCCGCATTGCAGAAAACAGGGATCGACCACCTTCTGGAATTGATTCTCCTGCAAGCTGAGGTCATGGAACTGAAAGCGAACCCGACTCTGCGCCCACAAGGCGTAGTTATTGAATCCAAACTGGATAAAGGAAGAGGCCCGGTTGCCACGGTGATTGTGCAAAAAGGGACATTAACTGTGGGCCAACCTTTTGTGGTCGGACCCTTTTTTGGCAAAGTACGAGCATTGATAGATGACAAAGGATCTAAAATAAAGGAAGCCTCTCCCGCCACACCGGTGGAAATCGTGGGCATGCCTGAAGTCCCGCAACCGGGAGATAAGTTTTATGTCGTGGGGGATGAACGCAAAGCGCGTCAGTACAGTGATATGCGACTCCAACAAAGACGTGAAGTGCAATTGGCGGAATCTGCGCGGGTAACCATGGAAGATCTTCACCAGCAAATTGTTGAAGGTAAGATCAAGGAACTCCATCTTATCATCAAAGCGGATACACAAGGTTCGATTTCCGCTGTTCAGGAAGCTTTCACCAAGCTGGAAACCTCAGAAATCAGAATCAAAATTATCCACGATGGAGTTGGCGGGATCAACGAATCGGATGTCCTTTTATCAAGTGCCTCCAACGCGATCATTATCGGATTCAACGTGCGGCCGACAGACAAGGCAGATTTTCTTGCCACACGCGAAAAAGTGGACATCAGAATGTACGGCATCATATACGATGCCATTGAAGATATGAAGAAAGCTCTGGAAGGCTTGTTGGCTCCAAAGTTCAAGGAAATAATCATGGGCCGCGCCGAAGTCAGGGAAGTATTTACTATCCCAAAAGTTGGTTCGATCGCGGGTAGCCATGTGACACAGGGGAAGATAGAGCGCAATACGGAAGCAAGACTCATTCGCGACAGCGTTGTGATTTATCAGGGAAGAGTTCTGTCCATCCGGCGTTTCAAAGATGACGTTAAGGAAGTTCAACAAGGATATGACTGTGGTATTTCTCTAGATAAATACCAGGACATCAAGCAGGGAGATGTCATAGAGCCTTTCGTGATGGAAGAAATTCCCCATTGACGGAATTGATAGCATCAACCGCCTTCTAATTGCTTCCAACAAACGCGATATAAGCAATCGTAGTACGGATATTCTAATTCCCTGAAAACTTGGTTTTCTATAAAGAGTTTTCATATGCATGTCGGCTGTTGTTCTATAAAATTTTTTCTCCATGGGAACAATTCGTTAAAGGGGAAACGACGGATCATCCGTACTCTTAAAGACCGGCTCAAAAATAATTTTAATGTTTCCGTGGCGGAGATAGGCGATCAGGATGTCTGGCAGAGTCTGCATATGGGAATCGTGGCTGTTAATTCAGACTCAAAGTATCTTGAAGGCCAAATGAGCAAAGTGGTCGATGCTATTGAAAACATGCATCTGGCGGAAATCACAGACTGTCAGGTGCGGATCACCCGGATGAGTCCAGAGCAGAACTGAACCGGGTCTATAAGGACAATACCATGCGGTTCAAGCGATCAGAGAGAGTTCAAGAACTGCTTCTGGAAGAAATCTCGGCTCTTATTCAAAGAGGTTTGAAGGACCCGCGAATCGGGTTTGCCACGGTGACAAAAGTAAATCTAAGCGATAACTTAAAACACGCGAAAGTTTATATCAGCGTCTTTGGCACTGAGCGGGAACAAAAAGACACCATAGAGGGGTTGACCCGTGCATCAGGATTCATCAGAGGTGCCTTGGGGAAAAAGCTTTCTCTCCGGTATATCCCGGTATTGGAATTCATATTAGACGGGACGGCTGAGCATGTTGCCAAAATAAACAAAATTATCAATGACTTCAATTCAGAATAGCATTATCAACCTGTTTAAGCCTGTCGGGCCGACATCCTTTGATATGGTCTGGTCGGTCAGAAAGATTCTCGGCATCAAAAAAGCCGGGCATATCGGAACTCTTGACCCTATGGCCGAGGGGGTACTTCCGATATGCCTCAATCGGTCCACCCGTATAATCCAGTTTTTATCGCCATTACGAAAAACTTACCGCGCGACACTCGAACTGGGGTCTGAGACAGACACTCAGGACGCCACAGGAAAGGTTCTGGCCACCGGCGACCCTTCAAGCGTCACCGAAAATCAAATTAAACAAGCTTTACAAGCATTTATGGGTGAACAGGACCAGGTTCCCCCAATGTACTCCGCAAAAAAGAAAAATGGAATTCCTCTTTACAAATTGGCCAGAAATGGTATTAATATCGTCAGAGAACCCGTAAAAATTGTTGTTTATTCAATTGATTTTATAAAGAAGGAAGGAACTCAGGTTTTATTTGAAGTGCATTGTTCCGCCGGAACCTATATACGCACACTGTCCCATGATATTGGTAGAAAGTTGGGGTGTTACGCGCATATGGTCCGGCTGACCCGAACTCAGGTTGGACCGTTCGATTTGGAACGTGCCCTGAGTCTGGAAGCGTTAGAAGTCGCGAAAGACGATGGTAGCCTGCCTGGCAAGCTCATTCCCTGGGAAGAAGCGCTCAATTTTCTTCCGGCGATCCGCGTGAAAGAGGAATACCTCGAATCAATCTCCCATGGGGTAGCACTTTCAAAATCATTTATAGAGACTCTTCCCGACCGATTTGAACCGGGACACTATTTCCGGGTTTTTGGCGGCAACAACGAGATACTCGCTGTTGTCGAACCTGTGGTCGATCAAGACACACTGCCCGGCATGGCACCGGAAGATATTGTATTTAAACCTAAACGTGTATTGTGTTGAACTATTTTTTAGCAAGAAAAGTGATTGGAATGTTTTCGCAGAAGAATTATATGACAACCTCAGGCGGGTGTCATGGCGATAGTTCTCCTGCGAAAACATTTTTCAATCGTTCTCTTGCTTTTAACCTAAGAGGATAAGGATAATGTCATCTACCAAGGAAGCGAAAACAACAGTCATTTCCGATTATAAACTGCACGACAGCGATACCGGCTCGTCGGAGGTGCAAATCGCACTTTTAACCAATCGGCTTAACTATCTTACCGAGCACTTCAGATCCCACAACAAGGACCATCATTCCAGACAGGGACTGCTAAAAATCGTAAGCCGACGACGAAAACTACTGGACCATCTTAGAAAAGAAGATGTCAACCGGTATCAGCAAATCATTTCACGTCTGGGAATCAGACGCTAATCGACTTTTGGAGACAATTGAATGGAAAGAGTAGAAATAGAACTTGACGGGAAAACTATATCTTTAGAAGCAGGCGATCTGGCACGACAAGCCGGGGGTTCTGTGGTTGTATCACAAGGTGAAACCATGGTACTGGTGGCGGCCACTATGGCGCCAAAACCAAGGGAGGGAATAGATTTTTTCCCTCTCACAGTAGATTACAGGGAAAAAACTTACGCCGCCGGGAAAATCCCTGGTGGATTCTTTAAAAGGGAAGCTCGACCGAGCGACTATGAAACCCTTACATGCCGACTGATCGACAGGCCTATCCGCCCACTGTTTCCGGACGGTTTCCGTAACGAAACACAACTGGTCTGCTTCGTTATTTCCCACGATCAGGTCAACCCTGCGGACATCATTGCTTTGACGGGCGCCTCTGCCGCTTTGATGATTTCTGATATACCTTTTGACAACCCAATAGCGGGAGCAAGAATTGGTCGAGTTGACGGCAACTTCGTATTTAATCCCAACCATGAAGAAAGTAAAGAAAGCGATATCCAACTTCTCATGGCTGGAACCGCAGATGGAATCGTCATGGTCGAAGCGGGCGCCAAGGAAGCCAGCGAAGATGAAATGATGGCCGCTTTGGAGTTTGGACATGAGCGAATCAAAAAACTGATCGACCTGCAAATTCAGCTCAAAGAAAAAATCAATAAAGAAAAAGCGGTCGTGGTGAAAGAAGAAATTGATGGCGCTCTTGTAGACCGGGTCAATAGCCTCGTTTGCTCAAAACTCAATGAAGCCATGCAAATCACTGGCAAACATGAGCGAGCGAATGCTGTGAGTGAAATTAAAAGTGACATGGATGCCGAGGTCAACCCGGAAGGCGATGATGCTCTTAAAGGAACTCTTGGCAATCTGTTTCATGACGCGGAAAAAGATGTCGTGCGCAAAATGATTATAGAAAACCAGAAGCGCGTTGATGGACGAGCTCTCAATGAAGTGCGTCCCATCAGCATCAAGATGGGTTACCTTCCCCGGGTTCACGGATCATCCGTTTTCACCCGTGGAGAAACACAAGCACTGGTAAGCGCCACTCTGGGCACCAACGCGGATGAACAACGCATTGACACACTGGAGTTCAAAGGCGTCAGGCATTTTTACCTGCACTATAACTTCCCCGCCTTCTGTACCGGGGAAACCAAATTTATCGGAGGTCCTGGACGAAGAGAAATTGGTCACGGTATGCTGGCCGAACGTGCTCTGATTCCTGTACTGCCGGATAGAGAAAAGTTCCCATACACCATCCGCATCGTCTCTGACATTCTGGAATCCAACGGATCGTCTTCGATGGCCTCTGTATGTGGCGGCTCACTGGCCATGATGGATGCGGGTGTTCCCATAGCGAACCCGGTTGCGGGAATTGCCATGGGCCTTATCAAAGAGGGTGATGATGTCGCTATTCTGTCTGACATCCTGGGATCGGAAGATCATCTCGGTGATATGGATTTCAAGGTAGCAGGAACAAAAGATGGAATCACTGCCCTGCAAATGGATATCAAGATTGGCGGACTGGATAAGGATTTGATGGGAAGGGCCATGCAACAGGCAAAGGAAGGGCGACTTCATATTCTGGGCGAAATGGCTAAAGCTCTGGATGAGCCGCGAGCTGAATTATCCAAGCACGCTCCCAGAATCATCACCATGAAAGTACCGACCGACAAGATTCGCGATATCATTGGCCCAGGCGGCAAAGTCATTCGTGAAATCATCGACAAAACCGGCGTCAGCATCGATATCGATGACAGCGGTCTGGTTTCTATTGCATCGTCTGATCAGGCCGCGGCAGACAAGGCCATCGAGTACATTGACAATCTCACCCAGGAAGTGGAAATTGGCAAAGTATATCTCGGCAAGGTTAAGAAAATTGTCGACTTTGGTGCCTTTGTAGAAATCTTCCCGGGAACGGATGGCCTCGTTCACATTTCCCAGATTTGCGACAGACGTATCAAAAGCGTCTCTGATGAAATCTCGGAAGGTGATGAAATCAAAGTGAAGGTCATTGATGTGGACCAACAGGGGAAAGTAAAGCTCAGCCGAAAAGAAGCCTTGAAAGACAGCACTTCGGAAGTCAAGGTATAAAGACGAGCATTCCTCTTTACTACAAAAACAGAAAGGCCGATGAGCGTTTGCTCATCGGCCTTTTTTTATTGTAGTTGCCCGACTCATAAACGAGGAACTCACTTTATGATTATCAACCCAAAACTAAAGAGAAAAATCCCAGCCTTTCAGTTCCTCTATTGTTTTATAACTGGTGAGATCAAAATGAATCGGCGTAACAGAAATATGGTTATTTGAAACCTGAAAACAATCTGCCTTATCATCGACTTCATCAAAGCGCATCTCCCCGGCCATCCAGTAGTATGTATTATTTCTGGGATCAACCCGCTTATCGAAAGTTTCCACCACGCGGGATTTTCCCTGCCGGGTAACAGCCACTCCCTTGATTTCTGACCGGGGAACAGCGGGCACATTCACGTTCAGCGCCACTCCCTCTGGCAAACCTTTCTCTAAAACCATCCCTGCGAGTCTGGCACCAAATTCGGCAGCAAATGCAAAATTGGGATTCTCAAAGGTATTTAGAGATACAGCTATGGCAGGAATTCCTTCTATCGTGGCTTCAGTTGCGGCGGATACGGTACCGGAATAGATGGCGCAGGTGCCCAGGTTTCCTCCCAGGTTGACACCTGAAACCACCATTTCAGGGGCCTGGTCAAAAAGTACGGTGGTGGCAATTTTAATACAGTCTGCCGGGGTTCCGTTGACGGCGTAACCCATGAACTTCCCTCCTTCAACCACTTTGCGCACTTTGAGCGGCTGGGTCAACGTGATGGCATGACCCATTGCGCTCTGCTCGGTCTCTGGAGCGACTATCACCACCTCGGCTATTCTGGATAGCTCTTTATAGATAGTGCGGATTCCATCGGCACTGAAACCGTCGTCATTGCATAAAACAATCATAAAAAAAAGGCCCACGGACGTTTCCGCCCGTGGGATTTTCAAATTTCGCTCGAGGGCCCGACAAACCACCCAAAGAACTTTAATGCTACAAATTAATTGTGTTTATTGAAATATTCCTGCGATCCTTTGGGGTCGGCTTTCATCCCATCTGATCCCTCTTTCCAGTTGGCGGGACACACTTCGCCATGCTCTTCATGATACTGCAGTGCATCGACCATACGCAAAGCTTCGCCAATATTCCTGCCCAAAGGCAGGTTGTTGACGAGCTGATGCTGTACCACGCCGTCTTTGTCGATCAGGAATAGTCCGCGAAACGCGATTCCCATATCCGCCAGCACGTCGTAATCTTTGCATATCTGTTTATTGAGATCGGCAACCAGTGGATATTTTATCTCGCCCAATCCACCTGTTTTGCGATCAGTATTCCTCCAGGCCAGATGGGAAAAATGACTGTCAATCGAAACGCCCAGCACCTGGGTATTTCGTTTCTCAAACTCTCCCTGCTGGTCACTGAACGCAATGATCTCTGTGGGACAGACAAATGTAAAATCAAGAGGATAGAAAAATAAAACCACATATTTTCCTTTAAAGTCGGAAAGCTTTATTTGCTTGAATGAACCGTCGGGCATTACTGCCTGAGCTTCAAAATCGGGCGCAGGTTTTGAAACTAATGTTGCCATTTTATTCTCCTAAGTTTTACGAAAAAGTTACGGTTGAAGGAACACAATGTATCACAATTATCCAATCTGGTACAAATACGATGTTAATCGATTCTACTTATAATAAACCTTGGCCTCCACTCCTCTGAGTTTAAAAGACAGGCTGGAGGGGTGTCGGTTCAGTGGTGTTGTATTGAAAGACCTGCCCTGCCTCTTCTGCTCCCTTGACAGGAAGGAAGACCGTTATTTACAATGAATTTTGGCCATGTGTTTAAACAGCCTCTGTTCTCAGGGAGCCACTTTTTTCCAGACACCTATTAAAGATGGTTTTAAGTGGATAAAGATTCTAAAAGTTCAATGGATTCCGAAACGGTTCAGAAACGCTTGAAACTGGCCGTTGTACTCACCTCTTGCATTCTCTGTGTTGAGGTGGTGGGAGGTATCCTAACAGTCTGGCTCTGTTGAGCGATGCGGCCCATATACTCACTGATGTCCTGTCACTGAGTTTGAGCTGATTCGCTCTTAAAATAGCGCGCCTGGCCATCCAATGGTGAAAAAACATATGGCTACCATAGAATGGAGATCCTCGCCTCGGTGGTCAATGGTTTCATGTTCATTTTCATGGCCTGCGGTATTTTATACGAGGCTCTCCAGCGTTACCAAAGCCCACCGGCAGTCAACAGTGAAATGGTCATGGGAGTTGCCGCTATTGGACTGATAGCCAACCTGATCGTGATTTACTATCTCAAAGACCCGTTCCAGCACACACGCACGACCCTGAACCTTAAAAGCGCTTTTTTTCACGTTCTGGGCGACCTCATCGCTTCTGTGGGTGTTCTGATCGGAGGCGCTATCATCTGGTTCACTGGATGGAATATCGTGGACCCGCTGTTGGCTACCGGTATCTCCTCACTGTTGTTTTGGGGAGCATGGAATGTGCTTTCAGAAGTGCTTCAAATTTTGCTGGAAGGGGTGCCCAAGGGCGTGTCACTATCTGAAGTGAAAAAAGAACTCCAGGCTATCCCGGCAGTTTAGGATATTCACGAACTTCATATTTGGTGCATCTGCTCAAATATATACGCGTTGAGCACTCATGCGCTGATTCATGATAGTATGGCAAATCAGTTTGAAAAAACTTTGAAAGAAATCAAAAGTCTGCTGGCTGATAAGTTTAATATTAAACATTCAACCATTCAGTTCGAGACTCATCCGTGCGAGGAGAACGACTCTCTCTGCGATATCAGTCACTGATAATGTCGAACTGTAGCCAACAAGAACCCCGGCGACTCTGAAGAGAGTCGGTGCATCCCTTTAGGATCAATGAATATCCTTTTTCTAGGATCAGGAACATCCACAGGTGTTCCCTCTCTATGTTGTGACTGCGATGTCTGCACATCATCCGATCCCAGGAACAAACGCCTGCGTTCCTCCATTCTTATCCGCAATAACGGAAACCATCTCCTCATTGACACGTCGACCGACCTCAGGCAACAGTGTCTGACCAACAACATCACCCAGATCAATCAGGTTCTATACACTCATCATCATGCCGACCATGTGCACGGAATAGATGAATTGAGAAGCTTCAACTTTTTCAATAATCTGGTCATCCCGTGCTATGCGAATGAAAGCACTATTCATGAAATTCGGACAAAGTTTGATTACATCTTCAATGGAACGACACAGATGGGTGGTGGGTTGCCAAAGCTCAAGCTACATCCTGTTAATGGTGAAACGTTTACACTCGGCGGGGTCGCTGTTACGCCGCTCGATATCATTCATGGGGAATTGACCATTCTGGGCTACAAACTCAATAACTGTGCCTATATAACCGATTGCAGTGGAATCCCCGACGAAACAAAGGAACAGTTGCAGGATTTGGATATCCTGATCCTCAATGCCCTCGGATTCGCCCCACACCCCACTCACTTTTCATTGAGCCAGGCCCTGGCCACCGTTGAAGAACTTAAACCCAGGCGCACGATTTTCACGCACATCAATCATAAATTCGATCATGAAATGGTTTCGGCAGAATTACCCGAAGGCGTAGAACTGGCTTACGATGGAATGGTTGTGGAAAATTAACCAGCGGCGGTAGGGCAAGGCTTTAGCCTTGCTTGTTCGCAAACCTGAAGGCCCGTCCAGCCTACCCCAAAGCTTTAATGAGTGGAGGGCAGGAGTTGCCCTACTAATCCAGGTCGATATCGCGAAGGGGAATATCTACAGATTTGTCCACATTTTTCTGAGCTTCCTTGAACTTCTCTTCCAGCAGGCGGTTTCTATCTTTCTCCACTTCACTTCGTTTCTTAAATATTGACCCTTGTTCCTTTTGATGGGCATTGTGATCTTTCACCATATCGGAAAGGGAAGGCATGGCTTTCGCCTTCTCCTTTTTCCAGATAACCTCGCCCGTTTTTTTATCAACCTGCATTTTAGTTTCACAGCAGGGACATGTGACTTCCAATTTTCCCGAACCCATGATCTATCGCACCTTTCCCAATATGGAGAATCTGACTGAACCGGCCCTATTATATCAGAACTTTATCTTTCCCGGAATGCTCTCAATGAGTCTCTAAAAAATAATTTCTAAATATGCGAGAACATGGGACAATCGGACAACGTCATATTACCGAAGAAAACGAACTGCGCAGCCGCAAGCAAACAGAGTGTCCTGAAGCATATTTTTTAAAAACGCGTGGCAACGGTGTGAGACATAAAACCCACCGGTGGGAAAACTATGAAATCGAAAGGCTATTTTATTTCAGGAACCGATACCGGTGTCGGCAAAACCGTCGTCACCGCGTGCCTCCTGGCCCTTTACCACAAACGAAGAGTGGACTTGGGCGTTATGAAGCCGATGGAGACGGGAATTGACCCTGAATGTAGTTCGGAAGCCAATTCCGACGCCAAATTTCTGCTGGCGGTTTCGGGCAATCAGGATGCGCTGGAAGAGGTCTGCCCCATCCGCCTCCAGCCACCAGCCGCACCACTGCAAGCCGCACGAATGACCGGACAAACGATAGCCATTGACTCCATCTTGGAAAATTTCAGGAAACTCCAGACCCGGCATGATCAGATACTGGTCGAAGGGGTCGGAGGACTCATGGTCCCACTGAAACCCGACTATTTCATAACCGATCTCATACGGGATATGGACCTCCCGCTCATTATCGTGAGCCGGTTAACGCTTGGCACGCTCAACCATACTCTCCTCACCCTGAAAACGGCTCAGTCTACCGGAATCGAAATCGCGGGAGTCATTTTAAATCGCTCGGACAATAACCCTCTCAACGATGTGGAAAAGGGACAAGCCAACCTGATTCACGAATTATCTGGAGTACCGGTAATTGGCGAGTGCCCGTTCATCAACCCCGTTTCTGTAGAACGCTTCGACAACCAACTGGCAGAAGAAATTGCACACTGGAAATTGTAGACGGAACTAACTTAGGTATATCAAAGGATTGAGAGCTGGGCACAAGAAGTTTTAAATCACCCCAGCCTCCCATGCTTCGCTCTGGACAGACCTCTTTGGAAAGAGGGCCAAGCCTCCATCAGTTAGACAAGCCTAATTTTCATCATACTAACAAGCAAAGGGCGCAAACTCTCCCTTGACCACACTATTTCAGTAGTTGCATTTGTTAAGGTCATCCATCTTTATCAGATTTGAATTGATAACCTTTTTCCCTGAGGGTGATGATGTGGGTTGGATTCTGCGGTTCTTTCTCAAAGTATTTTCTCAGGCGGGAAATAAAGTTATCCACGGTTCGTGTCTCGGTTTGTGGATCGTAGCCCCAGACTTTTTCCAGCAATTCTTCTCTGCTGACGACATCGCCTTTCTGCTCGACCAGCAGTTTCATGACCAGGGCTTCTTTGGTGGTGAGATAAAACTCGCCATCGACACCGTGCGCCTGTCCGGTGCCAAAGTTAATCCACATTTCGCCGAAGCGGTAAATCTCCTGATCGTGCACTGGCTCTTTGTACCACTCCGACCGCCGCAGGATACCTTTCACTCGCAACAAAAGTTCTGGCAAGTGAAACGGTTTGGCCAGGTAATCATCGGCGCCCGCTTCCAATCCGATTTCCCGGTCCTTGTCTGAGGACTTCGCGGTGAGCATGAGGATGGGAAAGCGCATGTTGGTTTCGCGAATGGTGCGAGCCACTTCGAGTCCACCCATTTTAGGGAGCATGAGGTCGAGGATGATCAGATCGAAATCTTTTCCCCGCAATTGATCGAGCGCCGACACTCCGTTATCGACCAAGAAAACCTCGTACCCTTCCCGCTCCAGGTTAAACAGAAGCCCTTTCGCCAGATGAGGATCATCTTCAACTAATAATATTCTGCTCGATTCCGGCACAATCAATTCCCTTCTTCGGTAGTTTCTTCAGGCCTGGTTTCGCTGAGAGAAGTAGCCAGCGGCAAACTGACGGTGAAGCAGGCTCCTTTTCCCCGGCCTTCGCTGGACGCGCTGATTTTTCCTTTATGGCTTTTAACAATTTGCTGGGAGATATACAAGCCCAGCCCGGCTCCTTCAATATTCTGGGTTTCCTGATTCTGCACGCGATAAAATTTCTTAAAAACTCTTTTCAAATCTTTTTTATCGAATCCGAATCCCTGATCTATAAAGTCAATATTACAAAAATCCTCATCCTGCTGTACTTGAATGGTGAGGGACGAACCCGCAGACGAATATCGCAGGGCATTCACGATCAGGTTATTAAACACCATGCGTATGGCCCGCATGTCCATGCTGACTTTGGGTTGAGTCTCCATGTTGAGCTTGACCTCGCAGTGCTTGTCTTCAAACAGTCTTTTATGATGCTCTATCGTTTCCCGCAAAAATGCCACAATGTCCACTGTAGTGAACTGGAGTTGCATGCTTTTGGGGTCGGACTTACTGGATTCCAGAATATTGTCGATCAGATCTGATAAGCGCCCTGTATCGACCAGCATGGTTTCCACAAAATCGCGTGTCTCTTCCGGCGATACCTCCTGATACTTGAGCGTTTCCAGATAAAGCTGAATGGATGCCAGTGGCGATTTCAATTCGTGCGACACGCTGGAAACAAAGTTGCTCTGAAGCTGGTTCAACCGGGCCTGTTTATTCCAATAGACGAATATCACGTAAACCCCGGCGAGAATCATGAACATCAACACCCCGCCCTCCAGCAGGACGACCCAGTTGAGGTCCGATTCCAGAAGTTCGGGCGGAAGGTTTTGCGCAAACTCAGCCAGATTCTGGCTGTTTTTAACATACCAGTATATCCAGACCGCCATCAAGCCTATCCAGGCAACCTGCACCCCTATAAAAACGAATATCGGGTGAAATAATGCTCGTAGTCGATTCATATTGGAATCTCTATTTCAGGTGACATCTTCAGATGTGGCCAAATCTCCCTATCTCCTAATATTACATAACTTTTACATAGGATTTCCATATTCAGGGTTAGTATAGTCACAAGTAGAAGTAAACGACAAATTTAATAACCTATTGGAAAAAAGAGTCTATGCCAACACTTACCCGCGTAAAACCCAAACTCACGTTTAACAAGGAAATAGCTGGTTTTTTCATCTTCTTGCATGTTGGCGCTTTATTGGCCTTATTTCCATTTGCATTCTCCTGGAGCGCAGTGGGCCTGTTTTTATTTATGCACTGGCTGACGGCTTCCATCGGCATCTGTTTCGGTTATCACAGATATCTGGCACACAGGGGTATGGATATTCCCCAATGGCTGGCAAACACAATTGTGTTTATCGGATCACTGGCCTGCCAGAACGGACCTATCAAGTGGATAGCCCATCACCGGATGCATCATGCAGGATCGGATACAGACCGGGACCCGCATAGCGCCAAAGACAGTCTCTGGTGGGCACATCTCGGATGGATGCTCTATAAAAATCCTGAGTTTGACGACCCAAAAGTAATTCAAAGCTACACGAAAGATCTTACGGACAACAAGTTCTACCAGTTCCTAGAAAACCATTATATTAAAAACCAGTTTATTCTTGGATTTATTTTTCTGGCTATTGGCGGGTTACCCTGGGTGGTGTGGGGAATATTCCTGCGCCTGGTAGTGGTTTATCATGGCACCTGGTTTGTTAACAGCGCGGCCCATGCTTTCGGCTATAAAAACTTTCAACTGAAAGATGATCTGGCAACCAACTGCTGGTGGGTGGCCATCATCGCTTACGGCGAAGGCTGGCACAACAACCATCACGCTTTTGCAAAATCTGCAAAACATGGCCTGCGTCCCGGAGAAATTGACATGACCTGGATGGCTATCTGGACTCTCAAGAAACTGGGGCTGGCGAAAAATATCAAGATTGCCAAGGTGAGCCCCACTTCAAACCCGACTTCAACCGATTCTGCTTTTGAAGGGGAAATAGTCAAGTTAGCCGCCTAACCCGTTAAACGCTTTACAAAAAAGCCACACCCGGCGTTGGTCGGGTGTGGCTTTTTTTGTTTCGTTGCAAACCTTTAAACCACCCCAACCTCCCACGCTTTGCTCTGGACAGGCCTCTTTGAAAAGAGGGGTTCATTGAAGCTCCCCCTAAAAAGGGAGCAAGCATTTCTTCTCACTCCTCAAATGCAAATTCAATATGGTAGCCTGCGTATTTTCGCAGGTTGATCACCCGGTTTTCAAATATCAGGTACTGGCCTTTAATACCGGTAAGCTTCTCGACAAACTCATTCTCCTTATCCAAGTTGTGGCTTTTTATTTTTTCCGGAACAGACTCGACAGGATAGGTGAAGGACTGAACCTTCTCCCCTTGCAAAGCATATTTCCTAAGGTCCTCTGGAATGCTTGCTATCATTTGCTCCCGCATCGCGGGGAAATCAACATCCTCAATCTGCCCAAAAATCATTTTCCGCCAATTGGTCCGGTCGGAAATCTTCTTAGCCAGAACCACCTCGATCTGCCCCGATAAAATCCGCCGGGGAACTTTGGCAATGATCAATGCTTTCACCGCCCCCTGGTCAATCCAACGACCTGGGATATTATAGTGACGGGTTATTCCCACTTTCACCCCGGAAGTCTGTGACAGATAAACGAAGTGATCTATATTGCAATACTTTTCATAGAATTCACGGTCGGCCTCATTCCCTTTGTCGTGCTGACACTTTTCCGGACGCACTCCGCAAATATCATTTTCCGGCAAATCCCGTGTGCAGGGAAAGCAATATCCCTGATTGTAGGTTTTCTTGATCCTGCGGCCGCACTCGATACAGGTGATCTTTCCGGTAAATTTCATGCTGACACGGTGACCCACTTCGGGAGTCAACGGATACCGTTCATCGTTCAGACTCAGGAAATACTTAACAGGCGTGTCAGCCTCATGGGTCATTTTACGCAACTGACCGGATACTATTTTTGACATGGAACGCCATCCTTTTTTACTGGATTAAAGTCGTTTGCCGGAAGGTTTTATTACGGTGAAATAATATAAGGCAAACAACGCAACACCCACTGCAACAATGACTGAAATGGATTCAAAAACAAGGAAGGAAAGGAAAAATAAAATCAGATAACATAGCACTTTCAACAGCCCGCCCCCCTGCCAATCATGGATGCTTCTCAATCGCCCTGACTCATTATAAAACATTTTAATCTGTGGTGTTGGTCAGCCCAGGGTAATCAGTAGGATTTTAAATAAAATAGCAGAGAGTACTGCAGTGAAGGGAACCGTGGCCAGCCAGGACGTTACAATCTCCTGGATAATCCCAAGGTTGAGTGTAGGCAAGCCACGGGCAAACCCAACGCCTATGACCGAACCCACAAGGGTGTGTGTGGTGGAAACCGGCAATCCCATTTTTGAGCAAACCAAGACAACGGTAGCGGCGCCAAAGGTGGCACAAAATCCGCGCGAGGGGGTGATTTCGGTGATCTTGTTTCCTATCGTCTCCATCACCCGCCTTCCCCAAATCAGGAGTCCGAAAACAATACAGGCTCCGCCCATAGCGAGAATCCACGAAGGCATATCCACTTTCATCTGCACGGTTCCATTTTTCAGAATGGCAACGACTGCGGCAAGTGGTCCCACGGCGTTGGCCACATCGTTGGATCCGTGAGCGAAGGCGATGTAAAACGCGGTGAGGATTTGAAGGTATTTAAAAATTTTTTCTGTTGATTCCAGTTGTTTGTGAATCTCTCTCTTTGGCACGTCTGGGACTTTTTTCACGATGACCTTCGAGAGAAAAAAACCTGCCACGCCAACAAGAATGGCATAAGCCATTGCCTGAACAAAGGAAAGATCAAGGTGAAGATTTTTTAACCCTTTGTAAAGCATGGCATTTGCAAGAATGATGCACACCATAAAAACCAGGTAAGGCAACAATCTTTTCGCATACAGCAAGGGATTGCGTCTGCTGAAAATCTGATATGTGATAAATCGGAAAAGAATAAAAGAGCATAACCCTCCCATCGCCGGGGAAATGACCCAACTCATCACAACTTTCCCCACCTTGCCCCAGCTTACTGCGTCCAGTCCACCAGCCATCACACCGAATCCAACAACGGCACCGACAATGGAATGAGTGGTCGAAACAGGCCAGCCAAGGTAACTGGCTAGATTAAGCCACACAGCAGAAGCAATCAGCGCTCCTATCATCCCATACACCAGATGGATCGGATCGTCTGCGAAGATCGTGGGATCGAGCATTCCCTTGCGAATGGTATCTGATACATGTCCGCCAACAAGATAAGCCCCGGCAAATTCGGCAACGGCGGCAATCAGAATAGCCTGCTTGAAGGTGAGAGAACCGGAGCCGACACTGGTGCCCATCGCATTAGCGACATCGTTTGCCCCAATATTACAGGCCATGTAAATACAGGCCGCGATGGCAAAGACCAGCAAGAAAGTATTTAAATCCAAAATAACCTCTCGGATAATTTAATCGTCATCGTGCTGATGCAGAAATTCAATCAACGGGAGAGAAACATACGAAGAGTTTTACCAATTTTTTCAGATTGATCAGCCACACCACCAAGCTTTTTCACCAACTCGTTGAGCAGAATCAGTTCAGCGGCATTAAGTTTATCATCCATGGAAAATAATTTTTTAGCTATCAAAAACTGTTTTTTATCTGCTTCCCACTCGGAAGTTCCCAGGTCTTGGGCCATTTTTTCAATTTTCTCTGCTTCGGCCCCGCCAAACGAGGACTCCAGTAAATCTTCCAATTCGCGAATCATGCTACACGCCTTATTCGCAGTCTCCACAACGTGCCGAACCAGTTCCATTAAGGGTTCAATTAATTCTTCCGGGATATCAATACTTTTCAAACGCATGATAACTGTCAAATCTTCCACAGCATCGGCGATATCATCCTGCGCTGACAAAAGGTGCATGAAATCTCTTTTATCCACGGGAAGAAAAATACTTTGCGGAAGGTGGAGACGAATATTATCTTTAATCTGGTCGGCTTTGTACTCAGCCTTTTCTATTGACTTTGAAATTGTCTCAACCATTTTATGGTCCCCTGATTTATAGGCTTCGAACAGGGGAACGATCTGGTTGACGCATTCATTGACATAATCAATATGGCTCACCAACGGCTTGAACGGCGACTTGGCAAACATGGATAAAATAGTTCGCATATGTATCAAACCTCGTAAAAAAGTGGTTTAAGGATATAGAGAATAATTTATCTGGAAACCTGTGGCTACAGGCACCCTGCTCCGTAATCTGCCGACAATCTATGAGATTTATCGGAAAGATGCAAGTCAGAATACTGCTAGAAAAAAGTTACATTTAAGCGGGAAACCTGACTAGCCCCCCATGATCGCCAGCCAGTCTTCCAAACGATTGATTTGTAAATACGAATTGGTTTCGCGAACATTCCCCATCTCATCAAACGGCCTGCCGCCATAATTATGTCCGGGATAAAGCACGATTTCATCCTGAATCTTGGCGAGTCGGCGAGTCAGTGTATGGTACATTTCCTCGCTGTCACCTCCAGGCAAATCCACGCGACCACACCCCTGTAGAAACAGGGTGTCTCCGGCAACCAGGTAATCTCCTACCCGAAAACACTGCGACCCCGGAGTGTGACCCGGCGTATGCAGAAAAGTAACATCGATCTCCCCTACCTTGATCTTCTCTTCGCTATCCGTCAAACGCAGGTCTGTGTCGGAAAGACCTGTCACTTGTTTTAATCCATCTGCCTCATGTTTATTTACATAAACGGGAGCGGGACTTTTCTCCATCAATTCCGCGAGTCCTTTGATGTTCATGCCAAAGATACTCCCGCCAACATGGTCGGGGTGGTAATGAGTTACCAGGGAACCTTTAAGCGTCATTTCCTCACCTTCAATAACTTTGAGTATCCCATCAATATCCCATGCAGGATCGACTATCACGCACTCGCGTGTATTTTTATCTCCAATCAGGTAAATGAAGTTTGCCATTTGTTGAGCGGAAGAATCCGACTTTCCTACATCCACTCCGGATAGCAATTGTTTAAAAAATAATGGGTTTTCTTCAACCACCGGTTTCTCCCTTTGCGAATGAGTTAATTCAGTCTACTGTTAAGCAGATGAGCCAGCCTTACCCCCGCCTGACTCAGGCGAAGCTCTATAACTTCTCTGGCTCTCTGGATATAGGCTTTGGTCAATACTCCCGTAGACATTATCTCTTTATCATAAGCCGATATCAGGGCATGCTTTCTGGATTCATTGGCCCAATCCACTATATCGGATCGCACCCACTCCAAATGATCTGTGGGCAACACACGCCGAGCCAAACGCCGGGCGTATTGTAACAGATTATCATCGTCTATATTCACAAAGCCGCTATCCCAAAGCGCGTGAAGATTGGTTTTTCTACCTCGAAGTTTCACCTGGATTTTATTTCCTCCCCGGTCTTTCCTGTTTCCTAGATGCAGGGGTTGGTGCAGGTCGCCGACAAAGTGAACAAGATATTTCAAAGCTTCCAGCTGGTCTTGATGAGATGAAGTAGACTTTGATAATGCCTCCGAAAATTCACGGACTTTTTCAACCACGCACTTCCCATCCGCACAATCTCTTGCCTGCACATAAGTCATCTCACCTTTAAGAACGTTCGCATAATGCCAGGGACCTTGCGATCTTTTGTCCTTAACACGGTCTGCCCAATTGGCTACATTTGCGAGACTGGTTATGTTAAAATTCTGTTTGATTCGTTTTCGGACCTCTGGCAGAAGGTGCTGATCGGCCAACAAACCAACAATGCGGTGTGCCTCCAGCCCCCAGGCCGAACCATGAACCGGCCACCCCAGCGCCAATGAAAACACCAGCCAAATTATTTTATCTGACCATTTTATTCGCGAAGTCTGGTTCATGACTGTCTTTCTATACCGACCTGCCAGGTTTCAACAATTGACTATTTATCAGATTCGGGTGAAAAGATTTTGAAACTTGCCTCATCGTTTTACCACACTTTACGCTTCTGGGTTTTAATTACGATTCTATCCATCGTTCTAGGGACCCTGTCTATCATTGTTGGAGTATTTGATCGAAGCGGAAACACGTCCCATAAAATTGCGGCTCTATGGAGCAAACTGATTTGCCGGTGGAATGGCATTCGGGTTGAAATCTCTGGTATGGAAAACCTTCTTCAGAACCGGGCACAAATTTTCATAGCCAATCACCAGGGATACTATGACATCTTCGCTTTATCGGGTTATTTACCCGTTCAACTTCGCTGGGTCTCCAAAGCCAGTCTGTTTCGTGTTCCATTTATGGGCTGGGCTATGAGCGCGGCTCGTTATATTCCTGTAGAGAGGGGTGATAGAAAAAAATCATATCAGGCTTTCCTGACTACTATCGAATCGGTCAAGGCGGGAAATTCTGTTGTCATATTTCCAGAGGGCACACGGTCGGAAGATGGAACCATCGGTCCCTTTAAAAAAGGGAGCCAGCTTCTGGCTCAGCGTGCGGATGTGCCAATGGTCCCTGTTACCATTACCGGGACGCGAAACATCATCCGTAAAGGCAGTATGATGATTCATCCGGGCCTCGTCAGAATCATCATCTCCCCTTGCATAAGCCTTGAAGGAGGAGACAAAAAAAAGGGCGATGAATCACTCGAAGCTATCCGCGATACCATCTGCAAAAATTTTGAGGAAAATTTGCAATCGGATTAAACAAGCGAACAAACATAAAAAAAGGGCCTCTAATGAGGCCCTTTCATCGTTGCATAAAAACTACTATTCTAACTTTTCTTTTCTTTCTGGATAAAGCTCCAGACTTCTCTCGGATGTTCCCGCAGGTCTTCAAGATCTCTCCATACCGCGCGGATCATTCCCGTTTTATCGATCACGAAAGTGGAGCGTTCTATCACTTTGACCATTTGCCCCAGGTCATCCTCTTCTTTAATCACACCATACAATTCAGTGACCCTTTTATATTCATCCGCCAGTAAAGTAAAACCCATCTGGTACACCTCGATGAACTGCTGATGCGAGTTGATTCCATTCCAACTGCACCCCAGAACCTCAACCTCGCGGGTTTTAAATTTCCTGTTCCACTCGTTGAATCCGATCATCAACCGGGTATCTTCGGGACTGCTGTCCTGGGCATAGAAACACAATACCACCCACTTGTTATCCTGAAAATCCTTCAGCTTGACCATGACCTTTTCTTCAGCGGAAGGACTGGACGCGCCTGATTTGTACCCATAAACTGCGGGCAATTCAAATGCGGGCGCACGATCCCCTGTTTCTAAAGCATCTGACATGAATACCTCAATGGAAAAGTTAGCGTGGATTACTCGCCGAAAGCTGTTTTCAACAATGGCTCTACTTCACCCTTGGCCTCCATTTCATCAAGGATGTCGGTATCTCCATAAAACTTGCCATCGATAAAAACTTTGGGCAACGTCGGCCAATTGGTCATTTTGCTTAAGGCATCTCGTTTTTCCATGTTATCCAAGACGTTTATCACTTCAAACGGATGTCCATATTTGTTAAAAAACTGGATTGTTTCAACGGTAAATCCGCATTGCGGGGCAGATTTGGTGCCTTTGCCATAAATCAAAATCTTGTTATCAGCTACTTCTTGTTTAATTTCATCGTCGATCGAAGACATCCTGTAAAACTCCTATTAAAATAAAACGAGATTAATGTTTCGGGTGAGAACTTATCGGTAGATTCTTATTTTTCAAGATGGTGTTGCAGTTTTAATTTCTGCGGCATGGATTCGTCCATCCTGCATCGCTGGGTTTAAAACAGCCTGCACCGCACGGTGCCTTGCCATGATATCCATACTTTCGAATGTTGCTGATGTCACATGAATGATGAAGTGATCCTTCATCCCCGTCCGGTCGAGTATTTCGACTTCGGCATCAGAAATACCCTCTTTCACCAAAGCTGTTAAATCTGGAATACTGATCATCGATTACCTTGTCTCCCTTTAGATGGTGAGTTTTTGAATATGTTGCAGTTTATTTGATTCCATATCCTGTGAAAAGTTTTATATTTTCATTGTCTTATGCAGGCTTATACTGCCCTCACCAGAGGGGACCAAACAACCATTTGTTTTTAAAGTGCTTATAAGAAAAATGATATTTCTTTTTCACTGGCTTTTCCAGCAAAAACTGTATATTTTCTTTATTTTCCAGTATAATTTTAGAAACTTCAAGAGCCTTAATGTTATCTAACCGGGTAACATTTCAATTAAGTACAGACTTTTACCACTGGAGAAACGAATGGCAGTTGCACAGGAATTTATCAAGGTTTCACTGGTTGCCAAGGAAGAAGTGAGAAAACTGATAAAATCGGAGAATAATCCGGAAATTGGTCTGCGCCTGGGGGTAAAAGGTGGCGGCTGTTCTGGCTTGTCCTATGATCTCAAGTTCACCCCAAAGGAACAGGGCGATACCGTCATTGAACATGAAGGGTTCAATGTTTTCATGGACGCGAAAAGCCTGATTTATCTTAAGGGCATGTTGCTGGACTATAAAGGCGGGCTTGACGGCAAAGGATTCGTCTTTGTAAACCCAAATGCGTCCTCTACCTGCGGTTGCGGAGAATCTTTCTCCATCAGCTAAGAATCGCTTCAACTTTACCAGAATACCCTGTCCGCATGTAGCAGGGTTATTCATTCGTTACTTGGAAACTACTCTCACCTCACAGGAAAACCACCAGTACCTCCGCGAAAAAGCCGGCTACTTTTTTCTCGATGACTGGTGCCTTGTGTCTGCAAGTGGATCAGATGTTCTAAACTATTTCCAAACTCAAACAAGCAACGATGTACATAAATTAAATATAGGGCAAGGACAAAGCACCGCTATTGTTGACCGGAAAGCAAAAATCATCGCAACATTTTCCCTTCACCGCACAGGCGAAGAGTCTGTGATTATTCTGGTCGAATCTGTACAAAAGGAAAAGCTACTGAATCACCTGGAAACATTCCTTTTTCGCGAGGATGTCAGTCTATCGTCACCCGACCATTTTCTTCTGACCATACAAGGTCCGAGAAGCTCAAGTATCATTCAAGATTTTATACAAGGCTCGACACCCATTCCGGAGAAACAAAACGATATCCGCCTATTTGATTTGGATGCGCAACCTTGCATGATAATCAACAAATCACTGACAGGAGAAGAAGGGTGCGTATTGGCTCTCCCAACCCAAATTAAAAATTCCATCTTGCAAAAATTACAAGAAGTCAAAATCAAACATCCGTTGATCCAGGTTGACTCTCACGCGCGAGAAGTATTTCGCATTGAAGCAGGTATCCCCAGTTACGGGAAAGATTTGGATGAAAAAAATATCCTCCCGGAAACAGGACTCGAGCACAGCTCAGTCAGCTATAACAAGGGTTGCTATATTGGGCAGGAAGTCATTGCCCGCATCAAGACCTACGGAGCGCCAAACTTTGCCTTGATGGGACTAGTCATGGAAGGCAATGACCTCCCCCTGGTTGACAGCGAAATTAAAATGGATTCAAAAAAAATTGGGACTATAAAAAGCTCGGTATTTTCATACTCGCTCCAAAAAACTATCGCGCTGGCTTATATCCAAAAAGATTATCGCAGTCCTGACGTGGACCTGAATGTAACTGTAGGGGGGGCTCCCTGTAAAATAAGAACCTGCCTTCTCCCATTTTATCAGCCGCAAACCCGCAAAGATCATTCCAGGCGTCTGCATGACAAAGCGCTCGTACTGTATAAAGATCAGGACGACCTGGAACAGCCTGTCGCCCTCCTCAGAGAGGCTATTGAGCTCGACCCCAAAAATGCTGACGCATATGAGGCCTTGGGGGTGTTTCTATCCAAACAAAACAAATTGGATGAGGCGATCGCACTGATGAAAAGGCTGATGGAAATTGACCCTGAAGAAATCATGGCCCATACCAACCTTTCCATATACTACATGCAACAAGGTCGTATTGAAGAAGCCGAACGGGAAAAAGGGGAAGCAACAGCCCTGGAGTTCGAAAAAGCAATTTCAGAAAATATGGCTAAAAAGAAAAGTCAGGATAATGCGAATAAAAATAAAGCGGAAAAAGAACAAAAGGTTTCAATGTTCAAACAGGTTCTGGAAATAGATCCTGCTGACCAGGTAGCAAATTTTGGACTGGGATCCGTTTACTACGATCTTCAACACTATGAAGAAGCCTTGACTCCGCTATTAACAGTTGTAAAAGAATATAATGATTATTCTGCCGCCTATGTCCTTTTAGGGAAAACTCTGGAAAAACTTTCGCGACAGGAAGAAGCTATCGAAGCATATCGGAACGGCATTGCCGTGGCATCAAAAAAAGGCGACCTGATGCCGCTTAAAGAAATGCAGCAAAAACTAAATCAGCTCTTAGATTCTGCACCCTGATTTTTAACATTCGCCAACAAATCCGCTTTGGGCTTAAAAATCCCCTTCTGGACAAGCCCCTGAGTAATACTTACCCCATGGTCCATCAAGAACCAGAATTTCAGCAATAACTTTTCTTCCGGAGTTGTGTACTGATCTTCCCAGGAGGTGAGCGATATGTGTGTCTTGACCGCATCATAAAGGTCAGGGGGAACACTCAATCGCCTTTTCTTCACAAAAGTATTGTACCCGTTTATGACCAGAGGTTTGAAATCTTTTCGGCTGATTTTTATTAGTTCGGAAACGCTGGGAATATGCTTGCTATGATACTCAAAAAATTTCAATTTATAATATTGATGAATAGTTTCTAATCGAAAATAACAATGAAGACCTACAACACTTTCTCCATAAATACGAATAAGGTATTTTCGGACAAGTGACTTCCCTTCCTGAAGTAAAATTTTATTCAGCCGACCTCTCTCGAACATATGAATACGAACCGTACTTAAATGCTTGCAGCATTGGGCCTCAATTTTGTCCTTCAAAGTATGTGATTGAGGGAAAATTCGATACCAATAAATCTCATCGCGGGTAACCTTCAACGCTGTTTGAAAAGCATCTGAAATTTGATGAGAATTTTTTCGCTTTGCCTGCCTGGCTATTTCATATGAGCTGTCTCTGGAAAAACCAAGGTCTCGCAATTCATCCTGAAAACTCTTCCTCTGCCCCATCAATATTCCCGCTCTTTCCCTTATATGGTCTCTGGACTTGCTCACGCCCCTCAGGGCCAAACTCACGTCCCTGGGAACCAGAGTTAACCCTAAATCTGCTGAAAACTGATGAATCTCCTTAAGAGTGTTATAATTTAACTTATCAATAAAAAGAAATTTCTGAATATTCTGTTCGCTGAATCCACACTCCTCGAATATTTTTGTCTTCTTGTACTTAACCTCTTCCCAGTACTTGCGTGTACCTTCTTTTTTACTGAATTGAGATTCAGTCTCGGACCGGGCCTTAAAAAAATAACTTCTCAACAGAAACCATTTACTCTT
Organism: uncultured Nitrospina sp.; assembly: GCA_913045445.1. Taxonomy (GTDB): domain Bacteria; phylum Nitrospinota; class Nitrospinia; order Nitrospinales; family VA-1; genus Nitromaritima. The sequence goes on along the minus strand of CAJWQP010000001.1, from coordinate 1,114 downwards.
GATTGTGGTTTCAATGATCCACCTGTACTTCGGAGTCAGTGAGGTCAACCTGGAATCCTCAAGCAAATTTATTTCCGCGGTCTGAAGGATATGATTTAAAAGCTCAAGGTGACGCTCCAAAAGTAATGGATTTATTTGTTCAATGAACTTCCTGAACAATGTTTTCCAGCGATACAAATCAAAAGTAAGATTACCACGCTCTTTGCCCTTATTGACCTTCTCGATACTTTGTTTGATGGCACGAATGCCGCCTTTCCCCATTTGGTCAAAAAGTTTGTCACGAGCAACAACATCTCTGATATTTATTTGCTTCAACCGATTGATGACCCGGGGAATGTGCTCTTCCAATACTTCATCAAATTCACGATACGTCTGAGCGTTAGAAAAATATAACTCAGCAAACATCTCGTTAAGAACATCAAGAGATAAAGGTGACCTTTTGGATAGTTTTTTATAACTGCCAAAGTCAAGACTGGCTGATCCTGACTGACAAGAACGAATATCATTCAAGTAGGTCCTTGCTTCTGCCAATTCATTCTTTTGGGAGTAAGGATCATTTATAATCCTTAAGAACATGCTTTCCGCTTTTTCCAGGTCGCGAGAAGCAAGGAATTCCAGTCCTTGATTAATAGGGTCAAATACAAACATGAGCGCTCTCGAAATAGTTGGGATGGACTTATACTTAAACAAATCAGGCTGGGAAGAAACACAAAGGCAATACAAAATAGTAAGGCCTTGCAGTTCAGTGAACCACTTGGCCCAGATATGAATTAACTGACAAACATTTTATATACAGTGAATCTGGCTCTTGAGAAACAAAGAAGCCCCATCCGCCCCCTGACAAAACAAACCAGTACATGTCAGCTACATTCAGGAGAATAGCCTACCAGCCTGTAAATCTATGATGCACCCTTGGCAAGAAAAGATTTTTTTCAAGAAGAACTCGCAATAAGCCTAACTCATTACTATTTAACGAGTTGGCATTTCTCACAAGATTATGGGAGAGTCAAGGTCAGTAGCATTGTTTGGAGGTTTTTTTTCTAAATAATTTCGCCTGACCAAAAAAAAACCGGGGAAGACCCTAAGGCCTTCCCCGGTAAATACTGCTTAACAG